>CBJNAE010000017.1:0-22161 GCA_966433995.1 uncultured Ideonella sp. | reverse complement strand
TTGCCTTGCGGGGCGGCGGCGCCGCGCGCCGCGCGGCCAGCGTGGTGACGAAGCAATCGCCGCCGCCGTCGTGGCCGAGCAGCAGCGGCGTGTGTGGCTTGACGATGCCTGCCAGCGCCTGCAGCGCGGCGCGGTCTTCGGGCTCCAGCGCGTTGCCCACCAGCACGGTCTCCAAACCTTCGGGGCCGCGGAGCAGGTAGGCGGCGTTCGTCGATCGGGCGCCTGGGAGAAGGGACAAGCGCGTCAGGCGGTGGTGGGCACCCAGATCGATGTGGTCTGCGCCTGCGGGCCATCCCGCGGGACTGTCCTGTCCTGCGGGCATGGCTGCCAGGAGCGGGAGCATGGCGGCGGGGTGGTCTGCGGTGCCCAGCACCGCGGCGACTTCGCAACCGCGGCGGCGCAGCCATTGCGAAAGAGCCTCGTCTTGGGATGGCTGCGGGTCCACCACCACGCAGCGGCGGCTGTCCGGGTCGGCCACGACGTAGCAGCAGGCGCCGTCGGTGACGAAGCGGGTCACCGAGGCGACAGGGACCGGCCCGTTGGACGGCGCTTGGGGCCCTTGCCCGCTGGCACGCAGCGCATCGCCGCAGGCCTGCAAGCGCGCGCAGGCCTCGTCGATGTCGGCCGGGTCGTCCGCGGCGCCGATCGACAACCGCACCGCCGATTCGGTCCGCCAGGCCGGCAGGCCCATGGCCTGCAGCACATCGCTGGGCCGGGCGCGCGCCGCGCCGCAGGCCGAGCCGCCGCTCAGGCGCAGGCCGGCGGCGTCGAACAGGTCCAGCAGCAGGCGCGAGCCGACGCCGGGAACGGAGAAATTCAGTGTGGTGGGCAGGCTGCAGCCGAACGGCGCATTGAACAACACGCCGGGAAAGGCGCCGCGCAGCGCCTGGGCGAGCCGCTCGCGCCGGGCGCTCAATTCGGCGTGCGGCGCGAAGGTGCCGCCCTGTTCCAGCGCCGCGAGCACCGCGCCGAGCGCGGCGATGCCGGCCATGTTCTCGGTGCCCGAGCGCGACGCGCCTTCCTGGCCCCCACCGGCCAAAAGCGGTGAGAACGGCGAGCCCTCTCTCACGTACAGCAGGCCGATGCCCTTGGGCGCATACAACTTGTGGCCGGAGAAAGACGCGTAGTCGATGCGGCGGCTGCCCAGCTTCAGGTCGAATTTGCCCAGGGCCTGCACGCCGTCCACCAGCCACAGCGCGGAGCTGCCTTCGAGCGCGCCGGCCACGCCGTCCAGGTCGGTGACCACGCCGGTCTCGTTGTTGGCGGCCATGGTGCAGACAAGGGCGGCCCCGGACGCGTGGCGGCTCAGCCAGTCCAGATCATGGCGGCCATCCTGCCCCACCGGAATGGCCTGGATGTCGAAGTCCAGGCCGAGCAAGGCTTTCCAGTGCGCCAGCGCTTCGGGCACGGCCTTGTGCTCGGTAGCGCCGTAAAGCAGCCTCGGCGGCACCGGTGCACCAGCGCGGCCACGGTCGCGCCAATGGATCAGCGCTGACAACGCGGCGGTCTGGATGCCTTCGGTGGCGCCGCTGTTGAACAGAAGGCGGCCGGTGGGCGCTTGCAGCACCCGGCGCGCACAGGCGCGCACTTCATCGAGCAGCGCGCGCGCCCGCAGGCCGGTGGCGTGTGTGCTGCTGGGGTTTCCGAAATCGTCAGCCATGGCCGCGAGCGCGGCGGCGCGGGCTTGTGGCAGGACGGGCGTGGTGGCGTTGGCGTCGAGATAAATGCTGCTCTTCATGCCGCGGACATTGTGGAGAGCGCGAGTGGAAAACTTTTGCGATTTCTGACTCGGAAAGCCATTGATTTGGAATGAAATTCCAAAGGGTCCGCGTAATGAGAAAGATTTCCTGGCTGTAGGTGGTCCATGCGTTAACGGTGCACCCTGGTCGCCCGTGTACCCCTTGAACCAGCCAGGACCACCGGGTGTCCATGAGGTTGCACCGCCGCTCCAATTGGCCCGCTGCGGTTTCAGCGGTTCGTCCGGCAGGCAAGGGATCGGCGTGGGCTGTTCCTGGCGTCCGCCGGGTCAGGTGCCGTCAACCTGTGGCGGGCGGTGGCATGAGTTCCACCTGTTTTCCATTGACGAACACCCGGTCGTCTTCAACCTCGATCAGCATCGAGCCGAATTTGCCTTCCCAGACGTAACGCTGCACGCCTTCGACCGCCAAAGGCAGTTCGGACTGAGCGTCATCGCTGGAGCGCAGCAGGACTTCAGTGGAAGGTTTCTTGTTCACGACCCCACCTCGCCGGGACGGTGACGGCCGGTGCGGCAGCCCCGGCCAGCCTCAAAACCAGAACCACAGCTTGCGCAGCCAACTGGGCAGCCGGTCGGGTTTGGGTTGGTAAAACTGAACGTAGCGGGACGACGTGTTCATCGGGTGCCTCCATGTGTTCAGTGACTGTATATACATACAGTGTTTGATGCAAGTCCCCGCCTAACAACACATCGAGCGGGTTGCCAGCCCTCTCATGGTGGAGTCCGGGCTTGCGCTATCCCGGCGCAATGGCATTTCCCATCCCCCTGGATGGGGTTGCAATCGAGTGTTGACTCCATGATGTCGAAGGCCAAATGCCCTCGTCGGCCCCGTGGCAGGCTGTTTCAACACCAGTCAGGGCAGTCACTGCACCAGCATGAAAGCGCCACGGCGAGCCTGGGCCGGGCTGGGCTTTTAGCGCGGTTGCGGAATGTCTCAGTGCCTTCAATCCCCTACTAAAAGCCGGGAAACCGTCAATTTGACTTCAGTCGAAACGGGAAACCGTCTTCCCGGCACTGACGAATCGCTCAAACTGATACTTCACAGCGACGAATCGATCCATATTCGACAAGGCGTATACATTTTTGTATGCAATGCCGCAATCCGTACTGACAGGTTTTGAAAACCGTACAACCCGTTCTAATGGCATGCTCTATGCATAGCCCTGCAGATCTATCAGAATAATTGGTTCAAGCTGTGTCGAAATATTTGACACAAAACTTTCAAGTGAGCTGTCATGCGCGTGAATGCCGCTTATCCCAATTGAGAAATATTTGGATTCATAGGTTATCTTGCAAGTCAATACGCAATATTACTTACGAGATCTCCTTGAATTCACTTTCAAGCTGGGCGCGGCTTTGAGTGATGTCTGAGACCCCAAATCGAAACAAAATATTTCTTTTGTTGTGCCATGTAACATTTCGACGCAAGTTGCATGACTGAGGTGTTGTTTCTGTTTTGTCAATACTCCTGACGCAATTTCGAAACAATCCCATTTTCATAATAAAAATCGATCGGCCGTGATCGATATATTCGATATAACCATATTTAGTATATTGAATAAATTCCAAGTGAATTTGGTGAATATTAAATATTGATTTTATTTTCCTGGATTGCTTGTATTTGAAATTGATTGATAATTTCTAATTGATAGGGTAATGGCATGTTCCGAGTTCGGAGCGCCGTTTCCCATACCGTCGTAGGGTGCATCATGTTTTCGAATTCAGTTCGATTTGGAATATGTTCAGACAACCATGCGACCAGGGCGTCGCTGCGCAGGGCGTCCGAGCAGCTGTTCTGCGTCAGCCAGAGCCTCGATCCGGAAAATGCGCAACGTTGGCTGGCCGCCCATCCTGATGCCTGGCTCTTGCTCGACTGCTCCGATGGGCAGGCGACCGATTTGCTGATGGACATGGGCCATTGGCCGATGACCCTGGGCGACCGGGTCGTCTTGCTCCAGGATTTGTCCGAACCCCAGGACACCTGGCCGGCTGCGCTGAACCCCTTGCGAACCCATGCCAGGCCGAATGATTCCCAACAAGCATTGGTTTTGCTGCGGGACCTGACCGGCAAACGCGCCAGTGCCAAGGGCCGCGGCCCGGATTCCGCTTGTCCTTCCGCCCCTCCCGCTTCCAGTTTCTCGCCCCCTGCACAGCCGCCCGCAGTGCAGCCCCAGGAAGGCATCGATACCAGCGACGAAGCCTATGTGACGGCCAGGCGCCTGGCCAAATATCCGGTGGACTTGCTGTTGTGCGGCGAAACCGGGTCCGGGAAAGATTCCATGGCACGGTTCATTTACGAGCAGTCCGGCAGCACCGGCCAGTTCGTCGCCGTGAATTGCGCCGCCATCCCCGAAACCCTGGCCGAGGCGGAATTGTTCGGTTTCGAAGCCGGCGCCTTCACGGGCGCGCTTCGCGCCAAGCCCGGGAAAATCGCCGATGCCGACAAAGGTGTGCTGTACCTCGACGAGGTCGACAGCTGCCCGCTGTGGCTGCAGGCAAAGCTGCTGCGGGTGCTGCAGGACAAAGGCGCCGAGCGCGTCGGCTCTTCCAAATTCAGGCATTCCGACTTCCGGCTCATCGCCTCCACCAAGGCCCATTTGCCGACGCTGGTGGAAAAAGGCCTGTTCCGGGAAGACCTCTACTTCCGCATCAGCGTGATCGAGATCAGCCTGCCGCCCATTCGCTCGCAACCCGACCGCCTCCAGGTGCTGTTCCAGCGCTTCGTCATGGAATCCTGCGCGCGCTTCCATCTGGCGCCGCAGTCGGTCGATTCCAAGACACTGAGCTGGCTGATGGCTCACTCCTGGCCGGGCAACATCCGCGAACTCAAAACCGCCGCCACGCGCCACGCCTTGTCGATGTCAAGCCAGGGCGAGAAGAAATCGCCCGAGAAGACTTCGCTGCGCAGCGCGCTGGACGCCTGCGAGCGCGGCCTGTTGATCTCCACGCTGGCACGCACCAACGGCAACGTGACCCTGGCCTCCGACGAGCTGGGCATGCCGCTGAATACCCTCTATTACCGGCTCAAGCGCCTGGGGCTGAACAGCAAGCGCAGCATGTCGCGGTTCGAGGATTCGCGGCAGTGAGGGGGCTTGGCGACAGGGCCTGGTGACATGCCGGGCTCCGCTTGAACCTGAATGGAAAACAGGGCTGCCAGATGGCAGGTCACTCCCCCGGTTCAATTTGATTCTGCTCACCCAGCTCCGTTCGCCACGAGCCTGTTCATCCTCGCGCGGTTCATCCGTGACACCGTTCGCTGAGCTTTCCTGACTCCGTTCGCCCTGAGCTTTCCTGACTCCGTTCGCCCTGAGCTTGTCGAAGGGCCCTTGCCACTCCTCTCCATTGAGAGACTTCACAGGCCCGCGCAAAGGCTTCGACAAGCTCAGCCCGAACGGAGGTGAGGTACCCCATCAACAAAGGCAGGGTGCCCAATCCGCACCGGTGGGTGACCATCATCCCCGAAGCCGGGGTGCCCGGCGCTTAAACCTCCAGCATCCCCACCGGCTGCACCTTGTAGTGCTGCGAAAGCTCGGAGAACGAGAACACCGGGAGCGAGAAGAATTCGTCCTCCACCAGCTTCCTGAGCTGGCGGCGGATGTCGGCGGTGGTCACCACCACCGGCGCCTGCTGGTTGGTGCCCCAGGCGCCGGTCATCTCGGCCAGGTTGTCGAGCAGCTGCTGCTCGTAGTGCGGGTCCAGCTCCAGGAAGTCGCCCAGGCTGCTGGTGCGGGTGGCGTTGCGCAGGGCCTCTTCCACCTCGGGCGACAGCAGCACCGCCTGGATCAAGCCGTCGCGCGAGACGTGGTGGCACAGCTGGCGGCGCAGCGCGTAGCGCACATGGTCGAGGATGAGGTTGGGGTCGCGCTCCTTCTGCGACCACTCGTGCAGCGACTCCAGGATCAAACGGACGTTGCGCAGCGACACCCCCTCGCGGGCCAGCTTCTGCAGCACCTCCGACAAGCGCGTGATCGTCACCGAACGCGACAACTCCTTGCCCAGCTCGGGCAGGAAGGCCTCGGCCCAGCGCTGGAAGCGCGTCGCCTCCTGGATGCCCAGGAACATCTGGCAGTTGCGCAGCATCTCCGTCTCGACGTCGGCGGCGAAGACCTCGGCCCACGGCTCCCAGGCCACGCCGGCCTCGCGCAGCGCCGCCTCGTCGGCCAGCTTGATCCACAACCGCTTGCGGCGGCTGCCTTCCATGGCTTCTTCGCGGTGCTCGATGCCCAGCGCCTGGATGCGGTCCAGCGGTTCTCGGGTGCTGGCCCATTCCAGGCGGATGTCCGAAGTCAGCAGCGGCACCTCGACCATGCGGAACTGCACCGTGCCCTCGGGCAGCGCGGCGTCGAACAGCATGTCGAATTTCGGGAAATCGGGGATGCCGCGGTGCGTGAGCATGCGGTTGCGCATCTTGCGCACCGCCAGGGAGATCGTCTCGGCCTCGTCGCCGCCTTCCATCGATGCCGGCATCACCAGCTGCATCGGCCGGGTGCTGCGGAAGTTGACGGCGTCCTCGAACTTCGGCGTGGCGGCCTCGGCCTCCTCCTGCATCTGCGCCTGGTGCTGCTTGATCTTCGGTGCCCACAGCCCCACGCCGCCCGCGATGAACAGCGCCGTGGCCAAGGCCAGGAAGGCCGGCCACGGCATGCCCGGCACCATGGCGAAGACCAGCATGATGGCGCCAGAGGTCAACAGCGCCTTGGGTTCGCCGAACAGCTCCTGGGCGATGCTCTGGCCGATGTTCTTGGCGGCATGGGCCAGGCCGTTTTTTTCGCCGTCCGCGCCGCCGTGGGAAGACTCGTCGGCCACGCGGGTGGTGATCAGGCCCGCGGCCAGAGAAATCAGCAGCGCCGGGATCTGCGCGATCAGCGCGTCGCCGATGCTCAGCACCGAATAAAGCTGGGTCGCCTCGCCGGCCGTCAGCCCACGCTGGATCACGCCGATGGAGATGCCGCCGATCAGGTTGACCGCCACGATGAAGATGCCGGCGATCGCGTCGCCTTTGACGAATTTCATCGCGCCGTCCATCGCGCCGTGCATCTGGCTCTCTCGCGCCAGTTCCGAGCGCTTGCGCTTGGCCTCGTCGGCGGTGATCAGGCCGGCGCGCAGGTCGCTGTCGATCGACATCTGCTTGCCCGGCATGGCGTCCAGCGTGAAACGCGCGGTCACCTCGGACACGCGCTCCGAGCCCTTGGTGATCACCAGGAACTGCACCACGGTGAGGATGAGGAAGACCACCAGGCCCACCACGATGTTGCCGCCCACCACGAAGTTGCCGAAAGTCTCGACGATGTGGCCGGCGTCGGCCTCCAGCATGATGAGCCGCGTCGTCGAGACCGAGATCGCCAGCCGGAACAGCGTCGTCAGCAACAGCACCGCCGGGAAAGTGGAGAACGCCGTCGGCCCGCGCATGTACATCGACACCACGACGATCAGGCCCGAGGCGCCGAGGTTGACCGCGATCAGCGCGTCCAGCAGCCAGGTCGGCATCGGCAGCACCAGCATGAACACGATGCCGATGACGATGGCCGCGGCCACCAACTCGGCGCGCTGGGCCGCCTTGGCCGCGAAGGCGTTGAGCTTGAGGATGAGTTGGTGGTTCATGGTGGCGTGCGGTCCTCGGGCTTGGCGGTGCGCCAACGGACTTCTGCCTGCAGCTGCAGCCGCTGCCGCGCCTGCAGCTTCTCCTGCAAAGCCGCCCAGGCGGATGGCATCTTCGACCCGCCCGGCATCGGCCCTGCGGGCAGCGGCAGGCCCAGCTCCACCAGGCAATGGCGGTGCAGCAGGTGCAGCACCGCGTGTTCAGGCCAGCAGGCCATGCAGCCTCGCACCAACGTCAGCGCCTGCGTCGGGTCGCCCTGGTCCAGCCAACCCCACACCAGCCCGATGGCGGTGGACAGCGCGCCTGCGTCCTGGGGGGGGCGCTTCGGTTCCGTATTGGTCATCTCTGGAATCTCCTGAATCCTTCCGTTCGCCTTGTGCCTGTCGAAGGGCCCTTGTTACCTTGGGTTGTCGAAGCCTCGGTAGTCCGCGCAAGGGGCTTCGACAGGCCTGTCCTGAGCTTGTCGAAGGGCTCAGCCCGAACGGAGGACGGGGGCGGCCCGCTTCGAACGGAGGACGGAGTCGCCTCGCCTCGCACCTCAATGGACGGGACCGCCCCGGCCTGAACGTGGGAGGGAAAGTCACGCCAGGCTCCTCGGCCGCTGCGCGCCGCTTGGCGGCTGCGGCTGGCCACGGTCGTCCTCGCGGCCGCTGCCGGGCGGATGGCGTTGCAGCCACTCCTGCTCGGCGAGCAGGCAGGCTTGCAGACGCAGGCGCAGCGCCACGGCCACTTCCAGCACCCTCACTGCCTGCAGCAGCAGCGTGCGCTGCTCAGGTGGCAGCCCAAAGGCCTGGCGCATCAGCACATGCTGAAGGCCGCGCAGCTTCTCCAGCGCATGGGCGCCCCACACCGGGTTGTTGCGTGTCAAGCCCAGGCCGAGTGCCCCGGCCAGTTCTTCGGCCAGGCCGGGTGAGCCGGGGCCGGCGGGCGCGATGCCCGCGCCTTGCGGCGAGGCGCCGTGGCGGTGCAGCGGCGCCTCGGCCGGCGGCGGGTGGGACGGACGCGGTGCCGCCAACCCTTGCAACTGAGGTCCGCGCGGCGGCGCGCCCCGACCGCGCTCGGCCGGTGGGACGTCCCGCAAGCGGGCGAGGGCGGCGGCGTCGGGCGCCAGGGGGTCGCTCAGGCGCATGACAGCAGCTCCCTGGCCTGGGCCAGCAACGTGTCGTCGAAGGGCGCCACGCCGCCGTCGGCGCCGCGGTCCAGGCGCTGCACGGCGATCAGGCTGTCGTCGTTCAGGGCCGCGGGCATCCATGAGCCGAAGCGCTCCGGCGCATACAGCCGCCGCTGCAGCACGTCGACCGCATGCGCGGCCTGGCTGCCCCCCTGTCCCACCGAGAGCATCACGAAATCCGCCTGCGGATGCACGACGAACCAGCCGCCGTCCGGGAGGTCCACCTCCACCGGTCCGCGGTTGGACAGCGCGGCTTGCACCGCTTGGTCGACCAGTGGGTTGGCCGGCTTTGCCGGATGAGAGGCCATCGCCATGTTCTTCAGGCTCCTTGGGGTGACGACACCGGCGCCCGGCCCGAGGCCGCAACCGCGCCTGCGCGCAGGCGAGACTCGGCGCCGCTGGCTGGCGTGGCGCCCGAGTCGCTCAAGCGGTGCAGGCGCATGTCCAGGTCTTCAAGAAGTTGTAGGCGCGCCGGGTGGCCCGACTCGGGCCACCACGCCGGCGGCATACAGCTCACCGCATGGCGCAGGCAGGATAGCGAGCCGGGCCGCGACAGGCACTGCCCGCCGCGCCGCTCGCCCAGCACGCCGTCGGCGAAACCGGTGGCGCTGGCGCAGCCTTGTTCCGAGACCTCCAACAATTTGGAAGCGAGCTGGCCTTCGGAGTCTTCGATGTCCTGCGAGTGCGCGTTCAACCGCAACCGCAGCTCGCGCGAAATGCCCAGCGCACGCCGCACATTCATGAAGGCGCCGGCGTTGGACAAGGCCACCGCCACGCGGCTGGCGTGGCGCGAGGGCAGGGGAGAGCGCAGGTCGGCCAGCACGCCCTCGCCGAGCTGGTGCAGGGCGAGCTCAAAGCGGTCCGCGTCGAAGCGTGCAAGCAGGCCGAGCGCCAGCTTGTTGGGCGACACCACGGCGTCGCCCTCGGTGCGGCCGGCGTCGAGGTAGATGCGCCTCAGCGCGGCGGCTGGGTTGGCAGCGGGGTCGTTTGCGGCGGCCTGCGCCAAGCCGGGCGCGGCGGTGGCTTCGTGCAGTTTCGCGAAGGCCGGGGCGCCGCGTTCCAGTGCCGCCAGCTCGTCGCCATGGTGCTCCTGCAACTGCTGCAGCGACAACTGCAGCTCGCGGTGCGCGGGCGAATCCTCATCGTGGCCGAGGTGCTCGGCCATCTTGCTGAGCAGCAAGTGCTGCTCCAGCGGATCCCTCGGCTGCAGGCTGGCGTTGAGCGAGGTGGATCCGCCCGTCGTCAGGCGGTAAAGCGCCTGGCGCGCCAGCGCCTCCAGGCGCTCTTCGCCGCCGGAGCCCCACAGCTGCAGCGCTTTCTCCGCCAGGTGGCTGGGGTCGACCAGTCCCAGCCGCTGCGAGCGCGAGCGCGCCTCGCGCGAGCGCGCATGCCGCAGGTGCGACTGCACCGCCGACTGGAAGATGTGGCTGAACTCCTCGCCGACGCGGCTGGACCACGCCAGGTCGTTCACCGGTTTCATCATCAGAGCGCCCGCTGCCTGCGCGGCCTGGGCCGAGTACGCCGTGGCCAGCGAGGCCGCCGCGCCGATGGCCGCGCAGGCATAGCGCCGTGTCGAGGTGTCGATGGGGAGGGAAGAGCTTTGTGCCATGCCGGTTGAGTGTCGAAACCGCGGCCACGGTTCGCCAGTCGGCCGGACGCCAGCCCGGCGAAGCGGTTTCATCGACCCCCGAGTCGCGGGGTTGGGCGCAGGGTGGCTCATGGAGTGAGCCCCCGGAAAGCCCCGCTTTCCAATTTTTCGTGAGCGCACATCGCCGCCGATTCCAAAAACTTGGAGGCCGCGCCACCGCCCCCTGTTTGAAATCAAGCACTTGCGATGGCATCGGCCTGGGCGTTTTTTTTGCATTGGAAAGCCGGCACGCGACGTGGCCGGCTGCCCCTACCAAAAGCACCGGCGCCCGCGTGCTTCAAGCAAGAAGACGGAAGACAAACAACACACACACAACAGGAGTTCGACATGCCATTGCAAGAAATGCAGACAGCCAGCTCTTCCTCCGATGCCTTGCGCTGCCCGTCCGGAGAGGACGACGGCGCGGAAGGCCCTGTGGCCGTGGAAGAGATGGACGAGGTGGAAGACCCCACCCTCGCGGACAACGCGGGCGCAGGCGCGGTCAGCGCCGGCTTCGCGCCGATCGACATCGAGTCCCTGTACCGCACCCACCATCGCCACGTGCTGCTCTTCGTGAGGCGCTACGTGCGGGATGCGTGCGACGCCGAAGACGTCGCCCAGTCCGCCTTCCTCGAAGCCACCCGCTGCGCCGCGCGTTTCTCCAATTTGTCGAAACCGTCCACCTGGCTGTTCGGCATCGCCCTGAACATGGCCCGCAACCACCTGCGCCGCCGCCAGCCCGACGCCATGTTCGTCAACGACATCGAAGAAGAAGGCCACGAAGTGGAAGACCCCTTTGGCGACCCCGCCTCGCTCGTCGAAGCCCGGGACATGCTCAAAAAATCGCTGGCGCTCGTCGACACCCTCTCCGACGACCTGCAGTCCACCTTCCACGCCGTGCTCGAAACCGACCAGACCTACGACCTCGCTGCCCGCGAACTCGGCATCCCCATCGGCACCGTGCGCTCACGCCTGTCGCGCATCCGCGGGCAACTGCGGGGGTTGACGGAGAGCCGGGGTGGGGGGGTGATGATGAATCGGGGATTGATGATGTGAGCGTGCGCGGCCACCTATGGCCGGCCACGAACCGCAGTCCGGTTGATGGAAGGGTTGGGCATCAATGCAGTTACCAATTATTCTCAGCCAAGCGTCGACGAAGGTTGTCGGTACTGGCACATATGTGAGGCTTTAGAACTTCGTCGATCGACAATGAGGCCATCTTTCCTTCGCACAAAGGCAAGAACTGCTCATCCCATTCCTCAGCGCTGAAATCGTGCTCGTACCGGACAACTCCGAGATGGCCAGCCGAAGAGAAGACAAAGAAAGTTTTGTCCTCGTAGCGGTGATTGGCCATTCCAAAAACAAAATAACGCTTTAGCGCGGCGATTTGGGTATGACCAAGATTGCCGTAGAACTCCCGACGGGAGCCGTACGTAATCAACGCCGTGTAAAGGGACGGCCACTCGGAACCAAAGGTACTGCTCGAGCGCATGCCTAATAGTGCGGCGATGGTGGGAACCCTGATAGCGAGATGTCGATCCCTATCGAAGATCTCGAATCCTCCGTGCTCCAAGTAGAGGCTGCGGAGAGATTGCGGAAGTGGAACTGAAACGGCCTGCGCAAGTCGAGCTACTGCAGAGGGGGACTCGGCACTATGAATGGCGCAACCGAAAGTGGCAGAAATGTCTTCTGCGAGCCAGTCCTCCATTGTTTCGGAGATTTCCGCCATGATGCGATCGGTTTCCGTCTTGTGTTCCCTTAGAGCCTGAAGGTAGGTCATATACGCAATCGCTGTAGGTGAAAGCAACTCGGATAGGCAGTTGTTCCATGGAGGCCACAACTATTCTGAAGCGGGGGGGGCGCGCTGCTCCTCTTTAAATCTATTTCTGACGGGTGCTGAGGCCCCCTCAAACCACCGCCGCAATCCGTCGGCGCGGTTCGGATGTCGCACTGGTCTCAGTTTCCTCAATCAACGCGCCTCGCGGCAAGCCCTCCACGCCCTCTCGCCTCAACAACGCCAACTTGCGCGGCAGCCCCCCGGCATAGCCGGTAAGCGCACCACCCCCACCCACCACCCGATGGCAAGGGATGAAGACCGACACCGGGTTCTTGCCAATCGCCGCACCCACCGCGCGCACGGCTTGCGGCGCCCCGACCGCGGCGGCGACCTGGCCGTAGGTGAGGGTGCGGCCGCAGGGGATGGCGGCCAGTTGTAGCCAGACTCGGCGCTGGAAGTCGCTGCCTTGCGGGTCCAGCGGCAGGCCTGTGGCCAAACCGGCAACCGCGTCCGGCGAACCTGAGAAATACGCGGCCAGCCGCCGCGCCGCTTCGCGCAGCAGTGGGTCGTCGTCGGCCTCGGGCACGGCGAGCGCGCCGGGGTGGTGTTTCTGGCCTTCGAACCAGGCGCCGCACAGGCCTTGGGCGCTTCGGGCCAGCAGCATGGGGCCCAGGGGCGACGGCGCGGTCAGTTGGGCGGTGCAGGCGGCGTGGACGGCTTGGCGGGTGGTGGGGGGCATGGTGGGCTCCTGGGTGTTTCGTCGGTCCGGGGAGGTTCTTCGGAGGAATCCCGGCTGCATGTTCGAAGCGGGTGTTTCAGTGCTCGAGCGTTCGAACGATTCTTCGGTCACGGGTTGGCGGCTGTCGCTTCTTCGGACGGATTCGCCGCCGTGACTGCAATGTCCGCTTTGCCTGCCTTGGCGGTGGTTGCCGTGGCGGCCACCGCCGCACCATCGCCCGGCGCCAGGCTGTTCCACAACCGCAGCGCGGCATAGGAGCGCCAGGGCCGCCAGGCGAGGGCGCGTTCTTCGGCGGCGCGTTGGTTTTCGGCGCCGAAGCGTTGCTGCATCGCCTTGCGCAGCGCCACGTCGCCGGGCAGGGCGGCGTCGGGCCAGCTCAAGGCGCGCATCGCGATGTAGTGGGCCGTCCAGGGACCGATGCCGGGCAGTTCGCACAGGGTGGCGATCAGTACGTCGACGTCGGCGCGGCCGACGGCCACTTCCTGCAGCAAGGCCGCCAGGCGGGGCCATTCGGCGGCCAGGTTGACCAGGGTGCGCGCCCGGGCTCCGGTCAGGCCGAGGGCGCATAGCTGCTGCGGCGCCAGGGCGGCGAGGGTTTCCGGTTCGATGAAGCTGCGGTCGACCCCCGGCCAGGGCGTGGCCAGCGGCGCGCCAAATTCTTGGACGAGCCGCGTGGCCAAGGTGCGCGCCGCCGCCACGGTGACCTGCTGGCCCAGCACCGCGCGCACCGCCAGCTCGAAGCCGTCCAGGCTGCCGGGCAGGCGCAGGCCGGGCTGGCCGGGCAGGTCGTCGCGCAGCACGGCCTCGATAGCGTCGGGCGCCGCGTCCAGGTCGAGCCAGCGCCGCACCAAGTGCAGCAGCGTGCTCGCATGCGGCAGCCAGTGCGCTGAAAAATCCAGGCGGACTTGCGGGGCTCGCGGGTCGAACCAGGCCTGCAACCAACCCGCGGCCACCTGGGTGTGGTTCTCGACTGGCCACAGCGCAGCGCCACGCAGACTGCGCCGCAGGCACAAGCCTGCGCCGGGGGCGTCGCTAGGCAACAGCACCGCTTCGATGCCGGGGATGGCCCGCTGTGCGAGGAAGCGGCCGAGCTGCGCCATGTCGTAAGGCGCGCGATAGCCCAGCCGCAGACTGATGGTGTCGCCCGGCATGCCGTCAACGGCCTGCGGCGGACCGGTTTTTTGCGGCTTCGACGCGGCGCCGGCTTCGCGCAGGCGGCTGGGCGTCAACCGGTAGGCGTTTGAGAACGCAGCGTTGAAGCGCCGCACGCTGCCGAAGCCGCTGGCCAGCGCGACCTGCGTCACCGGCAGGCTGGAGTCGGTGAGCAGGCCTTTGGCCAGCAGCAGGCGGCGGGTCTGCAGGTATTGAAGCGGGGTGACGCCCATCTCGGCGAGGAAGATGCGGCGCAGGTGCCGGTCGCTGATGCCGAGTTGCCGGGCCAGGGCGGCCAGCTTGGCGCCGGCGGCGTCGCCCTGCGGCGCGGCGAGTTGGGCGTCGAGCAACGCGGCCGCTTGCCGCGCGAGGGTGCGCGAAGCGTCCATCACGCTCCAGCGGCTGTCTGACGCCTGGGGCGCGATCTCCGGCCGGCACTTCAGGCAGGGCCGGAACAGCGCCGCCTCGGCGAGTTCGGGGGTGCTGAAGAAGCGGCAGTTGGCCCGCTTGGGCGTGCGCACCCGGCAGATCGGCCGGCAATAGATGCCGGTGGACGTGACGCCGACGAACACCCGGCCGTCGAAGCGGGCGTCCTTGGCCACGAAGGCCTGGTAGGCGGCGTCTGCATTGAATTCCATGCGCCCATTATCGGCAGGAGGGGCTGGCGGACCGGCCGTTTTCGGACATGCAGTCGCGGGTGCAACGGGTGCTACGCAAAGACCCTCACCCCGACCCTCTCCCCGCTCGCGGGGCGAGGGTCGGGGTGAGGGGCGAAGGCGGACCGTTCCCTAAGCCGGCGCCAAGGAAGGACACCCGTCCGGTCACCATAATCGCCAGCTCCCCCGCCCGACACATCGCCTTCGCTTTGCCGCACGACACGCCACCGCTCACCTACCACGCCATGCGACTGCGCTGGTGCCGCGTGGCGGTGCAGGCCTTCCTGCGCCGCTGGAGTGTCTACCTGGTGGTGCTGGGCGTGCTGTTCTCGGCGGGGTCGGTCGGCGCCTTGACGTCAGTCGCGGGGTTGGCCGCCTGGGTGGTGCTGCCGCTGTTTTATGCGGTGGCCCATCCGGAGGCTTGGTGGCTTCCGGCGGCCTTGGCTCAGACGCTGTTGAACCTCGCAGTGCTCTGGGGTTTACGCGCCTTGCTGTGGCAGCCGCATTGGGCCGATGCCGAGCGCGCCTTGCCGCTGCGCCGCGGCGAGTTGCTGCGCTCCGACGCCATCGTGGCCGCTTTGGCGTTGGCGCCGCTGTTCGGCCTGCAAGCGGCGGGTGCGGCGGCGTTGCTGGCCAGCGGCCCGCACTGGCTGCACGGGGCGCGGGGTGCCGCCGTCGCCACGCTGGGGTTCGTGTTTATCGCCAGCCTGACGTTCGGCGTGGCCTTGCTTCAAAAGCGCAGGCGGGCCCCGCGGCCGCGGCGGGTTTCCGGCGGCGTTGGAACGGTCAAAGCCGAAGTCGTCGCGTTGACGTGGCGGTCGGCCTTGGTATGGCTGCCTTTAGTGCGTGGCCCGGCGCGCCGCACCGGCAAAGGCTTGCTCGGGGCCGGCCTGCTGATGTGCTTGCCGGCGGTCGCGACATTCGTGTGCCCGGACGCCGCGCCCTGGTGGCTGGCGGCCTACCTGCTGGCCGGCCTCGTGGCCACCAGCCGGCTGCGCACGCTGGCCCGGCTCGAACTCGAACCGCTCTGGCAAGCCTGCGCGATGCTGCCGCTGGCGCCCCGGCGGCTGGCGCGCATGGGCACTTGGTGTGTTGTTGGTCCCGCCGCCTTGGGCGGCGCGTTCCTGCTGGTTTCGTTGCCTTTCGGCACGCTGCGGCTGCCGATCCTGGCGGCCTATGCGGCAACCTGCGTCGCCGCGCTGGCGCTGATCGCCCTGTCCCGGCCCGCCAAGCCAGCCGCCGAGGCCAGCCGCTGGCTGTTTTTCCTGGCCCTGGGCCTGGTGCTGGCCTCGGAAGTCATGGCGGCATGACGGAAATGGAAACGATGAACTCGCAAGCCCACCCTGCGCCAGTGCTGTGTGCCCAAGGACTGCACTTCTCTTACGAAAGCCGTCCGGTGTTCAACGGCCTGTCCTTCGATTTCCCGGCCGGACTGACCTGGCTGCGGGGCGGCAACGGCAGCGGCAAGTCGACCCTGCTCAAGCTGCTGGCCGGCGCCTTGCCGGCGGCAGCCGGGCGGCTCTCGGTGAACGGTGTCGACGAGGCCTCGCAACCGCTGGACTACCGACGCGAAGTGTTCTGGTGCGGGCCCGGCCCGGTGCCTTTCGACCACTTGCGGCCGGTCGAGTATTTCGGTTTCATGCGCGGCCTGTACCCGCGGTTCGACGCCGCACTGGCGGCTTCGCAGGCCCAGGCGTTCGGCCTGCAGCCCCACCTGGGCAAGCGCCTTTCGGCACTGTCGACCGGCACCCAGCGCAAGGTCTGGCTGGCGGCGGCGCTGGCCGCGGGCACCTCTGCCGTGCTGCTGGACGAACCGATGAACGCGCTGGACCAGTCCTCGCTGGCCCACCTGAAGCAAGCCCTGGCGCAGTCGGCCCAGGCCCGGCGGCGGTGCTGGGTGGTGGCCAGTCACGATGGATTGGGCCCGGCGGGCGAGGGCGCGTTGGTGGTTGACCTGGACGCCTGAAGCCGCGCACCGCCGCATCAAGCCGCGTCCGGGAAATCGGTCGACGCGGCCAGGGCCTGCCAGGCCTGCGTCTCCCGCTCGACGAAGGCGTGCTTGTCGCGGATCGTCCGCAAGGTGTCGGTGCCCAGCGGCAGGCGCAGCGGCGGCCGGGCGGAGTTGTTGCCGTTTGCAACGGCACCCACCCGCCGGCACAAGGAAGCCGGCTGACCGCAAGGCATCCAACCCATCGTCGCCAAGAAAGGACTCTTGAACTTCCCGGCACGCCGCCACTGGGTTTTTCGCGAGGGACAGGGCCCAGGGGCGCAGTGAAGTTCAGGAGGAGTGGGCAAAGCCCACGGGGGACATGGATGGAGCCCCTGGGGCCTTTCCCTCGCGACGCAGCTCCTGAAAGCACCGATCGCACGCAGCCCCTGTAACGGCTTTGTTCCACCCTGGCACAGCCCTTGCACGCGCCTCCCTACAATCGCCCCCCATCTTCGAACCACCATCCACACAAAGCGAACCCACCATGCAAGTCAACGCCTCGGTTTTCAAAGCCTATGACATTCGCGGCATCGTCGGCAAGACGATCGACGAAACCTTCGCCGAACACCTCGGCCGCGCTTTCGGGTCGGAGGCGCTGGCCGCCGGCGAGAAAGCGGTGGTCGTGGGCCGGGACGGCCGGTTGTCCGGGCCGGCCTTCGCCGCCGCGCTGATCCGCGGCCTGGCTTCCACCGGGCTGGACGTGGTCGACCTCGGTGCGGTCACGACCCCGATGCTGTACTACGTTGCTGCCACCCGTGGCCGCAAGGGCTGCCGCAGCGGCATCCAGGTCACTGGCAGCCACAACCCCAAGGACTACAACGGCTTCAAGATGGTGCTGGCCGGCCGCGCCATCTACGGCGAAGACATCCAGAAACTGCGTCAGCGCATGGAGCGCGAGGACTACGCCAAGGGCAAGGGCCGCAGCGCCACGATGGACATCCTGCCCGAGTACCAGGCCCGCATCGCGGGCGACGCCAAGCTCAAGCGGCCGCTGAAGATCGTGGTCGACTGCGGCAACGGCATCCCGGGCGCCTCCGCCCCTGGCGTGCTGCGCGCACTGGGCTGTGAAGTGACCGAGATGTACTCAGAGGTCGACGGCAACTTCCCCAACCACCACCCGGACCCGAGCAAGCCCGAGAACCTGGCCGAGCTGATCGACAAGGTGAAGAACAGCGATGCCGAACTCGGCCTGGCCTTCGACGGCGACGGCGACCGCCTGGGCGTGGTCACGAAAGACGGGCAGATCATCTACCCCGACCGCCAGCTGATGCTGCTGGCCACCGACGTGCTGTCGCGCAACCCGGGCGGCACCATCATCTTCGACGTCAAGTGCACCCAGCGCCTGGCGCCGGCCATCCGCAAGGCCGGCGGCAAGCCGCTGATGTGGAAGACCGGCCACTCACTGATCAAGGCGCAGATGAAGAAGATCAAGGCGCCGCTGGCCGGCGAGATGAGCGGCCACATCTTCTTCGGCGAGCGCTGGTACGGCTTCGACGACGCCACCTACACCGCAGCGCGGCTGCTGGAGATCCTGTCCAAGAGCAAGGACCCGAGCAAGGTGCTGAACGGCCTGCCCACCAGCTTCAGCACGCCCGAGCTGAACGTGCCCTGCGCCGAAGGCGAGGCGCCGCAAGTGGTGCGCCGCTTGCTGGAGAACGCCCAGTTCCCGGGCGCGCAGGAGATCGTCACCATCGACGGCCTGCGCGTCGACTACAAGGACGGCTTCGGCCTGATCCGCTCGTCCAACACCACGCCGGTGCTGGTGCTGCGCTTCGAAGGCCACAACCAGAAGGCGCTGGACCGCATCCAGGCCGCCTTCATGGCCGCGCTGAAGGTCGCCAAGCCGGACGCCGCCGTCCAGGCCGCGGCGCACTGACCGGGCACCGCCGGTTGATTCCCGCCCGGGCCGCCGGTCGATGAACCGCCTGCTGGCCCGCTGGGCCTATGCGCTCTTGCTGAGGTTGCTGGCTCCGGCCTACCTGCTGCGGCTGCTGTGGCGCTCTCGCGCCGAACCGCTGTACGCGCATGCGCTGGGCGAGCGTTTCGGCTTTCATGCGCGCGCGATGGCGGCGTTGGGCGGGCAGGGCGGGTGGGTCTGGGTGCACGCGGTGTCCCTGGGTGAAACCCGGGCCGCGGCGGCATTGGTCTCCGAGCTGCGTGCACAACGTCCGGGCCTGCGCCTGCTGCTCACTCACGGCACCGCCACCGGCCGCGAGGCCGGCCGCGCCTTGCTGCGCGAGGGCGATGCGCAAGCCTGGCTGCCTTACGACACACCGGGCGCCGCGCGGCGCTTCCTGACGCACTTCAGGCCCTCCGTCGGCGTGTTGATGGAAACCGAGGTCTGGCCTGGGCTGCTGCACGAGGCGGGCAGGCTCGACATCCCCATGCTGCTGGCCAACGGCCGCCTGAGCGAACGCAGCCTCCGGCGTGGCCGGCGTTTTCGCGCGTTGCTGCGTCCAGCGGCGCAGTCGCTGCGCCTGGTGATGGCGCAGACCCAGGCCGACGCCGAACGCTTCACGCAGTCCGGCTGCCCGGAGGTGGTCGTCTGCGGCAACCTGAAGTTCGACATGCAACCCGACTCGGCCCAGCTGGCGCGGGGCCAGGCCTGGCGGCAGGCCATCGGCCGGCCGGTGGTGCTGGCCGCCAGCACCCGGGAGGGCGAAGAAGCGCCGTTGCTCGCCGCCTGGAAAACGCGGGTTTCTGGCTTGGCGGCGGCGCCCCTGCTCGTGGTCGTGCCCCGGCACCCGCAGCGCTTCGACGAAGTGGCGCGCCTGGTCGAAGCCACCGGTTTGACTTTGCGACGCCGCAGCGCTTGGCAAACGCAGCCCTCGGCCGATGACGCGGCGCAGGCGCAAGTCTGGCTCGGCGACTCGATGGGCGAGATGGCGCTGTACTACGGCCTGGCCGATGTGGCCCTGCTCGGCGGCAGCTTCGAGCCGCTGGGCGGCCAGAACCTGATCGAGGCCGCCGCCTGCGGCTGCCCGGTGATCATGGGCCCGCACACGTTCAACTTCGCGCAAGCCTCGGAGATGGCGCTGCAGGCCGGGGTGGCGTGGCGCGTGGCCGACGTCGACGAAGCAGTCACGCGGGGCTTGGCCGCGGCGACGTCCCCTTTGCGCTCCGAATGGGCTGCGAAGGCCCACGCATTCGCGGGCGCCCACCGTGGCGCGGCGAACGCGATGGCCCAGCGGGTGCTCCGCTCATTGCCCACCCGTTGAAAGCCGATTTCCTCACTGTGAAAAGGCCACGCGGTTGGGCTGCATTTCATTTCGGAATGCCCCGGATTTTTTGCGCGAATACAAAAGGCAAGAAATAGCCAAGATCGACAGCGCCGCACTCGAAGGCGTGGGAATTTGGGATGGAGGATTGACCGAAGAAATCGTCCAAACCCCTGGGGTCGCCGTCAAACCGATGGGATAGCCGGGATCAGCCAGGCAGTCGATATCGCCGAGGCAAGTAATGGCCATTTCTGAAAAAGGGCCGAAATAATAGTTTCCGGTGCTGTAGATATAGCTATCGATTTCCGGATAAGGACTGTTCGGAAGGAAAAAGTTTGAATACTGCCTGGTCGTGAACCGCCAGTCGAAAACATTGCCATCGATGTCCGTGTAGACAATGAAATCGATATCCTGCAAAGCGGTGCCGCTGTAATTCAGCGGGCCACTGGTCAACGACCAGCTTTCGACCACGACCGGCGGCGGTATGCTGGTGTCCTGATTGACGATGGTTTCAGTGACATAGGTTCCAAATGGATATCCGGCGCTGTACCAAAGGCTCATGAGGGGCGGCAACGCACCGGACAAGGTGAATTGAAAAGTGACATTGTCCGAGGAGTCGAAAACCTGCAAGGGATGCACGTGGTAAGAGTCCCAGGCAAAATCGGTGAAATGGCTCCCAGTGTAGGTATATACAACGCTTGCGTTAGCGTTGGCGGCCGAGAATATTGAAAAATAAAAAGCAATTTTTAAGATACGAACTAGGGCGCGCATATTAATATCGAAAATAATGATTGAATTTAGGGTCGCGAATGTATTTCACCATTCGAGTGGTAAGCAACCATCATGCCGATTTGATCGAAATTGATTTTTTGCTTTTGCGACAACCATTTACAAGATTTTTTTTGTTCACTCTGTGCCTTAACGCCGTATCGACACGCGCCTCCGTCAATTTTTTCGACAGCACTCGGTTGCAGACGGTCCAGGTTCTTTCCAGACCAACCACAGCCTCGGATCAAACCCGAGCGGATGGCGGTTTTTCGGCGCCATGCAGGTGCGCAGGCCATAGAACGCTCGTCGTGCTCGCGGAGCTTGAAGTGGGCAGTTCGTGCAAGACCGCGCAAGGCTGTCTTTAGGCGCTGCTCGCTGATCGGCAGCCGCACCTGCGCCAGCACGACGTCTGGATAACCCTGCGGGGCTGGGCTTCCTGGCGACAGGGGCATGCGGTGGCCCCTTTTCTGGCGCCCGGCCGAAGCGTCAACTCGACAGCTTCGAACCCAGCAGCCTTCCGTCGCGCGTGTCGAACGTGCATTCGAAACCGAAAAGCCTGTGCGGCGAACCCGGCTCGGTCAGCGCACGGCCGCGGCCGCGGAGTTCGGCGTTGTTCGGCGTGGTCTGCTTGACCGAGCGTGTGGCGGCTTCGAAGCTGATCTCGGTGACCCGCGGCCAGCGCTTTTTCAGCGTCGCCGCGACGGCGGACTCGCAGACGGCCGGCGACAGCTGGCTGAGGTCGGGCTCCAGGTTCGTGGCGGCGGGCGCCTTCGCCGACGCGGGCGAGGTGTCGCGCATCACCATGCCGACGGCTTCGCCGCTGCGCGGGTCGGCGTTGCAGGTGTAGTCGAAGGTGCGCTGCTCCCCGCCGGCCGCGCGCCAGCTACCGCTGCCGCGCAGCACCACCGGCTCGTCGCTCGACGTGCGCTTGGGGGCGGCGGGCGCGCCGTTGAACTTGACGTCGACGCTGGCATTGCCTTTGTTGGCCAGCAGTTCGCGGACGGCTTGTTCGCAGGAGGTGCCCATGTCCTTGCCCGCGGTCACCGGCGGCGGGGCCGAAGCGGGCGAGGAAGCCGCCGGCAGGGCAGGCGCCTGGGCCGCGGCGCCGAGCGGCAGCGAAAGCGCCAGGAGGAGGGAGCCGGCCTGGGCCAGGTGGCGCTGAATTCGGTGGTGGGAAGGCATGGGGCGCTATTGTGGACCGGAAGGCCGTCGGCGGCGAGGGCGCGCCGGTCAGGCTTCTTTCCAGGTCAGCCACAGCCGCAGGTCGAACTCCAGCTGGTGGTAGTCCGGCTCCATGTGGGTGCACAGGCCGTAGAAAGCCTTGTCGTGTTCGCGGTTCTTCAGGTGGGCCAGCTCGTGCACGACGATCGTCTTCAGGAAAGGCTCCGGCGCCTCCTTGAACAGGCTGGCGATGCGGATCTCGCGTTTGGCCTTCAGGTTGCCGCCTTGCACCCTCGACACTTGCGTGTGCGTGCCCAGCGCATGCTGGATGACCTTCAGCTTGTTGTCGTAGACCGCCTTGGCCAACGGGTCGGCGCTGCGCAGGTGGCGGTTTTTCAGGGCCTGGACGTATTCGAACAGCGCCTTGTCGTCGCGCACCGGGTGGGCCGCGCCGCCGTATTGGCGGGCCAGGCGGTCGCCCAGGCGGCCTTCGCCGATGAGCCGGCGCACCTGGGCGAGCAAAGCGTCCGGATAGCCCTGCAGGTAC
>CBJNAE010000016.1:0-23600 GCA_966433995.1 uncultured Ideonella sp. | reverse complement strand
ACCACCACGCCGCCGACGTAGGCCGCCGGCAGCGCGCTCTCCACCAGGCCGGGCAGCTGCAGCGGCCGGTACGACTGGGTCAGCGAGATGAAGCCCAGGCTGGCCACGCCGACGATGGTCCAGGTGTAGGCCGGCCGCAGCAGCATCGAGGCCACCACCACCTGCAACAGGTAGAGGGAAATGAAGGGGTTGGTCGCGCCGCCGGCGTAGTAGAGCTGGCCGCTGAGCGAGCCCACGTCCACCAGCATGCCCAGCAGCAGCTCGGTGTCGCCGACGCGCGGCGCGGTGCGGCCGCGCAGCCAGCAGGCGGCGTTGAACAGCGCCAGCCCGCCGAGCAGGCCCAGCATCTCGACCACCGGCAGCGGGATCTCCAGCAGGAAGTGGACCGCCAGGATGGTGGCCAGCTGGCCGGCGACCGCGAGCCAGCGCAGCTGGATCAACTGCAGCAGGTTGTTGCGGTCGGCGAGTTCGTCGGACGCCGGGGCGCCGGCCCCGTCGGGTGCGGCGGGAGGCTTTGGTGCGGCTGCGGCGTCCACCAGCATGCGCGGCGCCGGTGCTTCAGCGTGGGTTCGAGGCCGCCGAGGCGCGGCGGCGTTGGGCGCGGTGTTCGATCGCCACCGCGTAGGCGATGGCGGCGGCGGCCATGGCGGCGAGCAGGAACCAGGTGAGCGCGTACATGAGGTGATTGTTGCTGAAGTGCAGCACCGTCAGCCCGGCGCGCGGCCAGTCCAGCGGCGCGTCGTTGCCGGCCGTCGCGTCGACGAAGTACGGTGCCACCGCGCCGCCCTCCAGGCCGCGGGCCGCGGCGATGGCGGCCACGTCGCGCGAATACCAGCGGCCCGCGGCCGGGTCATTGGCCTGCAGCGGGCTGCCCTTGGGCTCGGTGAGGCGCAGCAAGCCTTCGACCTTTTCCGCCTTGTCCCCGCCGGACGGCGGGCGGGTGGACGGGTCCCGCTTGTCCTGCGGCACGAAGCCGCGGTTGACCAGCACCCAGAAGCCGCGGTCGGTCCGCATCGGCGTCAACACCCAGTAGCCGCTGCCCAGCGCGGTGCTGGCCTGCACCAGGGTTTCGCGGCCGTGGTCGTAGCGGCCGGTCAACTCGACGCGGCGGTACTCGGCGCTGGCGTGGTCGAGGGCGGGCCATTCCTGCGCGCCGGGTGCCGGCGCGGGCGGGGTTTTCAGCCGCTGGTCGACGCGCTCGATCAAGTCGGTCTTCCACGCCAACCGGTTGACCTGCCACATTCCCAGGGCCACGAAACCGGCGATGGCGAACAGGCCCGCCAGCAGCAGCGCGACCCAGGCGAACGGCTTGCGCTGGGGGTGCTCTTCCAGCGCGGCCGCGGGTGTGGTGGTGGCGCCGCCGCTCATGGCAT
Organism: uncultured Ideonella sp.; assembly: GCA_966433995.1. Lineage (GTDB taxonomy): Bacteria > Pseudomonadota > Gammaproteobacteria > Burkholderiales > Burkholderiaceae_C > JANPCX01. The sequence goes on along the minus strand of CBJNAE010000016.1, from coordinate 22,227 downwards.
CGCCCGCATGTCGTGGGTGGGCATCATGTTGGTGTTCAGGTGGTACATCACCCAGATCGAGCCGGCCAGCATGATGACCACCAGGGCCGCGGTGAAGATGAGCGCCAGCATCGACCAGCCGCTTTCGATCTTGGTGTTCATGTGCAGGAAGTAGACCATGTGCACCACGATCTGCACCGCGGCGAAACCGAGGATCACCGCGGCCGTCAACCCGGGGGTGGGCAGCACCTTGGCCATCACCAGCCAGAACGGGATGGCCGTCAGCACCACCGCCAGCAGGAAGCCGGTGACGTAGCCCTTGACGCTGAAGTGGTAGCCGTCGTCTTCGTCGTGGTGGCCATGGCCGCCGTGGTGGGGCTCGGATTGCCCCGGGTCGTGCGCGCCGTGCGCCAGTTCCGAATGGTTGCCGGTGCTCATGCCATCACCCCCATGAGGTAGACGAATGTGAAGACGCCGATCCAGACGACGTCCAGGAAGTGCCAGAACATCGACAGGCACATCAGGCGCCTGCGGTTCTCGGGGATCAGGCCGTGCTTGTGCACCTGCACCATCAGCGTGGCCAGCCAGATCGTGCCGAAGGTGACGTGCAGGCCGTGCGTGCCCACCAGCGTGAAGAAGGACGACAGGAAGGCGCTGCGCTGCGGGCCCGCGCCTTCGTGAAGCAGGTGGGCGAATTCGTACAGCTCGATGCCCAGGAAGCCCAGGCCCAGCAGGCCGGTCAGCGCCAGCCAGCCCAGCACCTGGCCTTTGCGCCTGGACTGCGCGCCGATCATCGCGAAGCCGTAGGTGATGGAGGACAGCAGCAGGAGGCCGGTGTTGATGGCGACCAGGTTCAGGTCGAACAGGTCGGCCCCCGACGGGCCGGCCGCGTAGCTGCGGCCGAGCACGGCGTAGGTGGCGAAGAGCACCGCGAAGATGAGGCAGTCGCTCATCAGGTAGAGCCAGAAGCCGAGCAGGGTGCCCTGCTGCGGGTGGTGGCTGCCGTCGTCGTAGAAGACCGGCGGCGCGTCGTTCAGCACGGCGGCGGGGCCGCCCGGGGTGGACATGGCGGGTTGGAGCGTCGTCATGGCGGTGTCGTCCTCAGGCCCGCGCCGCGGCCAGTGCGGCCGTGCGTCGGTCTTCGCTGCGCGCCACCTCGTCGGCGGGGATGTAGTAGTCGCGCTTGTAGTTGAAGGTGTGGGCGATGGCCGCGCCCACCGTCGCCGCGAACAGCAGCGCGGCCGGCAGCCACATGTGCCAGATCAGCGCGAAGCCAAGGGCGGTGGACAGCCCGGCGATCACGACGCCGGCGGCGGTGTTCTTCGGCATGTGGATGGCCTTGAAGCCCGAGGTGGGGCGCTGGTGGCCGCGGCGCTTCATGTCGTGCCAGGCGTCGTTGTCGTGCACGACCGGCGTGAACGCGAAGTTGTAGGCCGGTGGCGGCGAGGCGGTCGACCATTCGAGCGTGCGGCCGTCCCAGGGGTCGCCGGTCACGTCGCGCAGCTGGTCGCGCCGGAGGTAGCTCACCACCAGCTGGACACCGAAGGCGGCGATGCCCAGCGCGATCAGCACGGCGCCGAAGGCGGCCAGCTGGAACCAGATCTGGATCGACGGGTCGTCGAAGTGGCTCATGCGGCGCGTCACGCCCATCAGACCCAGCACGTACAGCGGCATGAAGGCGAAGAAGAAGCCGATCTGCCAGAACCAGAACGAGCACTTGCCCCAGAACGGGTCGAGCTTGTAGCCGAAGGCCTTGGGGAACCAGAACACGATGCCCGCCATCAGGCCGAACAGCACGCCGCCGATGATCACGTTGTGGAAATGGGCGATCAGGAAGAGGCTGTTGTGCAGCACGAAGTCGGCCGGCGGCACCGCCAGCAGCACGCCCGTCATGCCGCCGATCACGAAGGTGACCATGAAGCCCACCGTCCACAGCATCGGCACGTCGAACTGGATGCGGCCGCGGTACATGGTGAAGAGCCAGTTGAAGATCTTCGCGCCCGTCGGGATCGAGATGATCATCGTCGTGATCCCGAAGAAGGAGTTGACGCTGGCGCCCGAGCCCATCGTGAAGAAGTGGTGCAGCCACACCAGGTAGGACAGGATGGTGATCACCACGGTGGCGTAGACCATCGACGCGTAGCCGAACAGCCGCTTGCGGCTGAAGGTGGAGACCACCTCCGAGAAGATGCCGAAGCACGGCAGGATCAGGATGTAGACCTCGGGGTGGCCCCAGATCCAGATCAGGTTCACGTACATCATGGCGTTGCCGCCGAGGTCGTTCGTGAAGAAGTTGGTGCCGACGTAGCGGTCAAGCGTCAGCAGCGTCAGCACCGCGGTCAGCACCGGGAAGGCGGCGACGATCAGCACGTTGGTGCACAGCGAGGTCCAGGTGAAGACCGGCATCTTCATCATCGACATGCCGGGCGCGCGCATCTTGATGATGGTGGCGATCAGGTTGATGCCCGACAGCGTCGTGCCCACCCCCGCCACTTGCAGCGACCACAGGTAGTAGTCCACCCCCACCCCGGGGCTCTGCAGGATGCCCGACAGCGGCGGGTAGGCCAGCCAGCCGGTGCGGGCGAACTCGCCGACGAACAGCGACATCATCACCAGCCCCGCGCCGCCGGCCGTCATCCAGAAGCTGAAGTTGTTCAGGAAGGGGAAGGCCACGTCGCGCGCGCCGATCTGCAGCGGCACCACGTAGTTCATGAAGCCGGTGACCAGCGGCATGGCCACGAAGAAGATCATGATCACGCCGTGGGCGGTGAAGATCTGGTCGTAGTGGTGCGGCGGCAGGAAGCCGGCGTTGTCGCCGAAGGCGATGGCCTGCTGCGCGCGCATCATCAGCGCGTCGGCGAAGCCGCGCAGCAGCATCACCAGGCCCAGCACGATGTACATGATGCCGATCTTCTTGTGGTCGATGCTGGTGATCCAGTCGCGCCAGAGGGTGCCCCACAGCCTGTAGCGCGTCAGCAGCGCCAGCAGCGCGAGCCCGCCCAGGGCGGTGGCGGCGAAGGTGCCGATCAGGATCGGCTCGTGCAGCGGGACGGCGTCCCAGCCGAGTCGGCCGAGCACGAGCTTCTGGGTGTCGAAGTGTTCGGGGAGCATGGTTCGGTCAGTGTCCGGTCGGGTCTGGCGGGCCGCGCGGGCGGCGCCGGGTTGCTCAGGGCCGCGCCGCGGCCGGTTCGGCGATGGGCGCGCCGGTGGGGTTCTCCGGCGTGCACAGCGCCGCGGCGACGACCAGCCGGTCGCCGTCGCGCCAGGGCTGGCGCTCCAGGTAGGACAGGCCGATCTTGCCCATGCCGCCGGCGGCGTCGATGGCCATCATCTCGCCCATGCACATCTTCTTGGCGTCGACGCAGCGGTTGACCACCGCATCGAAGAGCTTGGGGTCCACCTCGCCGAAACGCTGCACCGGGTGCCGCGCGCTGGGTTCCTCCAGGCGCAGGTAGGCCTGGCGCGTCAACGGTTCGCCGGACGCGCGGTGCGCCTGCACCCAGCGCTCGAAGCCTTCGCCGGACAAGCCGTGGAACTTGAAGCGCATGTGGGAGAAGCCGTCGCCGCTGAAGTTGGCGGAGAAGCCGTCGTAGACGCCGGCGCGGTTGATGACCGCGTGCAGCTTCGTCTCCATGCCGGGCATCGCGTAGATCTGCCCCGCCAGCGCCGGGATGTAGAAGGAGTTCATCACCGTCGACGAGGTGATGCGGAACTGGATCGGCCGGTCCACCGGCGCGGCCAGCTCATTCACCGTCGCGATGCCCTGCTCGGGGTACAAGAACAGCCATTTCCAGTCGAGCGCCACCACCTGCACGACCAGCGGCTTGACGTCGGGGGCCACCGGGCGCTGCGCGTCGATGCGTTGCAGCGGGCGCCACGGGTCGAGCTTGTGGGTGCTGATCCAGGTGAGCGCGCCCAGCGCGATGATGATCAGCAGCGGCGCACCCCAGATCACCAGCTCCAGCTTGGTGGAATGGTCCCAGTCGGGGGAATAGGTCGCCTCGGTGTTGGTTTCCCGGTAGCGCCAGGCGAACAGCAGGGTGAGCGCGATCACCGGCACGATGATCAGCAGCATCAGCACCGTCGAGGCGACGATGAGCTGGGCCTGCTGGTTGGCGATGTCGCCGGAGGGGTTCATCACCACCGTGTCGCAGCCCGCCAGCGCGAGGGCGGACAAGGCGCACAGGGCGGAAACGGTCGCGCCGGCCGGGCGCTGCGCCCCGCCGGCTGCTACATTGCTTGAGGTCTTCGACACCATGGAACTTTCAGCCGCGCGGGTTAACCATAGTTGCGCAGCGTTTCGAAATGTAGGTTCATCCTTGTGTTTCGACGATTGGACATTTTGTCCCACCCCTCTGTCCCGAGTTCGCGAGATTCGACCGCCATGTCCATCACCGCCTCCGCCACGCCGCCCCATCCCCGCCCCGGCACGCACAGCAGCATCCACCACGGCCCCGGCGTCAGCGCCCAGGACCACGAGCGGGTTGCGCCGGGCGACATCGCCGTCGGCGTGGTGATCGGCCGGGCTTCCGAGTACTTCGACTTCTTCGTCTACGGCATCGCGTCGGCGCTGGTGTTCCCGGCGGTGTTCTTCCCCTTCGTCGACCGCCTGGAAGGCACGCTGTACGCCTTCGCGCTCTTCGCCTTCGCCTTCGTCATGCGGCCGCTGGGCACGCTGGCGGGCATGGAGATCCAGCGCCGCTTCGGCCGCAGCGCCAAGCTCACGGGCGCGCTGTTCCTGCTGGGCTGCTCCACGGCCGGCATGGCGCTGCTGCCAGGCTACGCCGAACTGGGCGGTGTGTCGATCGCGCTGTTGACGCTGTGCCGGGTCGGCCAGGGGCTGGCGCTGGGCGCCTCCTGGGACGGCCTGCCCTCCCTGCTCGCGCTGAACGCGCCGCCGCGCCGCCGCGGCTGGTACGCGATGCTGGCGCAGCTCGGCGCGCCGCTGGGTTTCCTGGTCGCCTGCAGCCTGTTCGCCTACCTGTGGGGCAACCTGGACTCGGCCGACTTCCTCGGCTGGGGCTGGCGCTACCCGTTCTACGCGGCGTTCGCGATCAACGTGGTGGCGTTGTTCGCCCGGCTGCGGCTGGTCGTGACGCATGAATACGAGCGCGAGCTCGACGAGCACGAGCTGGAGCCCTGCAACGAGCGCGAATTGTTCAAGAGCCAGGGCGGCAACATCTTCCTCGGCGCCTTCGCCGCGCTGGCGAGCTACGCGCTGTTCCACATCGTCACGGTGTTCCCGCTGTCCTGGATCCAGCTCTATTCCGACCAGCAGATCGCCGAGTTCCTCGTGGTGCAGATCGTCGGCGCGCTGCTGGCGGCCGCGGCGATGCCGGTGTCCGGCCTGGTGGCCGACCGCATCGGGCGGCGCAGCACGCTGGGCCTTTCGGCCGTGCTGATCGGCGTGTTCAGCCTGTTCGCACCGGCCCTGCTGGACGGCGGCGTGCTCGGCCAGGACCTGTTCATCCTCTTCGGCTTCGTGCTGCTGGGCCTGTCCTACGGTCAGGCGGCCGGCGCGGTGACCGGCAATTTCAGCCCCAAGTTCCGATACACCGGCGCGGCGCTGACCTCCGACGTCGCCTGGCTGGTCGGCGCGGCCTTCGCCCCGCTGGTGGCGCTGGGGCTGTCGTCCCGCTTCGGGCTCGTCGCCGTCACGCTCTACCTGTTGTCGGGCTGCGCCTGCACCATCCTGGCGCTGCGCGCCAACAAAGCCATCGCTTCGCGCGAGGTCTGAAGAACGCCGGGGGCCCGCGCCGGCCGCGGGCGGGCACTCTTTTTGCCGCGTGGGGCGGGGCGTCGGAAGGCGCCCTCCCGTCCGTCCCAGAAAAGAGGTGTGCATGAAGAATCCCGTCCCAGGGTCCAAGAGAAAGCCCGAAGCGTTGCGCGGCCGGCTGGTGGAGTGCGTCCAGCTGCTGAAAGCCCGCCGCGCGCGGGACATCCCCGAAGGTTTCATCGACGACTATGTCGCGCTGAGCTGGCTCGAATGGCATGGCGGCACGCTGCGTTTGACCACGGTGGGCGAGAACATCGCGCGGCAGGTCGCCGGCGCTTGGGGCGGCCCTTCGCCCGGCCAGCCCGCCTGACGCGACCTGGCCCCCCGCCTGCTGCCCCGCCGGGCGCGGTGCCCCGGAGGTCAGCGCGGCTGCCATGCGCCGGAGGTGTCTTCCTGCTCGGTGTACGGCTCGGCGGCATGCCGACCGTCCTGTTCAGGCCGCGGCCATCCCCGGCGGTGCCAAGCGGGATGCGGGGTCAGCAGCCAGGCTCGCCGCGGCGGCGCGCCCTCGGCCTGCCCATGCGCGGGGCGGTGGACGGCAGGGGGCACAAGGCCCTTGGCCGCGGGCATGTCGCATGGGGCCATGGGTTCCTCTCCAGGTCGCGGCCGCTCTGTTTTCGTGCATTCCATGACAGGCGGTCAGGCGGCGGCCCGCAGCGCGTGCGGCGCCTCCAAGACTTCCAAGGCTTCAGCGCGGCCGGCGGCGATCAGCGCATCGATGCGGCCCGACGAGTAGTCGAACTGCCCGGAGACGCCGTCCTGCGGCGGCGGCTCCCGGCCGATCTCGATGAGGCGCACCGAAGGCGGCAGCGCTTGCTGCGTCAGCTTGCCCGCCAGCAGGCACTGCAGCGAGCGGTCCAGCAGCTCGTGCGAAGTGCGCGGCAACCGGCCGGCAGGCCGGCTGAACTGGCCGACGCAGACCAGCTGCAGCAGTTCGCCCGCCGACACCCGGCCTTGAAGGTGCAGCGTTTCCAGTAGCCCGGGGACGAGTGACTCCCGGTTGACTTCGCCGTCGCAATAGGGCCGGCCGTCGACCTCGACCGGCTCGAACATCAGCGGGATGGCGGCGCTGGCGCTCAGTCGCGCTTCATCGACCGGCGCTTCGTCGCTGTGGAAGAGCCTCAGGCCACCGTCGAGCACGTCGGTGGCGGCCACGGCCAGCAGCGGCGCGCGCCGCCCTTCGCTGCGGTAGCCCGGCCCGACGATGCCCGCCAGCAACCGCCGCATGCGCCGTTGCGAATAGAGCGGCAGCGCCGCCCGCCGCAGGCCGGCGGCGGGGTTCCAGTGGGCGTACATCGGCGCGAAGAGCGCCCGGTTGCCGAAGGCGACGCCGCAGCACCAGCCGGTCCAGGCGTGCAGCTCGTCGAGCAGCGGCCGCAGCAGCGGCTCGAAAGCCGGCGCCGGAGGGAAGCGCGGCATCAGCGGCCACGCGATCTCGTCGCGCCACAGCGCCCGCAGCGCGCTGGCGCCGAGGTCTTCCTGGTCGGCATGGCAGGCGACCACCGCGGCGTTGAGTGCGCCGATGGACGCGCCCGCCACCGCGGCCAGTTCATGCCCGCCCGCCCGCAGCCAGGGCGCCAACGCCGACCAGGCGCCGCAACCGAATGCGCCGAGCGGTCCGCCGCCTTGCAGCGCGACGACGGTCTTCATTGGGGACCGGTGCCGCCGGGACCGTCGCCGGCCCTTTCTTCCCCGGCCGTGGCTTCGGCCGGCCCCGCGCCTTCCGCTTCTTCGCCTCCTTCGGTGGGCTCTTGGTCTGCTTCTCCTTGCAGGCCACCGGCGCCGTCGTCCGCCGTGCCGTCGCCCCCGGGTTCATCGCCGGCCGCGGCGCCTTGCGGGCCGGTTTCATCGCTCTGGCTGGAGGACTCGGTTTCTTCTTCCGCACCGGGCTGGGCATCCTCGCTGTCGCTGTCCCGCGCGTGTGCCTGCGCGACGGCCGACGCCGCAGCCAGTGGGGCCGTCATGACGCCCACCACCGCGCCGGTCAATTGGCCCGCGGTTTCGGCCATGCGGGTGGCCAAGGCCTGCGCCATCTGGCCAGCCTCGGCGGATTGGCCGGCGTCGGACGCCGCACCGCCTGTGCCCGCCCCTGCCTGCCCGCTTCCGTCGGCGCTCGGGTCGCCGCGCGGTCGCGCCTGGTCTTCCTGTTCGTTGTCTTCCACTTCGGTTCCTTTCATCGGTCGGTTCGGGTCGATTCACATCAGCCGGTCGGCAACGCCCGCGTCGCGCAGCGTCAGCCGGCCCACCAGTTCGGTGAGGGTGCGCAGGTGCACCTCTTCCTCGCGCACCGCCGCCTGGAAGCGTTCGGCGATCGACGGGTGGCCGGCGTTCTCGGCCAGCTGGATCAGCAGCTCCCAGGCGGCGTTGTCGATCAGCTCGGCGTCCAGCATCACGTGCAGCGATTGCAAGAAGGAGGTGCGCGGGTCGTTCATCGCCTGCACCAGGCCCATGCTCTCGATGCCGACGAGGTCGGCGCAGGGCGTCTGCGCGGTCGGGTCGCCGCCGAGCTGCCGCAGCGCGTCGGCGACGAGGGCGAAATGCCGGGCCTCCTCGTCGCGGAAGCGCTGCAGCAGCGCGACCTCTTCGCTGGTCAGTCCGTGCGCCGTCGCGCCGCACTTGACGAGCAGCGCGTCGTACAGCCGCGTGCCGCCGCGCTCGAAGGCCAGGCGCTCGCCGAGCTTGTCCATCAGCACCTGGGGGCGCTTGCCGGTCAGCATGTCCAGGCCGGATCGGGCCACGCCGGTCAGCGTGCCCGGCAGCGGCACCGAGCCCAGGCCTTCTCCGGCCTCTCCGGCGTAGCGCTGGCGCAACTGCGCGTCGGCCAAGCCGGCCCTCGTCGCGGCCGTCAATGGCGCGGCGTCTTGCTCGGCGTTCTGCGGCTCGATCGCGCCGGCGATCTCGTCGGCGCCCTGGCGCATCTCGGCGGTGTCGAACGGCGACATCTGCACGCCGGTGCGGTTGTGGCCCAGTCGGGTTCTCGTTTCCATGGCGGTTGGCTCCTGTTCAGTCATTCGGGTCGGCCGTCATTCGATGGCCGCGGCTCAGGCGGCGCGCTGCAGCTCGGTGCCCGGCCGCCAGAGGTAGCCGTCGGCGACCTGTTCGGTGGGCGAGCCGGCCGAGTTCAGCTGGTCGCGGTAGTCGATCGAGCGCCGCGGCTCCTGCGCCTTGTCGACGAACCGCGCGCCGTCGGCCCGCAGGTCGATCTCGTCGGCCAGCACCTGGCGCACGAACTCGCGCTGCGAGGCGATGGCGATCGGGCCGGGCAGCTCGTTGGGCAGGATCTCGGCCACCTCTCGGCCGTCGAACTTCTGGAAATGCTCGATCGCGGTGTGCAGGTGGCCGAGTTCGTAGTCCAGGAAGCGCTCCCACAGCGCCTTGATGCGCGGGTTGGTCTCCTGCTCGGCGCAGCCGTGGTAGTTGTAGACCTCGGCGGCCTCGTGCAGCACCCATTTTTCGAGCCAGGTTTCGCTCGGGTCGATGATCGATTCGTACTGCGTCGTGTGCTGTTCCTCGATCGACGCGATCTCGGCGTAGAGCAACCTGGCCACCGGGTCCGAGAACAGCGGGCCGACGTTCATGTAGTAGTTGTGGGTCTGCTGCTCGGCCGCCAAGATGGTCAGCGCGTGCAGCTTGGACAGCGGGTGCGCCGCGGTTCGGTCGTAGGGGTCGCGCAGGTCGTCGAGCGGGTGGCGGTGTTCGACGATCGTCGGCCGCCCCGGCAGGATGTCGGTGTAGCTCTGCAGGATGTTGTTGGCGTCCTTGCCCTCCAGCCGGTCGAGCAGGGCCGAGTAGCGGTACAGGTGGTCGAAGTCCTCCAGCAGGCCGAAGCGGTAGACCTGGGCCAGGTAGGCGTCGGGCTCGCGCAGCGCGACGCCGGCCGTCACGTCGATGGCCACCTGTTCGTAGGCGATCGTCGTCTCCAGCGGCGAGTGGTCGGCGCCGAGCAGCCAGTTGACCGCGGTCGCCTGGTGCTGCTCGACGCGCCGCAGCTGGGCCAGCACCGGCTGCAGCGCCTTGTTCATGCGGGCGCAGGCGTGGGAGAAGCGCAGCGCTTCCATTTCCAGCCCGTTCAGCAGGATGACCCGCACGCGGGTGTAGGCGTCGTCGTCGAGCTTGCTGATCGGCTTGCCGACCATGTCTTTCCAGGTGAAGCGCTGGCGGTCCAGCGGGACGCCGCGGTTGTCCATGATGTTCAATCCCATGGGGTGCTCCTTAATTCGTTGAAGTGCGGGCGGCGCGCGCGGGATCCGGCCGGCCGGGCCCGGCGGCCGCCTCCGCGCCTTGGCGCCGGCGCGCCTGCCTCAGCCACTCGACGGCCTCGTCGAACGGGATGCCCGGCTGGGCGGGCAGGTCGGCCCAGGCGGGGTTGAGGCGGCCGCGCGAAATGAAGTCGCCGGGGTCGGCGTCGCCGTTCCTGCCCGGCGCATGCCCGGTTTCGGGGATGGACAGCGCGCGCAGCGCTTCGTCGAGCCGCTGGGGCGGCTGCGGGGGCCATTCCTCCTCCGTGGACGCGGCCATGGCGGCGACCGTGGCCGATGCCGCAGCGCCTGAGGCCACGGCGGCGGGCGCCGCGGCGCGGCCCGCTTTCGGCTCGCGACCGCCGCGCGTGACCAGCTTCTTGATGAACAGCCGGGCGGAAAAGACGCCGGCGCCCGTGGCCAGCGCGATGCTTCTGAATTTCATGGTGGACTCGTTCCTGTGCGGGATGGATGGCCCCGGGCGGGCGCGCGGCCGACCCTGTGCGGATCGATGGGGCAAGCCCTGCGCGGGACGGGGTGGACGAAGGGTGATGGCAAGGCCTGTTCCCAGGACAGTCCGCGCCGCCCGGCCGATTCGCCGGCTTCCCTCGGCCACGGGGCTTCTTGCATCCTTCTTGCTACGGCAGGAGCGCGCCGGGCCAACATCGATGGGCCCGGTGGATCCCCAGGGCGCCAGCCGCCATCACCTTGTCACTCATGTGCCGCAACATGAAGCCCCGCCTGCGCGCTTCCCACACGAATCACAGGAGACACCGATGAATGACGTTCGCACACCGTGGAGACGGATCGACTCCCTGCGGGACGGCCTGCTGGACAGCGTCCACCTGCTGAAAGCCCGCCGCGCCGGCGACATTCCCGCCGGTTTCATCGACGATTACGTCGCGCTCAGCTGGCTGGAATGGCATGGCGGCGCGCTGCGCCTGACCACGGTCGGGGAGAACATCGCGCGGCAGATCAGCCTGCAACCGCGGCATGCGGGGCCGGCGGGGCGCGTCAAGGCCGCGGCGGCGGCCGGTTGATGGCCCCGGATCCATCCGGAAATCGGGGTCCGCGGTACCCGACCGGGCGAATCGACCGGTCGGAATCACCCGCAACTCTTACCTGGTGTCGTGAGTAACTCATGACACCCGTGCCCGGGCGGGTCTGGGGCGGAGGCTGTCGTGCCCCCCCGACGCCGGGAATTCAGGGCGTCACAACGGCGAGGCGACCGTGAAGCGCGCGCGCACGTGGCGGGGCTTTTCGATCTCGTCGGCGATCGCCACCGCCAGGTCGGCCACCGAGATGCCTGCCGGTTTCCCATCCGCCGTCATCAACAATTCCTCGCTGCCGGTGCGGTAGACGCCGGTGCGCTCGCCCGGGGCCAGCATCGCGGGCGGGCTGAGGAAGGTCCATTCCAGCGCCGTGTTCTTGCGCAGCGCTGTGAGCGCGTCGCGCGCGGCCTGGGCGCCGGGGACGATGTGGGGCGGCACGTGGCTGGCGAATTCCGGCGTGTCGACCAACTGCACGCCGGGCGCCACGAACAAACTGCCCGCGCCGCCGACGACGAGCAACCGCTTGACGCCGCTGGACGCCACGCCGGATTCGATCGCCGCGCTGCCGCGTAGGAATTTGTCGTAGAGGCCTTCTTCGTTCCAGCCCGGGTTGAAGGCGGAGACCACCGCGTCATGCCCCCGCACCGCTGCGGCCACCGCGGCGGCGTCCGTGGCGTCCAGGGCCTGGGCCCGCAATCCGGGCCGCGCGCCGAGCTTGGCCGGGTCGCGCACCAGCGCGGTGACTTGATGGTCGCGTTGCAGGAGTTCGGCCAGCACGGCCGCGCCGACGAATCCGGTGGCGCCGATCAAAGCGATCTTCATGGTGAATTTCTCCAGGGGGTGAATGGTGGATGAACGATACGCACTTCACGATGAAGGCATAAGCCGGTCAAAATTGCCAATACCTTGAAGCTGTGCTTAAAAATGAACGAACTCAAACCTTATGCGGTCCTGGCTGAAACCATCGCCGCCGGCTCGATGAGCGTCGCGGCGCGCCGGCTGGGCATGAGCCCGTCGGCGGTCAGCCAGACGATCCGCGCGCTGGAGCGGCAGGCCGGCGTGACCCTGCTGCACCGCTCGACGCGCAAGCTGGCGTTGACCGAAGCCGGCGAACGCTGCTACCCGCACTGCCTGCGCCTGCTCGACGCCGCCCGCGCCGCCGCCGATTCGCTCGCCCAGGCGCGCGACGCGCCCACCGGCGAACTGCGGGTGGCCGCGCCAGTGGGCTTCGCCGCCCACGTGCCGCGGGCGCTGGCGCCGGTGCTGGCCCAGTGGCCGCAGTTGCGGCTGCGGCTGCTGGTCGACGACGAGATGATCGACCTGATCGACGCGCGCATCGACATCGCGATCCGCGTCGGCCGCCTCGCCGATTCGAACTGGGTGGCGCGCCGGCTGTGCGAGTTCGAGGTCATCGCTTGCGCCGCGCCCGCTTATGTCGAGCGCCATGGCGCGCCCGAGTCCCCCGGCGATTTGGCCCGCCACTCCTGGCTGGCGTTCACCCGGGAAACGCCGCCCGACGCGCCACCGGGCGGCGGCGCGACGGGCCTCGTGGAAGAACCCGGCCTGCCGAAGCTGGCGCTGGAACTGCTGCGCGGCGCTTCGTCCCTGCCGCCCCATTCGCCAGCCGGTGATGAGAAGGACCGCGCCCAGCGCGTGCAGGTCGGCGTGCGCATCGCCAGCAACAACCTTTTCGCCCTCCAGCAGATGTGCGAACAGGGCCTGGGCATCGCCCGCTTCGCCCATGCCGACGCGCTGCCGGCGTTGTCCCGCGGCAGCCTGGTGCGCCTGCTGCCGGGCTGGCATTTCGCGCCGATGCCAGTCGCCGCCGTCACCCCGCGCCGCGACGGCGAGCCGGCCAAGGTGCGCGTGGCGGTCGAGGCGCTGAAGCGGTATTTCGCGTTGCCGCCCGGTGCCGACCTTGGGCGTTGAAGGTGTCCGCCGGACCTTGACGGGCGCGTGCGGCCCGGCCTTCCCCAGGCGGAAAATGGGGGGCACAACAATCATCCTGGGAGGGATCGACATGACGGGTTGGAACATGGCGCTGGGTGTGCCGATGCTCGCCGGGCTCTTCGCGCTCATCGTGGCGGCGTCCGCCGTTCCGGTCTGGTTGGCCGCCAAAGTGGTGGGCGCAGGCCGCTCGGAATTCCTCCGGGTGCTTTCGGCACTGGTGCTGTCCAGCCTGCTGGTCCTGGGCCTGATCCTGCTGTTGGGTGGCTGGGGATACTGGTTGATGCCGGTGGTTTTCGTGGTGGTGTTCGGCCGCATGCTGGACACCTCGTATTTCCGCGCCTTCGTGCTGTGCCTGCTGGCCATGGCTTTCCAGGGCGTGATTTCTTATGTGACCGGCGGCTTCTCGGAAACGCCCTGAGGCCCTTGGTTTCCCTCCGGCGGGCTGTCGAAACGGCCCGCGCCATTCGTCGTGGAAGGAAGACACCGGATTTCCGGGGTCACGGGATGACCGACACATGAAGACCACCCCCGCCTCCACCCCCACCCTCGACCACAACTGGCCCCTGGTCGCCGCGGGCAGCCTGATGGGCTGCGTGGCCATCGGCGTGGTGTTCTCGCTGGCCGTCTTCCTCGACCCGATGGGCGCGGACACCGGCTGGCCGCGCAGCGGCATCTCGATGGCGATGACCCTGGCCTTCATCGGCATGGGCCTGGCCGGTTTCGGCTGGGGCGCCCTGAGCGACCGGCACGGGCCGCGGCGCGTGGTGCTGTGCGGGATCGCGCTGCTCGGCCTGGCCGGCGTCCTGGCCAGCCAGGCGCGCAGCCTGCTGGCTTTCCAGGCGACTTTCGGCGTGCTGATGGGTGCGGCCGCTGGCGCTTTCTTCGCGCCGATCATCGGCGCCACCAGTGTGTCGTTCGAGAAGCGGCGCGGGTTGGCGATCGCGTTGGTGTCGGCCGGCATGGGCGTGGCGCCGATGACGATCGCCCCGCTCGCCGGCTGGCTCGTCACGATCTTCGGCTGGCGGCAGACGATGCTGGGCCTGGGCATCGGCGCCTGGGTGTTGCTACTGCCCCTCGTGCCTTTCATCCGCGTGGTGCCGATCGCCGCCGCGCCCTCCCCAGCGGGCGACGGACCGATGGCGGCGGTCCCGGCGGCCGGTCCCGAACTCAGCGCCCGCGACGCGCTGCGCTCCACCGCCTTCTTCGTGCTGGCCGGCGCCTTCTTCGCCTGCTGCGCGGCCCACTCCGGGCCGATCTTCCACACCGTGAGCTACGCCATCGGCTGCGGCCTGCCCATGGTGGCGGCGGTGACGATCTACAGCATGGAGGGCGTCGCCGGCCTGGGCGGGCGGTTGCTGTTCGGCGTGCTGGCCGACCGATACGGCGCCAAGCCGGTGCTGGTGGCCGGCCTCCTGGTGCAGGGCGTGGCCGCGGGCGCCTACCTGATGGTCGACCGCCTCACCGGCTTCTACGGCGTGGCCCTGGTGTTCGGCGCCGCCTACGGCGGCACGATGCCGCTGTACGCCGCCCTCGCCCGGGACGCCTTCGGCCCGCGCATCATCGGCACGGTACTGGGCGCCGCCTCGCTGGTCTCCAGCCTGGGCATGGCGCTGGGGCCGTTCATCGGCGGGTGGCTGTACGACCGCCACGGCAGCTACGCCTGGCTCTACATCGGGTCGATGATGGCCGGGCTGGCGGCGGCGGCGATCGCGGCGATGTTCCCGAAGGGGCCGGCGCGGCCGCTGTCGAGGCTACAGGCGGCCTGACCCGGGGTTGGGGTCGAGACAGGCGACGACGGCGCATCGCCGCCGCATCGGATTGAAGCTCGCCGGTCATCAAAAGCGGCGGAATTTCTGCAGGTTGCCGCAAAACCCATCGACCTCGCAGCGCTCCAGCCTCGTGATGTCGTTCGAGAACTTCGACCGGACGTGGCTTCCCGTATTTCCGGCCGCGGCGGGAATGCCTTTGCAGAACTCCCGCCTGTCGCCCGACCTGCCCCCTCGCATGGATTGAATGGCCCGGGCTGCCGCCTCTTTGTTCAATTGCTTCAGGTGCCAGACAGAAGCTTCGGTGCTTTCCTCGGTGCTATGAGCCGATGCCGCGTCTTTTTCATCGGCGGCCTTCCGCTCCGCATCAGCGTCAAAAAAGCCAACCATTTCCAAGCCAAACCAGTTTTCACCGTCATGCCTTCGTGTTGATGGATCCGACCCAAGTCATGCCCGCGGCCTTCACAGCGCGCGGCGTTCGGCATCCACGAACGCGCGGTCGCGTTTGTGCACAGCGGCGGGGGAAGCGACCAACGCGTCGAGCGCGGCGCGCGCGTCCGCGCCGCGGCCCTGGGCCTTCAGCACCTTCGCTGCATGGAACTGCAAACTGGCCCATTCCGGCCGGCCGGCCGGGACCAGGCGCGCCGCTTGCGCCGCGGCGAGGTCGGCTGACGAGGAGGGTGAGCGCGCCGTCATGAGCGCGGCGAGCAGCCA
Organism: uncultured Ideonella sp.; assembly: GCA_966433995.1. Classification (GTDB taxonomy): domain Bacteria; phylum Pseudomonadota; class Gammaproteobacteria; order Burkholderiales; family Burkholderiaceae_C; genus JANPCX01. Next base: position 6,752 of record CBJNAE010000016.1, on the reverse strand, counting down.
GGCGTTGTCCTTCGTCTCCTGCCAACGCGCCAGCGCGTGAGCGTGCTCGGCGTCGCAGACGGCGGGGCCGGCTGCCAGCCGCGCGGCGTCGCAGCCTTGCACGGCGACGACGAAATCGAACCAGGCGTGCTGCTGGCGAAGCACCGCGGCGGCCTCGCCTTCCGGGCGATCGGGCAACACCTGCGGGTACAGCTCCTGGAACAGGTCGAGCGCGCCCATCTCGTACGGGTTGTATTCGGGGCGGTTCAGGGCCGTCATCGCCTGCCGCAACGGCACCACCGGCGCCATCTGCATGTAGGCCCGGCGCGCGGTGTAGGAGATGGCCGGGTGCGCCGCGGCCAGCGAGGCGTCGGCCAGGGCGGGCTTGGCGCGGTCGTTGAACTCCTGGAGTGCGGCGTCGAACCGCGCCCTGCGGCGCGCCGACGGGCCGGCCACCGCCGCGCTGAACTCGGCGCCGCGCAACCCGCGGGTGGTCCACGCGTCTTCCACGGCGGCATCCCATTCCTTGTCGGACACCGCCTCCCGCACCAGGCTGCGCAAGGCCCCCAGCACCGCCCAGGCGCGCATGGGGTGGCCGGGCACGGCGGCGATGGCGTCGAATTCCCTGCGGGCGGCGGCGAACTCGTCGCCGTAGAACAGCGCCGCGGCGCGCTGGTAAGCGTGCAGGGCCTTCAGCTTCTCGGGGGCCCGGGCGGGCGGCGCGGCGGGCAGCGCCGGCGCCGGCGACTTGCCCGGGATCCAGGCGCAGCGCGCGAAGACCGCGTCCTGGCCGGCCACCCAGGCGCGCCGGTCGGCGTCTTTCCAGGAGGCGTCGGCCGCGAGTTCACGCAGTGTGCGCGTCGCGAAGGCGTATGCGTCGGGCCCGCAATGGCCGGTTTCGACGTCGAACGTCATCTCGCCCAGCGATTTCTTGCTCGTCCGGAAATAGGAGGGCGCCACCGCGGGCGCCTGCTGCGCCACCGCGCCGCGGGCCTGCAGCCAGTCCGCGACCTCGTCCCGTTCGGGGGCTGCCGCGGGCTTGGGCCGTAGCCAACTGCCCAGGCGGTCGTGGCGCTCGGCGGCCAGCGCCCCGGCCGGCAGGTGCATCACCCGCCAGGCCACGAAGAGCGATGCCCTGCCGTAGCCGTTGCGGACCAAGCCGAGCGCGCCGCGCGCATAGGCGGTGTTGTCGGCCGGCCCGTCGATCGGCGCCACATAGTTGCTGCGCACGGTTTCCGGCAGGTCGCTTTCATCGTCGACCGGCTTGGCCGCCAGCGCGGCGCACGACAGGGCCATGGCCATGGCGGCCGCGGCGGTGGACAAGGCGCCCGGGCGGCGGTGCGAAGTGTCGGGGGCGATCGTTTTTTTCTTCATGGGGTTGCTGAAGGTGCGAGGTGGCGGGGTGGGTGGGACGGGTTCGACCAGGCGTTTTCGTCGAACCAATAAGGGCGCCCGGTGCGCGCGATGAGCCCGGGCGACGGCGGGTCGTTGGTGGCGAAGCCCAGCGCGGGGCCACGGCAGCGGCGGGCCAGGGCGCCGGCCTGCGAAGGTTGCTCGAACCGGCGCCGCCAGTCGTCGGCGTGCGGACCCAGGCGGTACAGCATCGGGACGACTTCGTCGACAGGCAGGCGGTCCAGCCAGTCGCCCTGGGTGCACCAGTGCGCCAGCGCGGTCACGCTCAGGCGCACGCCGTCGGGCAAGGCCTCGCGCACGCTGGCCACGAGCGCCCGGTAAGCCTCGCGCTGGCGGCGCGGCGCCTCGAAATCCAGTTGCAGCCAACCGCTGCCCGCGGCGGCGATGCCGGCGTGGCGGCGCACGGCCGCGAGCACGGCTTCGCGCTGCTCGGGCGTGTGGTGGTCCGGGGAGTCCGGCCCGGCCTCGACATGCACCACCGGCACGACGCCGGTGCCCGCAGGCAGCGGCAGGGGCCGCCGCCGCCCGCCGCTTTCCACGCCGCGGGCGCGCAGCACCATCGATTCCACCAGCACGGCGGCTTGGCGGTAGGGCACCGTGGACGGACCCGCCACCGGGCCGTTGCTGTCGGGCCAGATCCATGCCACGCCGCGTGCCAGCCCGGCCGCCACCTCTTCGGGCGACGCCGGCCGGCGCGGCGTGTCGCCGGCAGCGTGGCGAGCGGAAGCGGCATAAGCCATCGCCCCGGCCGCGAAAGCGATCACGCACGCCCCGCCCAAGCACCGCCTGGCCCGGCCTGCGGGCTTCTCTTCTTTCCTCATGGGTGACGCGGCCTCCCTTCCGCGCGGCGCAGTCTAGGGCCTGTCATCATTTGAATCACCCCCTGCGCCGGCACAATCCCCTGCCCGCCACACCGTGCCCCGCCAGCCCGCCCCATTCTTTTCCCCATGCGCACCACCGCTCCACCGACAACCCGGATGTTCTTCCTGCTCGGCAGCGCGGGCTCGCTGGTCCTTTCCCTGGCTGCCGTCCTGTACCTTAACTTCCATCCGCCTCAAGGCCCGGGCGAACCGCCGCCCTCGGCCGGGCCCGGCGCCACGGCGCTGTGCTGGCTCGCGGTCTTCTTCCTGCCCCCGCTGGCCATGGCCTGCTGGGCCGGGCGGTTCGGCACGACGCTGGGCCTGGTGACCGGTCTGGTCGCGACCGGCGTCGCATGGCTGGCGGGGTACAGGGCACCGGTGTTCATCGCGGCCGCTTTCTTCGCCGTCGCCGTGCTGGGCGGTTGGCTCGGCCATGCCCTGGGGCGTTTCTGGAAGGCCGCCCGTTGAAGACATCGCGCCGCTCGCCGTCAGGCCCCATCAAGAACTGAAACTTGCCATCCCCGCCAGCAGGAGCCCCCATGCCCATCGCCCCTTACATCAAAGAAATCGGCCGAGGCAAAGAAGGCGCGCGGTCGTTGACGAGCGAGCAGGCGCATGACCTGATGAGCCAGGTGCTGGACGGCCGGGTGACCGACCTGGAAGTGGGCGCCTTCGCGATCGCGATGCGCATCAAGGGCGAGTCGACCGACGAGCTCGCGGGTTTCCTGCAGGCGGCGCACGAGCGGTGCATGACGTTGCCGGCGCCGTCCCGCCCGATGGTCGCGCTGCCCTCCTACAACGGCGCGCGCAAGCTGCCCAACCTCACCGCCTTGCTGGCCCTTCTGCTGGCGCGCGAGGGCGTGCCGGTGCTGGTGCATGGCCCGCGCCGCGATCCGGGACGGGTGACGACGGCCGAGGTCTTCACCGAATTGGGTCTGCCGGTGGCCCGCCAGGCCGAAGAGGCGGCGGCGGCATGGACGCGGCGCGAGCCGGTGTTCGCCGCCATCGACGACCTCTGCCCGCCGCTGGCGCGGCTGCTGGACGTGCGCTGGGTGATCGGCCTGCGCAACCCGGGCCACACCGTGGCCAAGCTGCTGGATCCCGCCCGTGGGCAGGGCCCTTCGCTGCGCCTTTGCAACTACACCCATCCCGAATACGCCTTGTCGCTGGCCGAGTTCCTGGGCCGCACCCGGGCCAACGCCATCTTGCTGCGCGGCACCGAGGGCGAACCGGTGGCCGACCCGCGGCGCATGCCCAGGCTGGACGTCTACGTGGACGGCGCCCGCCGCGCCGATTTGTCGGTGGAGCCGCAGCAGGGCGTGTTGACCGAGCTGCCCGAGCTGCCGAAGGAATTCGACGCCGCCACCACGGCCGCCCACATCCGCGCCGTGGTCGAGGGGGCCAGGCCGGTGCCCGGACCGCTCTCGCGCCAGGTCGATTGCATCCGCCGCGCTTTGGGCGCGCTGGGCTGAGGCTCAGGCCGGGGCCGGCAGCGCCCGCCGTGCGGCCAGCGCGAAGCACGCCGCGAAGGCCACGACCGTGAACAGGCCGGTCTTCAGCGAAGTCGATTCGGCGATGAAGCCGATCACCGGTGGCCCGGCCATCATGCCCAGGTAGCCGATCGACGACACCGCGGCGATGCCGTGGGCGGGCGTCACGCCCGGCACCTTGGCGGCGCTGCTGAACAGGATGGGCACGACATTGGACAAGCCCAGGCCAACCAGGGCGAACCCGGCCAGCGCCACCCCGGGATGGGGCACGAGCAGTGCCAGCGCCATGCCGGCGGCGGCCAGCCAGCCGCTGGCGCGCAGCAGCGGCACCGACGAGACGCGCGCGCGCACGGCGTCGCCGCCGAAGTGGCCGGCCGCCATCGCGCCGCTGAAGCTCGCGTAGGCCAGGGCGGCGGTGCCGGCATCGCTCAGCAGGGCCTGCCTCATGTAGAGCACGCTCCAGTCGTAGAGCGCGCCTTCGGCCATCAGGCCCATCGCGGCCAACAGGCCGATCAGGAAGAGCGGCCCGCGGGGCAGGCTCAGGCGGGGGCCGCTGCCGCCATCACCATCCCCACCAACGCCGCCTCCCGGCGCCATCCGCAGCATGCCCAGGCAGCCGGCGCACACGATGGCCAGCCCGGCGGTCGCGGCCAGGGTCAGGTGCTGTTGCGCCGTCCAGCCGGCGCGGCCTGTCAACGCGCTGCCCGCCGCGGCGCCGGCCATGCCGCCGAGGCTGAACATGCCGTGGAAGCCGCTCATCAGCGAACGGCCGGTGAGGCGTTCGATCTCCGTGGCCTCGGCGTTGATCGACACGTCGAACAAACTGACCGCGATGCCGAAAGCCAGCAGCAGCGCCACCAGCGCGCCATAGCTGTCGAAAGCGATCAGCCCCGCGATACCGAGGCAGCCGGCCAGGCCAGTGACCCCGCTCAACGCGCGCGGCCCGAAGCGGCCCACCAGGCGCCCGGCCTGCATCAACGCGAGCAGCGCGCCCACGCCGCTGGCCAGCATCGCCAGGCCCAGCGCCCTCTCGCCCAGCCCGAAATGCGCCTTCACGGTGGGTACGTGCACGCCCCAGGTGGCGAACAAGGCGCCGGAGACGAAGAACTGCGCGCGCAGCGCCCAGGCTGCGGTGGCGGGCGGCACGGTGATGGAAGGGGCGTCGATCGTGGGCATGGCAGGCGGGCTCGGGCGCGGCAAATTTTAGGAAGCGCCTGTGCAAGCACCGCGGCATCGGCGCCATCACCGCCATGCCCGGGGGGCCGAGGCTGCATGGCCCGGTGCGAAGCCAAGGATCGTGTTAGCCAGGCCGACCCGCGCCCGGCAAGGCGGTGTTGCACCGGTGGGACACGGTAGTAAAAAATATTTCCATTTCCTGTTGACGATGGAGTGAAGAGTCTTTACAGTTCGATTCCTCGCTGCGGTGCAAGCCGCGGCGCGATGAATCAGAACCAACCAGAAACCAACCACCCAACGCACCGAAAGCCCATCGTGAAGACCTTGACCCACACCATCGACCACTCGCTGCCCCTCACGGGCCAGCGCGGGTTCGTGCGTGCGGCGTTTGCGGGCGTCGCGATGAATGAACGGTATTCCAGCATTCCCATGAGCCAACGACCGGCCGCGTCGTCGGACCGCGAGGATGACTGGATGCATCCGGGCAAGGGGGCTCGCCGCTGAGCGTGCGCCCCCGCCACTCGATCACAAGTCGAGGCCCGGACTCCGCAAGGATCCGGGCTTTTTTGTTTTTGTCCCCAACTTTCCCGCGCAGTTTTGGCTGGGTGAACCACCCGGGCCTGGCCTGTCGCAACCCCGGCCGGTCGAAAGCCGGCCCATGTGTCCCACAGGGACGCACCGGAGCGCCAGCGTTCCGGACTCGTTGCTCTTCAACAATTCATTTATGCGAGCCGCCCGCACGACTGGGTGCGAAGGCCGGCTCGCAAAACCGAAGCGGACATAGCTCAGTCGGTAGAGCGCGACCACGCCAGGGTCGAGGTCCCGGGTTCAAGCCCCGTTGTCCGCTCCAACGACATTCATCTCATTGCGGGTGTGCTTCGGCACAACGGCCGAGTTTCCCCCTGGAAGCGCAGGGAGGCCGGGATGTGCGCTGCGGGGACGCCCGCATCGTGCAGCGAGAACGCGCTGGGCGAAGGCCTGCCGGACCTTCGCGCTCGCGCCGGAACACAACCGCAATGGGATCGGTCAACCACCACGGAAGCCCTCGGCGCGCCCACGCGCCGAGGGCGGAAATCGGCCGCACGATTGGGCGGCGCCGGAACCCGTCACCGGAAACCACAGGGGGTGTAGCTCAACCTGGGTAGAGCGGTCGCTTCGCACGCGGCAGGTTGTGGGTTCAAACCCTGTCACCTCCACCATCTTTGCTCCGTTAACTCAGTGGCCAGAGTGCCGGCCTGTCTAGCCGGAAGCCGCGGGTTCGAATCCCGCACGGGGCGCCATTTCTCCCATCCACCCATGCCTCTTTAGCTCAGCGGATCGAGAGCGCCGGCCTACGAAGCCGGAGGTCGCACGTTCGAATCGTGCAAGAGGCGCCACATCGACAACACCGTCAGCAAACCAAGGAGGACACGATGCTGAACATCAAAGACATGGTCAAAGACAACCAGCAAGTCGCCTTCGTGCATTTCAAGGAAGGCGAACTCTGGTACCGCACCCAGGACGGCTTCGAATTCCCCGTGCCGGTGGCCGACATCGGAAACGCCAAGATGCTGGCCTACGACAAGGCGCTGCTGTTCATGCGCTACATCCGCAAGCACCTGGACATGCTGGGCCAAGCCCGCCGCGAGGCCGGAGCCGCGGCGGCCGGGTGATCCGCCGGCGCAAGTTCCTTTCCCCGATAGCTCAGCAGGTAGAGCGCCCGGCTGTTAACTGGGAGGTCCGAGGTTCAAACCCTCGTCGGGGAGCCATTTCATTTCCGTTCCTGTTCCCGCGTAGCTCAGTGGCAGAGCACCGTCTTGATAAGGCGGGGGTCGGTGGATCGTTCCCACCCGCG
>CBJNAE010000015.1:0-24632 GCA_966433995.1 uncultured Ideonella sp. | reverse complement strand
CCAACCGCCTGGCGCTGCGCGACGTCAGCGCCCGCATGCGGCCCGAGACGGCGCAGCTGCGCAGCCTGTCCCAGCCCGGCTCCTTCACCCTGCTGGAGCAGAACTTCGACTTCGACCTGCTGACGCCGTCCAAACTGCTGGAGAAGTACGTGGGCCGGGAGGTCGGCATCGTCAGGGTCCAGCCGCAGACCGGCGCCGAGACCATCGAACGGGCGCGGGTGCTCAGCGCCAACGAGGGCGTGGTGCTGAAAATCGGCGACCGCATCGAGACCGGCGCGCCCGGCCGCATCGTGTTCGACGGCGTGCCCGCCAACCTGCGCGACCGCCCGACGCTGGTGACCGAATTGCACAACAGGCAAGCCAGCGGGGCGCAGGAGCTGGAGCTGTCCTACCTGACCGGCGGCCTGTCCTGGAAGGCCGACTACGTGGCCGAGCTGAACGCCGACGACAGCCGGCTCGACATCAACGGCTGGGTCACCGTCAACAACCTCAGCGGCACCACCTTCGCCAACGCCAAGCTGCAGCTGGTGGCCGGCGACGTGAACCGCGTGCGCGAAGAGGCCGCCATCGGCCAGTTGATGAAAGAGAGAATGGCCATGGCGGCGGCACCGGCGCCGATCGTGGACATGAAGCAGGAGTCCCTGTTCGAATACCACCTCTATTCCCTGCCGCGCCCCACCACGCTGGCCGAGAACCAGACCAAGCAAGTGGCGCTGCTCGCCGCCTCGGACGTGCCGGTGGCCAAGGAGATCCTGCTGCGCGGCCAGGAGCACTACTACCAGGGCGCCGCCGGCGTCATCGGCCAGAAGCTCAAGGCCGGCGTCTATGTGGAATTCGCCAACCGCGAAAGCGCCCGCCTCGGCCAGCCGCTGCCCAAGGGCGTGGTGCGCGTCTACAAGCGCGACAGCGCCGGCAACGCCCAGTTCATCGGCGAAGACCGCATCGACCACACGCCGCGCAACGAGAAGGTGCGCCTGCGCCTGGGCGACGCCTTCGACATCACCGCCGACAAGAAACAGACCGATTTCCGCCGCCGCGACTTGGCCAACAACCGCCACGCCTACGAAAGCGCCTACGAAATCACCGTGCGCAACGCCAAGCCCCAGGCCGAGACCGTCACGGTGCAGGAGCCGGTGCCGGGCGACTGGACGATGCTGGAAGCCTCGCAGCCGCACGCCAAAGTGTCGTCCGGCATGGCGCAATGGCGGTTGAACGTACCGGCCGAGGGGACTGTGACGTTGAGGTACCGGGTGTCGGTGAAGTATTGAGCGCGGGGCCGCCCGCCTTTTTGGGGCGGCCGCGCGAACCCAGCCCTCTCCCGCAAGCGGAGAGGGAGCAAGAAAAACTCCCTCGCCCCCCGGCACGGGGGAGAGGGTTGGGGTGAGGGGGTCATGGCGGACAGCCAACCTTTGTGACTGAGCCTGTCGAAGCCCTTCACGGGCCTTCCAAAGCTTCGAAGAGCTGGAGTGGCCGGGGCCCTTCGAGAAGCCCAGGGTGAATCCTTGCTAGCCTGCCGGAACCCTGAAAACCTTCGCCCGCCAGCCGCTTCCCCGCGCCGCCACCTCGAACCGCACCGGCAGGAAGGCTTCGATCACCTCCGCGTTGCTTTGCGCATGCGGCGTCCATTCGGTGCAGGTGAAGCGCGCCGAGGCGGCCGGGTCGGCCTGGCCGGACACCGCCAGGGCCAGCGGCAGCATCCACTGGTCGGCCAGGTGGGGACCCAACACACCGTCGCCGGCCTGGAAGCCTCGCACCTCGTCGGCCAGCTTCGCGGCCACCTGCTCGGCGGCCTGGCCTTTTTCACCGAAGGCGGTGAAGACTTCGCTGACGTGTTCGAAAACCAGGGTCGCCATCAGCGCATTGCCGGGGCCTTCGTTCTGGCGCACGGTGGGTGTGCGCAATTGCCCCTCGCCCGTCCAGCCCAGGGCTTGGCCGAGGGCGGCGAGTTCGCGCTGGGCGACCGATCGCGGCAAGGCCGGGGCGAGGCATTCGGCGTAAACATCGACAAGGCCGCCGCGGCCCTCCAGATCGAAAGGCGTCATCCCCGCCCCCGGTGGCAAAGGCGCGATGTCGGCCAACAGTTCGCCGCCGCCGGCCGGGTAGAAGCCGTGGCGGCGCAGCGTGAGCGACAACCCCACGCCCAGCCGCCGCAGCAGCGGCGCGAAGCAGCGCTCCAGGAAGTGGGACGGCGGCGCCATCGGGTTGTGGGTGCCGCCACCCAGGGTGAGGCGGCTGGGCGCCGGGGCGAGCATCAGGGCGGGCAGCACCGTCTGCAGAACCAGCGTGCAGCTGCCCGCGGTGCCGACCTGGAAGGCGTAGTCGCCCGGACGCACCGGACCGGGCGAGAAGGACAGCCGGGTCGAGCCAAGCGCATCGCCCTCCACCTGGGCGCCGCACACGGCCGCCGCCGCCTGCACGCAGGTGAGGTGCTGGCGCATCAGGCCGGGCTTGGGCCGGCGGGCGCGGATGCGGTCGATGCGCACGGGTTGGCCGGTGCACATCGACAACGCCAGCGCGCTGCGCAGGATCTGGCCGCCGCCTTCGCCAGTGGAACCGTCGAGTTCGATCATGCGCGTCCCCTATCCCGCCGTGGCCGTGTTCGCGGGCGGTGCCGGCGAGAGGCCACCCGTCACCGCGTCGAAGAAGAAAGCGTCCAGCTCGCCGGTATCGAGTTTCGGGCCGGGCATCAACGAGCCGCCGTGCTCCTGGGCGCGGGCCAGCTCGTCGACGATGAAGGTGTTCAGCCCTTCCCAGCGCGGGCTGGTGGCGGCTTCACCCGCGCGCATCTTCACTTCAAGCAGGCGGTTGATCTCCTGGACGAGCGCCGCCTCGCCGTGCAGCGTGGCCTCGGCCAGCTCAGCGAAGCGCATCGGCGGCGCGCCGCGGCCTTCGGCGATCCAGCGCGCGGCCAGCAAGGGGCGCAGCACATAGAGGTATTTCTTGTAGCGCACGGTTTCGCCCTGCAGGTGCTCGCGGAAATTCTTCTTGGCCATCGACACGTAGTGGTGGTAGCCGCGGACCGGCGAGAAATGAGTTTCGGCCAGGGCCCGCAGGCGCGCGGCCGCGGCGGCTTCCTGCCGGTAGACGATGGGCGAGCGCAGCCACTCCAGCAGCGTGGGGTTGGAGTCGCGCAGCAGCTGCAGGGCCTTGCGCAGGTCCCAGCCGTTGACGTCGAGCTCGCCGCTGATCGGCTGCTCGATCACGTCGCGGCCGGGCTCGACCGACAGGTACCAGGGCAGCCGGTTGACGTAGACGAAGCGCACGTCGTAGTCGCTGTCGGGCGAGGCGAAGCCCCAGCCGCGGCTGCCGGACTCGCAGGCGTAGAGCACCGCCACGCCGTGGCGTTTTTCGATGTCGGCCAACACGCCGAGCACGGTCTGGCGCATGGCGTCGGAGACGGGGTGGTCGCTGAGGATGCTTTCTTTCATGGTCACGTCCCTGCCTTTCCGGGGATGGAGTGCTTGTCGCTTTTCACGGCCGTCCATTCTCCTCAGGCCATGTTGAAGACCGGCTTGCGCGTCTGGAACGGCAGCCGCATGCCGGGGCTCATCAGGAAGGCGTGGTCGCGGGCGATTTGCAGGTCGTGCTCGCAGCCGCCGTCCGTGATGACGAGGATGGGGCAGTCTTTCGGGAAGTCCACCCGGCTTTGCAGCAGGTCCACCGCCGGCTGCAGCACCGTGCCGCCGCGGCCGCGCACCTGCACGCGCGTGGCCAGCGAATCGACGGCCACGAAGCCTTCGTCGTACGGCGAAGCGTCGCAATAGACCAGCCGCACCTGCTTGACGCCCTGGGCCTGCGAATAAGCCACGATGGCGCCGAGCGCCTTGCCCAGCTCGTCGCGCTGCATCGAGCCGCTGCTGTCGACGATGACGCCGAAGGTGCGCGAGGCGCGCTCGCCCTCGGGTTCGACGAAGCGCGGCCGCGGCGTCTCCGGCGTGGCCGATTGCCGGCGCGACGGCCGCGCCCAGCTGCGGTGCCGCTCGGGCAGCGGGAAGCGCTCCTGGATCCACTCCGCCAATTTCGCCTGCCAGGGGATGGCGGGCTGGTTCAGCGTGCGGATCGCCTCGACCAGGCCGGCCGGCAACAGGCCGCGCTCGCCGGCCTGGTGGTGGTCCAGGCCTTGCAGCAGGGCACGGCGGCAGAACTCCTCGCGGTCGGTGAAGAACTTGCCGGGCCGCTCGTCGAGCATGTCGACATCGCTGCCGCGCAATGTCGACAGGCGGCGGCGCGCGCGCAGGTCGGCGGCCAGCTTCAGGTAGATGTCCTCCGCCGCGAGGCCGCGCAATTCCTCGTCGTGCAGCACGCCGCCTTCGGGCGGGACGCCGAGGTTCATCTGCACCAGCCAGTCGTTGATGACGAAGTCGCAGGCCACGTTCCACAGGTAGGCGTCGCGGCCACGGCGGCGGCTGGCGTGGTTGAGCCCGGCGTGCAGCACCTCGTGCGCGACGACGAACTTCGCCTGCTCGAAACCCAGCTGGCGGCGCGGATTGATGAAGATCTCGCCGGTGCCGACCTGGATGGCGGCGATCGAGATGTCCATCCGCTCGCAGACGCCGGCGTCCTCCACCAACTCGAACTGGGTGAGCAGCGAACCCAGCAGCGGATAGTGCGAGATGAGCCAGCGCTTGGCGCGCGCGGCGTTGCTGTTCGGGTCGCTGCCCGGGCGCAGGGCGTGGCAGGCGTCGTGCTGCATCTGCAGCGCGCGCTTGGCGTTGTCGACCAGGGCCTGGGCGAAGTTCTGTTCATGGTCGACGGCGGTGTTGGCGCCGTTCGCCCAGCGCGAAGCCTTGGGGCCGGCCAGCATCAGCGGCTCGCGCGAACGGGTGAGCGTCCAGGCGCCGTCCAGCACCTCGTCGGGCGGCTCGGCGCGCAGGCGGCGGGCGATCTCCTCCACCGGGTGGCGGCCCCACTGCAGGTGCTCGGCCGGCAGCTCGAAATGCTCGGGCAGGCGGCCGGGGCGAAGCTGGTGCCACCAGTGCAGCGCGGCCAGCTGGGCGGCCAGATCCGACAGGTTCGACGGCACCGGCAGGCGCCGCGGCGCGCCGACGGCCAGCACCAGCGCGGCCAGGGCGAACACGCCCAGCCAGTGGTCGGCGTCGAGCTTCAGCGTTTCGTCGAAAACGACGGCCGACTCGCCCTCGACCTGGCAATAGGCGCCGCGCGGCAGCTCGAAGCCGCGCCGCTTCGAGCGTTCGTAGAAGGTCAGCTCGCGCGCCACCGGGCCAAGCAGGTAGTGTTCCTTGAGTCGGGCCAACGCCGCCTCGTGGGGTTTGGGTTTGCGCTGCAAAGCGCGGCTACTTTTGCCCATCGCCGTTCGCTTTCTGTTGGACCAGGCGCGGCAGTTCCTTGGCGATCTCCAGCACGAACCAGTCGGGCACGCGGTCGCCGGCGTCGTTCTCGGTGAGCACCAGCTGGGCCAGCTCGCCGTCGATGCGCGCGAGTTGCTTCAAAGCCTGCTTGGCCGACTGCGCCAGCTCGCGGCTGTCGCGGCCGAGCTGGTTCTCGCGCTCGGGCAGCTCTTTGACGAGCAGGTCGCGCAGGCTCTGGGTCAGGAAGTAGGTGAGGTCGCGGTCTTGCGGCGCGCTCGGCCAGGCCTCCTCGCCCTTGAGGATCTTGTGCACGCTGAAGCGGTTGCGGATCTGCTTCAGGAAGGCCTTGAAGCCGACCGCGTGGTCGCGCGTCAGGCTGCCGAAGAGCAGGGCGTCCAACAGGTCGGGCGGCGCGTCTTCGCCGAAGGCGTGCAACCCGTCGCTGACGGCGTGCCAGCTGCGCGGCGTGGAGAAAGGTTCCTCCTTGGCCGGCGGTACTTCGGTGGACAGTTGGGCGGGCCGCGCCCGCACGTAGTCGAGCACCCAGGGGTGGATGTTCGATGCGGCGGCCCAATCCAGCCATTCGCGGTGCGAGGCCTTCAAGTGCACGTGCACCAAGCGGTTCACCAACGCGCTGGGCATCTGCCTGGCCAAGGCGGCATCGTGCGCGCGGTTGCCCGCGCCGATGACGATGGAACCTTTGGGCAGGCGGTATTCGCCCACGCGCTGGTCGAGGATCAGGCTGTAGAAGGCTTTCTGGATTTCTTGCGAAGCGATATTCAACTCGTCGATGAAAAGCACGAAGCCGCTGTCGCGCACGATCATCGACGGCGGGTAGAAGCGGCTCACGCCGCCTTCGATCTTGGGGATGCCGATCAGGTCTTCCGGAGCCAGCTGCGAGCCGAGCAGGGCCACGCACTCCAGGCCGAGCGACGCGGCGAATTGCTCCACCAGCGAGCTCTTGCCCACGCCAGGCGGGCCCCAGATGAAGACCGGGCGAACGGTGGCGACGTTGAGCAGCAGTTCGTTGACTTGCTTGATGGAGAGGTTGATTTGAGCGTGCATGGTGGGTTCCCTCTGTTTTCTTTTGTTTTGGCGAGTGGGCGACCTGATGCGCGCTTCGGCCACGCCCCTCACCCCCACCCTCTCCCCGTTTCCGGGGAGAGGGAGTTGAATGGCTCCCTCTCCCGCTTGCGGGAGAGGGTTGGGGTGAGGGCGCAGTGGTCCATCTGGAGCCTCCCGCCCCCTCGGTTCACCCCTTCACGCAAACCACCTGCTTCAAGGTGTGCACCACCTCGACCAGGTCCTGTTGCGCCTGCATGACCGCGTCGATGTCCTTGTAGGCCATGGGGATCTCGTCGATCACGTCCTTGTCCTTGCGGCATTCGACGCCCTCGGTGGCGGCGCGGTGGTCGGCCAGTGTGAAGCGGCGCTTGGCTTCGCCTCGGCTCATCGCGCGGCCGGCGCCGTGCGAGCAGCTTTCGAAGCTCTCGGGGTTGCCTTTGCCGCGCACGATGTAGCTGCGCGCGCCCATGCTGCCGGGGATGATGCCCAGCTCGCCCTTCTTCGCGCTCACCGCGCCCTTGCGGGTCACGAACACGTCTTCGCCGAAGTGGGTTTCCTTCTGCACGTAGTTGTGGTGGCAGTTCACCGCTTCCACATGGGCCTGGAAGTTCTTGCGGATGACGGTCTTGGCCGCTTCGACCACGCGGCGCATCATCACCTCGCGGTTGATCCGCGCGAACTTCTGCGCCCAGCCCACGCCGCGCACGTAGTCGCCGAAGTAGCGCGAGCCTTCCTCGAAGTAGGCCAGGTCGCGGTCGGGCAGGTTGGCCTGCTGGCGGATCGCGTCCTGCTTGGCCAGCTCGATGAACATCGTGCCGATGAAGTTGCCCACGCCGCGCGAGCCCGAATGCAGCATGAACCACACCACGCCTGCTTCGTCGAGGCAGACCTCGATGAAGTGGTTGCCGGTGCCCAGGGTGCCCAGGTGGTTGCGGTGGTTGGTCTTGGCGATCTTCGGGTAATCGCGGCACAGCTCGGCGAACTCGGGCTCCAGCTGGGCCCAGGCGGTGTCCACCGCGCCGGGCACCTTGTGCCAGGCGCCGGGGTCGCGCGCGCCGGGCGCGCGGCCGTGCGGCACGGCGCGCTCGATCGCCGCGCGAAGCGGGCCGAGGTTGTCGGGCAGGTCTTCGGCGCGCAGCGTGGTCTTGCAGGCCATCATTCCGCAGCCGATGTCCACCCCCACAGCCGCCGGGATGATGGCCTTGAAGGTCGGGATCACCGATCCCACCGTGGCGCCGATGCCCAGGTGCACGTCGGGCATGGCGGCGATGTGCTTGAAGACGACGGGCAGGCGCGCGGCGTTGGCCAACTGCTTCTTCGCCTCGCCTTCCACCGGCACGCCGCGCGTCCACATCTTCACGGGCACGCCGCCGGGGACTTCTTCGATGTCGTAGTTCTGTTGTTCCATGTCGTTCTCGATAAAGGCGGTGACGAGTCCCGAAGAGCCGTTCTTGAACTATTCGCTTGCGCGAAGCGGGCGTCGAATCCCGCAGCCTCCGCCTGCGAGGGCGGTGTTCTGACCTGTAGGCCCTTGCGCATTCACCGGCAAAGGGTCGATGCCGCGCGGCGACAAAAATGGGTGAAACGTTACGTGCTCTACCACTGAGCTACGGCCCCCCTGATTGGGACCGGCGGGATTCGAACCCGCGACCACGAGATTAAGAGTCTGTAGTTCCACCCGCATTCGCTGCGAGGCATCAAAAAATCACGCGGCAAGGTTGGGCGAGACACCGCCATTGCCGGTTCCCCGGCCGGGGATTCGAACCCCATGGCATCCGATGTAGTCCCGCGTGCATCCGCGCTTCAAACTTTCGAATTCTTTCTTTCAACTGCTGTCGGGTGGCGACAAAAAATGGGTGAGACGTGGGTCGATGCACAAGCGATGTAATCCCACCCCGCATTCGCCACCCGGCAGCAGTCGAGTCCTTTTCTGAATCCGCTGCCGGGTCGGCGCCGCAAGCGACGAAATCTGCAAGAGCGGCCTGACGGGTTTTCCGTTGCGGGCTTGCGGGCCCGCGCGGCCAAGGGGTGCTGTACTCCTGCGCGCATTCGCCTGCGACGCCTTCCTTCTTCTATTCAACTCACTGGGCGTCGAGCGCGACCTGTTCGATCTCGCCCACCCAGTGGTCCGCGCCCATTCGGCCTTCTGCGAAGCGGGCCAGCATCGTGAACACGGCGTCGGAGAAACCGCCGACGTTCATGATGTCCTGGCGCTCGGCCGCCTGCGTGGTCGCGTACGGCTGGATGTCGATGCACACCAGGCGCGCGTTCGGGTTGCGGCTTTTCAGCTGCTCCCATTCGCGCATGGTCTGCGTCGCGCCGTGGCGGCGGGCGTCCATCCACGACTCGTTGTCCGAGACGAGGACCACGGTGTCCACCTGCGCGCGCTCCTGGTTCAGCAAAGCCAGCGGCGCGCTGCAGTTGGTGCCGCCACCGCCGATGGCGGCCAAGGCTTTCGCATTGGTCATCACCGAATCGCGTGGGTTCAACGACAGCTTCACCACGCCTTGCTCGAACGGCAGCACGCGCGCCTGCGGGTTCTTGCGCAGGACCGCCGCGGCGACCAGGGCCGCCACATCGATGCAGCGCACGCTCGACGTCGCCGAACCGCGCTGACCCGTCACCGCCGAGCCCATCGAGCCCGACACGTCGGGGCACACCACCACGCGGCCTTGCAGGCGGGGGACGTTGGCCAGGGCCAGTTCCATCGCGTCCTGAAGGGCGTCGCGCACTTCGTCCGGCACGCCGTCGCCGCCCGCCTTGAACGCCGACATCAATTGATACGGCATCACGCGCGCCTTGGCCACGGCCGCCGGGTCGCGCAGCTTGGCGGCCACCGCCTCGGCCAGGCCCGGCACACCGAAGACGCCGTGGCGCGCGAAGGTGTTCAGGTTCTGGCGAACCATCTGCCAGGAGCCGGCGCGGGCGATCTGCGCCCAGTGCGCGGTGTTCAATTCCAGCGCGGTCAGCATCTGGAACGGGACGTCCGGCAGATCGGAAGGCGGCAAGCCCTGGGCGAGGTCGCGCTTGAAGCGTTCGAAGGCCTGGGTGATGGGCGGCAGGGCCGCTTCGTCCACCGGCTTGCCGAGCAACCAGGCGAACCATGCGGCGCGCCAGGCCTCGGTGGGCTTGGGGTGGACCATCTTCACCACGTCGGCCAGCGACGGCGCGTTGCCCACCGCGGCATTCAGCAATTGCTTCTCGGTCGCGGTCAGCAGCCATTGCTGCACCAGCTTCTTCGGGCGCGAACCCAAGGACTTGCGGCCCATGGCGCCGCTTCGCACGACCTGCACGAAGTTGCGCAGCATCTTGCCGTTGTCGACCACGCGGCCGAACACACGGCCGAGCAGCGACACGTCGCGCACCGCCAAAGCGGCCGCCAGCACCGCCGGCATGTCCTTCATGTGGCCGGACTCGCGGGCGAACAGCGCCGTCTTGGCGACGAATTCCGCGTCCACCGATTGGGCCAGTTCGCGCACCTTGTCAAGCTGGTCTTCGGCGCCGGCGTAGAAGGTGGACGTCAAGCAACCGGTGGCCGCGAGCTGGGCCAACTGGTGGCGCGGGCTCAAGGCGTAGGCCGGGGCCGACGAATGGTTCTGGGTGTCGGCCTTGGGCAGCAAGGCGCCTTTGACGGTTTGGAACAGCGTGTTGTTGACCATGGTTTTTCTCCTTTTTTTGCATTCAACGTTTAAGTGCCGTTCTTATTGCAACGGGTGTGCCAGGTGAGACTCGAAGCTGGCATCGCCTTCTCAAGTTGTTGATTCCATTGAGTAAATAATTTTCAAACCGCTTTTTTAAGTTTAAGAAAATCGATTTGATTTAATGAAAAATATACTTTTAGCTAATCAACTAGCTATCCAGCTATATAGAAGGGCGATGGGGGTGAGTCGGTGACACACGTCGACCAACCCAGAGTCCTCCGACGGCTCCGGAGCGCTGCGCTGGAGGCGGGATGTCCTGCGCAGTGAAGTCAAGGAGGAGCGGGGCGAAGCCCCGCGGGGGACATGAACGGAGCAGGGCATCCCGCCCCCAGCGCAGCGCGAGCGCGCCACGCCAGCGCCCGCAGCGCTGACAGCGGCACGTCACTCGGCCCAGCGCCCCACCAGCACCCGGCCGTCGAGGGTGCCCATGGCGAAGCGTTCGCCGCGCACGGCGATCGACATCGCCATGTTGGGCAAACCATCGATACGCAAAGGTTCGGACCCCAGCGTCTTGCCGCTGCCCAGGTCGATGACGCCGATCTGCCCGCTCGTGAGCGCATAAACCAGACGGCCCCGCGACGACGGCAGCTCGGCCAGGACGGTGGCGGGCGCTTCCAACGCATGCCGCCAGACGGAGCGCCCGCGCTCATCGAGGCGCTCGATGAAGAAGCCCCCTTCCCCCTGCGGGTGGTAGCGCCTGCAGACACGCACCCAGCCGCCGGGTTGCGCGAGGCGACAGGCATGGGAATCCATCAGGTGCCCGCCCCGGCGGCCATCCCAGTCGAACACGGCCTTCACGTCGCCGGAGGCCTCCACCCGGCACAGCACCTTGCCCTCGTGCGACGAGGCCGGCGTGCCGCGCAGAAAATAGAGCGCGTCCGCGCCGTCGATGCGCAGGGGGTGGTTGAAGCAGTCGTAGTGGCCCAGGTTCAGGGCGCGGGCCTGGCCCGAAGGTTCGACCACCTCGTCTTTGCCGCGGGGCGCGCCGGGCCTGGCGCTGTGGGCGTTGCGGGCGAGCAGGCGGCCGGCCCGGTCGATGGACATGAGCGGCGCCTGGTCGAAAGAGCGCCACTTGCGCAGCGAGCCACCGGCGACCTCCATCAAATCGGAGGACCAGTTCCAGTCGCGGTGTCGCAGCACGTGCACCAAGCTGCGCCCGCCGTGCTGGAGGATCTGCACGCCGTGACCGGCGCCTTGCGCCTGCCAGAGCAGGCCGCCGCCGGCCGCGTCCCAGGCCTCGGCGTGGCAGGTGTCGTGCACGGCGAGGATTTGGTCGTCATCGAGCCACGCCACGTCCCAGACGCGGTGGCGACGCGCCAGCGGCCGGCCACGGAAAGCGAGGTCGAAGCTGCCCTCCTGGTCTTCCACCGTCCACTCGCCGGTCTCGAAACCCAGGGCCTTCGGGTCGACGGGCACGAAGGCAGCCAGGCGCGGGTCGGCGGCACCCCAAGGCAGGCCCAGCGCGTCGTGGCCCCGCAGGTCGTCGATGAAACCGCCGATGTAGGTGCCGAAGGCATCGCCGTCGAAGTCGCCCTCGTCGGGCGGGTGCAGCAGCACGGCGAGGCGGCCATCGTCGAGGTAGCGCACGCGCGTCGCGTCCCGGCTCTCGGCCAGCAGCCGGAAGGACGCGCCGGACTGCCAGTTCCACAACCAGAGTTCGCCTTCGAACAAGTAGCCGCCGTCGTAGCAGCCGGTGGCGATCGCCGCCCAGGGCTCGCGAGGATGGAAAGCCACCTCGTTGACGGGGAAGCGCGCACTGTCAAAGACGCCCCAGCGCTCGCGCAGGCTAGGCGCATAGACGCACACCCGCTCGCGCAGGCGATGGCCGCCGTAGAGCGCGCGGCCGGGCCAATAAAGCGGGTCGAAGGCGCTGGAAACCGCGCACGCGCCGTCATGGCGCAAGAAAGCCGCCCGAGGGCGGCCGAGTTCCGCCCAGGGGGCGGGGGAGAGTTGGGTTTCCAGGTGGAGGGCGGTCATGGCGCGTGCGCTCCGCAGGGGATTCGAAGTCGCCCAGGCCATGATGCCGCAGCCCGTGGTTGGGATACGCGGATCACACCGCAATCCCATCGAACACCGCCTCTGCCATGTCTTTCAATCCAAGACGCCTGCAACAGCCCTTGGCGCAGGTCTCGTCGCCCAGGCCGGACAGATCCAACGCCAGGATGCGCTGCGCGAACAGGCCGCGATGGGCGGGATCGTGCATCCAGTCGGCGATCGTTTCGTGGAAACGGGGCCTGTCGTTGGCGAAGGCGTTGCAGAAAGGCTCGCTGGACCCCAAGGACCAGTACCTCGCCCGGACGTAGTGCAGGGTTGCGGCTGGCGCCTCGTCGGCGAGCCAATGCGCGAGCAAAGGCGCCACGTCGACACCGCCGATGTCAAACATCAGCAGGATGCCCACTGCATCGTCGCCCATGAAACGCCCGCCGGGATCGTCGGGCCGCTGCGTCAAGCCTTCCGAGAAGAAGGCGAGGGCATAGGCATCGATGGCGGCTCGTTCCGATTCGGAGAATTCCGCGGGATCGCAACGCCCCAGGCGGTCGAGGTACAGCTCGGTGGAATGGTGCAGCCGCGCCCCCTGTGCCATCAAATCCAGCAACCGGGGCAGGAAATATTTGAGCTCCGCGGCCGGCTGCCGTTCGCTCTTGGCGGTGTCGTTGTAAGCATGGAAATGCTGCGCGGTCAACTCGCGCAGCGGCAATCGCCGCATCGCGCGCTCGTCCGCCTCATCCATGCAGCAGGCGATGCACACATCGAGCGTGGTCTTCGGCGCCCGGTAACGGGAGAACGATTGATAAACGTCCTGCAGCGCTTCTTGCACGGAAAGCAGCCGGCGGGTAGGCCGCGCGGTTTTCATCTTGTTTGTCGCCATGTCTCTTCTTTTCATTCCTCGGTGGGCCCGCGGCGTCAGGGCGCGGGGCTGTGATGCCGTCCCGTTGCAACCGCTGTGCCAGGCCATGTTGAACCGCCCAATTCATTCAAGTCATTGTTTGAAAAGGGATTTTTCTTCCACCGAGACATCGAACAGGAACATTACCCCGAATAAACTAGCTGCATTGCTAGCTTTTTATTCCCATGGACAAAGCCCTGCCCACCGTCGTCATCGGATTCCTCGGCACCCAGCTCGACGCCGGCCTGGGTGCCGGTCGCTGGGAAAAATGGCGGCCCACGGTCGCCCTGGCGCAGCAGCCGGACATGCAGGTCGCCCGGCTCGAACTGCTGCACACGCCGCAGCACGAGGGCCTGGCCAGGCAGCTGGTGCAGGACATCGGCCGCGTCTCGCCGGGCACGCAGGTGCGCCTGGTCGCCATCGACATCGCCGACCCCTGGGACTTCGGCGAGATGTACGGCGCGCTGTACGACTGGGTGAAGCGCTACCCCTTCGCGCCCGAGCGCGAGCGCTACTGGGCCCACATCACCACCGGCACGCACGTGGCGCAGATCTGCCTGTTCCTGCTGGTGGAATCGCGCTTCATCCCCGGCGTGCTGCTGCAGACGGCGCCGCCGAAAAAGCAGGTGGCGGGCGAAGCGGGCCGCTATTCACTGATCGACCTGGACCTGTCGCGCTACGACGCGCTGGCCCGGCGCTTCCACGAGGAGCAAAGCGACGCGCTGGCGTTCCTGAAAAGCGGCATCGCCACGCGCAACGCCCGCTTCAACGCGCTGATCGAAGAGATCGAGCGGGTGGCGGTGCGCTCGAAGGCGCCCATCCTGCTGACTGGCCCGACCGGCGCGGGCAAGTCGCACCTGGCGCGGCGCATGTTCGAGCTGAAGAAGTCGCGCCACCAAGTGAGCGGCGAATTCGTCGAAGTGAACTGCGCGACGCTGCACGGCGACGGCGCGGCTTCCACGCTGTTCGGCCACAAGAAGGGCGCCTTCACCGGTGCCGCGGCCGACCGCGCCGGCCTGCTGCGCGCCGCGCACGAGGGCGTGCTGTTCCTGGACGAGATCGGCGAGCTGGGCCTGGACGAGCAGGCGATGCTGCTCAAGGCGGTGGAAGAGAAACGATTCTTCCCGATGGGCAGCGACCGCGAGGTCTCCAGCGATTTCCAATTGATCGCCGGCACCAACCGCGACCTGCGCCGCGACGTGGCGGCCGGCCGCTTCCGCGAAGACCTGTACGCCCGCATCAACCTTTGGAGCTACACCCTGCCCGGCCTGGCCGACCGGCCCGAGGACCTGGAGCCCAACATCGACCACCTGCTGGCACGCGCCGCAGCCGAGAACGGCCGCGTGGTGCGCTTCAACGCCGAAGCCAAGGCGGCCTATCTGCGCTTCGCCTCGTCGTCCGAGGCGCGCTGGAGCGGCAACTTCCGCGACCTGTCGGCCAGCGTGACGCGGCTGGCGACGCTGGCCGACGGCGGGCGCATCGCCACCGGCCTGGTCGACGCCGAAATCCTGCGGCTGCGCTGGCTCTGGGACCGTGGCGACGGCGAAGGCGCGCCGGCCGCGGCTTTCGGCAGCGACGCCGCCGACCTCGATTCGCTGCTCGGCCCCGAAGCCGCAGCCGCGCTCGACCTGTTCGACCGGCTGCAGCTGCAGGCCGTGCTGCGCGTGTGCGCCCAGGCCCGCAACCTTTCGGACGCGGGCCGGCGGCTCTTCAACCAGTCGCGCACCCAGCGCAGCGTCGTGAACGACGCCGACCGGCTGCGCAAATACCTGGCGAAGTTCGGCTTGAGCTGGGAGCGGCTGGCGCCACCCGCCGGTTAAAGCATGGCGCGGGACCACGGTGGCGGCCACGCGCAAACCCTGCCCGGCGGGGGAGTCGAACCCCCAGGCCCCTGGCCGGCGTCGCCGCGCGGCGTTGTTGTTCATGGCCTTGGCCGGACAGTCCCGGCGCGGGCCGGGCACCGCTTTCGAGCGGGTTCGCGACTGTAAATATTATTTACTCCTTCGTCAAACAACCCGCTCGTCGGAACCGTGCGGCCGGCGAGGCAGACCGCTGGGCCGCCCCGCCGTCTTCGGGGCCAGCCTCCCCCCACAATCGCCACGCATCCCGCAAGGGCGGGGCGGCAAAACCACCACGAGGGGGAAGAGGCATGGACGACTTCAACGACACGCGCAGGCATTTCCTGCAACAGGTCGCCGTTCTGGGCGGTGTGGGCCTGGGACTGGCCGGTTGCGGCGGCGGCGAAAGCGCGGGCGACGCGAACAGCGCCGAAGGCGCCGGGGCCGACGACAGGAAGTCCGCCGCGGCGGCGGGCGACCCGCCGGTGGCCCCGCCCCCGGGGGCCATCGCCCTGAGTTCCCAGGGCATGAACCTGGCTTCCATGATCGTGTTCGACGCCTGGCACGAAGGCAGCCGGTACGAGCGCTACCAGCGGTTGACTGTGCTCAGCGGCGCGACCGCAACGATCAAGTTCCACGGCGAGAACCTGGCCGGCGGCGGCGCGCTGCGCCCGTTGCTGGCCGGCCAGTACCGTTTGCTGGTCGACGGTGTGGCGCGCGCGACGGCCACGGTCGCCACCGGTGCCGTGCGCGCGAGCTTCACGCTCGACCTGGCGCCGCTGAGCCAGGGCTGGCACGCCTTCGACGTGGAGATCGCCGCCGGCAGCCCGGAAACCTGCCCACGCTGGTTCATGTACGTCGACAAAGGCCTGCCGCTGCCCGCGGCGGGCGAGCCGATCCCCGTGGCTTCGGGCTCCTATGACGTGGCGCACCGCGGCCTGCGGCATTACTTCGGCATGCTGCCCAGCCAGCAGGTCCAACCCGCCGCCTGGCCGCTGCCGCCGCGGGAATGCCCGGTGTTCAGCGACCCGCTGCCCTACGCGCAGATGCACCGCGAGAACATCGTGCCCACGCGCGAAGGCAACATCCTGCGGCCCAACCGCAACGCGCGCGGCGTGGTCAGCACCTTCAACAAGCAGTCCTATTTCTGGTCCGACCTGATCCGCAAGCAGCCGCCGCTGCCCCTGCTGGACGGCCCGCGCAACGTCGGCACGTTCCAGATGCCCACGACCATCCTGGTCAGCCGGCAAGGCGGCGCGTACTTCGCCGACCCTTGGCGCGTCGGCCGGGTCGCGCCCGACGGCACCGTGACCACGCGCGCCGGCTACCGCCACAAGCGCCCGCATTCCTACTACGGCGGCGCGCAGGAGCTCGAACTCGTCGGCGACTGGTCGCACATCCCCGAGCAGCGCCGCGGCTTCCACGAGATCTGGGGCCTGGCCTGGGACCTGGGCTCGCTGGCGGTCGACCCCAACAAGCCGCCGATCGAGGGCGAGAACCCGCACGCCACGGGCCCGCGGCTTTTCGTCGCCGACAGCCAAAACAACCGCGTCGTGCTGCTGACCTTCAGGCCCGACACCCACGAAGAGCCGATGGTCACCGAATTCCTCACCGGCCTGCGGGACCCCTGGGACGTCGCCTGGGCCGGCGGCGTGCTCTACGTCACCGAGCGCCAGTCGCACCGCATCGCGGCCTACGACGCGGTGACGGGCGCCTTCCTGCGCACCGTGGTGTCGGGCGCGGCGCTGGCGACGGTCGACGTCAACCGGATGGTGCGGCGCTCGGCCGACGTGGCGGTGCTGCGCGCCCAGCCCTGCGTCGCGCCGGAGGGGCTGTTCCACCAGGACGGCTGGCTCTACTTCGGCTCCAAAGCGCAGGGCGAGGTGCGCAAGGTCAACCTGGAGACCGGCGAGCTGAAGGTGGTGTGCGCGCCGACGATCGACGGCAACAGCCAGTTCATGAAGGTCGCGCTGTCCGACGGCACCTTCGGACCGCGCGGCACCGTCTTCACCTGGACCTGGAGCATCGGCGCCTTCGGCATGCCGATGGCCTTCCTGCCCGATGGCACGCGCTGGTCGTACCACACGTACGAAAACATTTCGCGCGGCAGAGGCGGCAAATGGGAGACGCTGGGCTACGCCAGCGCCGGCGGCATCGGCATGGGCCGACTGCTCACGGGTTCCTCGCAGGAAGGGCTGATCCAGATCAGCAAGGCACTGCCGACCGACCCGGCGCCAAACTCCACCCAGTACATCGCCGGCCAGCGGCAGTACCTCGAACGCGGATTGAACCTGCTGCACGGCCACCACGGCCACGGCCATTTCGGGCTGCCGCTGCCCTGGGGCGAATCGGCCGCGATCGACTACTACCTGAAGTGGAACCTGCCCTGACGCGCGGTCAGGGACGGGCCGGCGCGACCTCGGTGACCAGCACGCGGGCGAATTCGCCGCTGGCCGCGTCGAAATCCCAGCGCTCGATGTGGCAGCGGCCTTCGAGCGCGTCACCGCCGCCCCAACGCAGAAGGTTGACGGAATTCGGCACCCCGTCGCGCACCCGGCCCGACACCGCGGTGCCGGCCTGCACCGCCCACATCGCGCGCGCCAGGCCGGGCAGCGGCGCCACGTAGGGCAGGTGGATGTGGCCGCCCATCACCAGGTCGGCGCCGGCCTCGGCCCAGCGGCGGCAGGCGGCCTGGTGGCCGCGCAGCAGGTTGTGGCTTTCGCGCGCGTGCATCACCGCCACCGGCTGGTGCACGACGACGACGCGCAGTTGCCGAGGCTCGGAGCGGGCGAACAGCGCGGCGACGCGTTCGACCTGCGCGCCGGACACCTCGCCGTTCTTGTGCCGCCAGCGGCGCGTGGTCTTGACGCCCGCCACCAGCAGCTCGGCCGACTCGAACACCGGCTCCAGCTCGTCGCCGAAGGCGGCGCGGTGCCGCGCATAAGGCCGCAACAGGCGCGAGGCCAGGTCGAACAGCGGGATGTCGTGGTTGCCGGGGATGGCCATCCACGGCGCGCCGAGCGCGTCGACCAGCGCCCGGGCCGCGCGGAACTGCACGGGCAGTGCGCGCTGCGTGATGTCGCCCGACAGCACCACCAGCGCCGGCCGCTGCGCCTGCGCCAGCCGCAAGAGGGCCTGCACCACGGGTGGCCGCTCGGTGCCGAAATGCGGGTCCGAGACCTGGAGCAGCACGCTCATGCGCCGGCGCCCCCGGCCTGTGCCCGCGCCGGTTTCAAGAGGTAGAGCGGCCGGGACGCGACGCTGAATTCGATCGGCGCCGGCAGGTGGCTGACTTCGCCGTCGAAGGCCACCTTCAGCCAGCGCCGCGTGAACGCCGGCCGCGGCTTGACCACCATGCGCCGGAACTCGAAGCTCTCGACCGCGTCGGCCTCGCCGAGCCGGCCCATCGCGCCGCGCAGCAGCAGCCCGAGCATGGCCAGCGCGCCGATCGGCCGGGACATCACCGCCGCCATGCGGCCGTCGTCCAGCGCCGGCGCCTCGGGCAGGCCCACCTGTTCGAGCTGCAGGCGGTTGTTGCCGACGAACAGGGTCGGCGTCGTCACCTCGCGGGCGCCGCCGCCGGCCAGCTCGATGCGGATGCGCAGCTGGCTGCGGTGCGTCAGCAAGGTGGCCGCCAGCGCCAGCAGGGCGACCCAGCGCTTGCGGCCGAATCGGTTCTTGTAGGCCTCGCGGTCCTGCAGCAGCTCGGGGTACAGGCCGAGGCTGGCGTTGACGAGGAAGAGCCGGCCGTTGACCAGGCCCACCTGCACCGGCACCGGTTCGCCCCCCAGCAGCGCCTGCAGGGCCGGCAAGGTCTCGGTCGGGATGCCGTGCGTGCGGGCGAAGTAATTGAAGGTGCCCTGGGGCACGATGCCGAAGGCGCAGCCCTGGGCATGCGCGGCCTGGGCCACGGCGTTGAGGGTGCCGTCGCCGCCGACCCCGACCAGCACCGCGCCCTGGGCGGCGGCGGTGGCGGCGGCCTTGCGGGCGGTCTGCGCGATCTCGCCCGGCGGACTGAACAGCAGTTCGCCGCGGCGGCCGGCCTCGCGCAAGGCGGCTTCGATCGTGGCGCGCGTCTGGTCGACGTCGGTGTGGCCCGATGCCCCGTTGATGACGAACAGCAAGGGCGCGTCAGCGGCGACGGCGGGGATGGCGGCGGTGCGGGTCGCACTCTCGGTGTCGATGGGAGTGTCGGGCGTCACGTGGCTTTTTCTTTCTCTTTGCTCATCCCTGCGAAAGACTGCGGCCATTGTGGTGGGCGGGCCCAGGAAGCGGCGCAGTGCAACGGGCCTTCGCCGCGTCGGCCGCCGCAGCGGCGGACTGTCGGAATCGACTGACAGCGCGCCGCGGGCTTGGCCGCTACACGGCGGTGGGGCGGGCTTCGATGATGGGGCTCTTCCGCGCCGCACCCGTCGGCGCGGCCGCCCCATTTGCCAAGGAAAGCCCGACATGGACGCCATCCAACTCCTCACCCGACAGCACCGCGAGCTCGAAGCCAGCCTGGAACAGTTGCTGGAGGCGGACGATCGACGCCGCCCCATGCTTCTGAAAGACGCCGGCGACCGGCTGGCCGAGCACCTGGCGTCGGAAGAGCAGGTCTTCTATCCCGCGGTGCACGCCGGCAAGACGGAAGACGTGCTGCGCGAGTCCCTGGAGGAGCACCTCTCGCTCAAGCGGCTGCTGGCCGACCTGCTGGCGATGCAGGCCGGCGAGCCGCAGTTCGAAGCCAAGCTAAAGGTGTTGAAGGAGCAGGCCGAGCACCACCACAAGGAAGAGGAAGAACACCTCTTCCCGCAGGTCGAGAAGATGATGGACGCGCCGGCGCGAGAGGCATTGGGCCGGGAGATGGCGGCGCTGCAGTCGCGCGTCGGCCAGGGACGCACCGGCGAGGCGGCGCGCGAGATGGCGCGGGACACCGAAGAAGCCGCGCCGCTGGGCTGACAAGCGGGAACGGATCCGGCACGCCCGCCCGGATGCGCAGATTCGCTCACGGCCCCTGAAGAAGGGCGCCGGCGCGGGGAGGGCTGTGGGAAAATCCGCGCCCTGCGTTGGCCTTCCGGCGGACGCGGCACCCGCCACTCGCTGCTGCGCCGACCCTCCGCCATGCCCGCTCCATTGCCACCCCACGCGCCGTCCGCCGCCTCCAGCGCCCCCTGGCGCGCGCCGCTGCTGGTCAAGGCCAGCGTCGCCTGCCATGCGGCGGCGGCGGCGGCGGTGGCCTGGTCGCCCCCGGTGTGGCCCTGGGCGGTCGGCGCGCTGGCGCTGGACCACGCCCTGCTCTGCGGCGCCGGCCTGTGGCCGCGCTCCACCTGGCTGGGCCCGAACATGCGGCGGCTGCCCGCCGCCTCGCAGGCCCGGGCCGAGGTGTCGGTCACGATCGACGACGGCCCCAACCCCGCGCTGACCCCCGCGGTGCTCGACCAACTCGACGAAGCCGGCGCGCGCGCCACCTTCTTCTGCATCGCCCGGCACGCCGAGCGGCACCCGGCGCTGTGCCGCGAGATCGTGCGCCGCGGACACAGCGTGCAGAACCACAGCCATGCGCACGCCCACAGTTTCTCGGTCTGGGGACCGCGGGCGATCGAGCGCGACGTCGCGCTCGCGCAGGAGCGTTTGGCCCAGGTCACTGGCGAGCTGCCGCGCTTCTTCCGCGCGCCGGCTGGCCTGCGCAACCCCTTCCTCGACCGCGTGCTGCACCGGCAAGGCCTGGAACTGGTCAGCTGGACGCGGCGCGGCTTCGACACCGTGAAAACCGACCCCGCACGCGTGCTGGCGAGCCTGACGCGCGACCTGAGCGCGGGCGACATCCTGCTGCTGCACGACCGCAACGCCGCGCTGGCGCCCAGTGGCAAGCCGGTGGTGCTGGAGGTCCTGCCGGCCCTGCTGCGGCGGCTGAAAAATGCCGGCCTGCGCACCGTCACCCTGCCCGAGGCGGCGGCGGCGGCCCCCACTCATCCGATGGAACCCGTTCCCGCATGACATCCGCTTCCCTCGACACCCCCTCGCCGGCCTGGCCTTCGCTGCTCGAAGCGGCCACCCAGCCTTACCGCGGCGGCGGCCGCTTCGCCTGGAACTTCGCGCGCGGCAAGCTCGGCTTCGACCCTGTCTTCCAGCATTTGCTGAAAGAAGGCCTGATCCCACCCGGCGCCCGCGTGGTCGACATCGGCTGCGGGCAGGGCCTGCTGGCCAGTTTGTTGAAAGCCAGCGGCGAACTCGCCCGGCAGGGCCGCTGGCCCGCCGGCTGGGCGCCCGCGCCCGCGGGTGCCCGCGTCACCGGCATCGAGCTGATGCCGCGCGACGTGGCGCGCGCCCAGGCGGCGCTGGGCGGCGCGGCCGAATTCATCTGCGGCGACATGCGCACCACCGCCTTCCCCGAGGCCGACACCGTCGTCATCCTCGACGTGCTGCACTACATCACCGTGCCCGAGCAGGACGCCGTGCTGGCCCGGGTGCGCGATGCCCTGGCCGCCTCGGGCGGCACGCTGCTGCTGCGCGTGGGCGACGCGGCTTCCCGGCGCGGCTTCCGCATCAGCCAATGGGTGGACGCCGTCGTGACCTTCGTGCGCGGCCACCGTGTGCTGCCGCAATACGGCCGCACGCTGGCGCAGTGGCGGGAAACGCTGCACGGCCTGGGTTTCGCCGAAGTGCGCAGCGAGCCGATGAGCCGCGGCACGCCTTTCGCCAACGTGCTGCTCGTCGCGCGGCTGGCCGGCCCGTCCGGCGCGGGCGGCCTGCGGTGACCCCGGCGATGTCCCCGCGCCGCCCCCTGCCCATCTCCCGCTGCACCGCCACCAGCGCCCTGGGCGCCGGCAAGGCGGCGCACGTCCAGGCGCTGGAGGAACAACGCGGCGGGCTGGCACCGTTGCGCTTCGAGCAACTGCCGCTGGCCACCTGGACCGGCGAAGTGCAGGGCGTCGACAGCGTCGCGCTGCCCGACAGCCTGTCCCGCTTCGACTGCCGCAACAACCGCCTGGCCTGGCTCGGCCTGCGGCAGGACGGCTTCATCGACGCGGTGGCGGCCGCCCAGGCGCGCTGGGGCGCGCACCGCGTCGCGGTGCTGCTGGGCACCAGCACCTCGGGCCTGCTGGAGACCGAACTCGCCTACCGGCGCCGCGACCCGGAAAGCGGCGCACTGCCGGCCGACTTCCTCTACGGCCCGACGCAGAACACCTATTCGCTCGCCGCCTTCGTGGCGGCAGCGCTGGGGCTGCGTGGCCCGGCCTGGGTGGTGTCCACCGCCTGCTCGTCCAGCAGCAAGGTCTTCGGCAACGCGGCGCGGTTGATCGACGCCGGCCTGATCGACGCGGCGGTCGTCGGCGGCGTCGACAGCCTGTGCCTGACCACGCTGTACGGCTTCAACTCGCTGGAACTGCTGTCTCCCGACATCTGCCGGCCCTGGGACGCCGCGCGCAACGGCCTGTCGATCGGCGAGGCCGCGGCCTTCGCGCTGGTCGAGCGCGAGCCGGGCGCCTTGCCCGGCCCGCCCGAAGGCTGGCTGCTGGGCCTCGGCGAGAGCAACGACGGCCACCACATGAGCACGCCCCACCCCGAAGGCGCCGGCGCGATCGCCGCGATGCGCGGCGCCCTGGCGCAGGCCGGGCTGGAACCGGCCCGGATCGACTACATCAACCTGCACGGCACCGCCACGCCGAGCAACGACGCCTCGGAAGACCGGGCGGTGCGCGCCGTCTTCGGCACCGGGACGCCGTGCAGCTCGACCAAGGGCGCCACCGGCCACACCCTGGGCGCCGCCGGCGGCCTGGAGGCCGTGATCTCGCTGCTGGCGCTGCGGCACGGCTTGCGCCCCGCCGGGCTGAACCTGCGCGAGCGCGACCCCGACCTGCAAGTGAACTACCTGCAGGCCAACCAGCACGGCGAGCTGCGCCATGTGCTGTCCAACTCCTTCGGCTTCGGCGGCTCCAACGCCAGCCTGGTGCTCGGGAGGGCTGAGGCATGACCGCCGCGACGACATTGAAAGTGGCCGTGCAAGGCGTCGGCCTGGTAGGCCCGGGCCTGGCCTCCTGGGCCGTGGCCCGCGACGTGCTGTGCGGCGCCCAGCCCCATGTGCCGGCGGCCACGGTGCTGTCGCCTCCGGCCCGGCTGCCCGCGGCCGAGCGGCGGCGGGCCGGCGCGGCGGTCAAGCTGGCGCTGGCGGTGGCCGACGAAGCGGTGGCGATGGCCGGGGTCGACCCCAGCCGGCTGGCCACCGTCTTCACCTCCAGCAGCGGCGAGGGCTCGAACTGCCACGCGCTGTGCGAGACGCTGGCCACGCCGCAGCCCGTCGTGTCGCCCACCCGCTTCACGAACTCGGTGCACAACGCCGCATCGGGCTGCTGGCACATCGCGGTGGGCAGCCAAGCTTCGTCCACCAGCCTGTGCGCCTTCGACGGCAGCTTCGCGGCCGGCCTGGTCGAGGCCACCGTGAGCGTGGTGGCCAGCGGCCAGCCGGTGCTGCTGGTGGCCAGCGATTCGCCCTACCCGGAGCCCTTGCACGCCACCCGGCCGCTGCCCGACCACCTCGGCCTGGCGCTGCTGCTGACCCCCGCGCCGGCCGCCACCGCGCTGGCCGTGCTGGAGATCGAACTGGCCGACCCGGCCGAAAGCGGGCCACCCACCGCCTGCGCGGACCCCCACCTGGACGGGCTGCGCCGCGCCATCCCCGCGGCGGCGGCCTTGCCTCTGCTGCAGGCGCTGGCCACCGCCGGGCCCGCGCCTGAGACGGTGGTCGTGGACTACCTTCCCGCGATGCGGCTGAAGGTCGCAGTGGCGGCCCGGCCATGACATCGGCCGACCACCCCAAGGACGGCGCCGGCGCCGCCGGGTCGATGGCACCGGCCACGCTGGCGCATGAAGGCATCGCCGCGCGCATCCCCCACAGCGGCAGCATGTGCCTGCTCGGCCGCATGTTGCGGTGGTCGCCCGAGTCGATCGCCTGCGCGGCCAGCAACCACCGCGACACTTCGCACCCGTTGCGCACCCGCAGCGGGCTGCTGGCCAGCGCGGCGATCGAATACGCCGCCCAGGCCATGGCCCTGCACGGCTCGCTCATCGGCCAGGCGGCGGGCACACCGGCCACGCCCGGCTTCCTGGCCAGCGCGCGCGGCGTGCAATTGCACGCGCTGCGCCTGGACGACCTGCCCCGGCCCACCGACGGCCAGCCCGACGAGCTGCGCATCGAAGCGGTGCGGCAGGCCGGCGACGCCAACCAGATCCTCTACGCCTTCACGGTGCACCACCTCGGCCGGCCGCTGGCCTCGGGGCGGGCCGCCGTGGTGCTCAACACCGCCCTGGCAACATGACGACGACGAACCACACGGCCGAGGCCTCACCGAAGAAGAAACGCGCCCTCGTCACCGGCGCCAGCGGCGACCTCGGCAGCGCGATCGCGCGCCGCCTGGCGCTGCAGGGCGGCCTGCACGTGGTACTGCACGCCAACCGGCGCATCGACGCCGCGCACGCCCTGGCCGATGAGATCGCCGCGTCCGGCGGCAGCGCCGAGGCGGTCGCCTTCGACCTCACCGACCGCGAAGCCGCCGCCGCCGCCTGCGCGAAGCTGCTGCAGGACGGCCCGGTGCAGGTGCTGGTGAACAACGCCGGCACGCACGACGACGCCGCCTTCCCGGGGCTGCGGCCCGAGCAGTGGGACGGCGTGATCGACGTCTCGGTGAACGGCTTCTTCAACGTCACGCAGCCGCTGTCGATGCCGATGATCCGCACGCGATGGGGCCGCATCATCAACATCTCCTCGGTCGCGTCGATCACCGGCAACCGCGGGCAGGTGAACTACGCCGCCGCCAAGGGCGCGCTCAACAGCGCCACCAAGGCGCTCTCG
>CBJNAE010000014.1:0-25275 GCA_966433995.1 uncultured Ideonella sp. | reverse complement strand
TTCGTGCTGCAGGACGGCAGCCTGGTGGCCAACGAGATGGCGCCGCGGCCGCACAACTCGGGCCACTACAGCATCGACGCCTGCGACATGTCGCAGTTCGACCTGCAGGTGCGCGCGATGACGGGCACCGCGCTCGTGCAGCCGCGTCTGCATTCCGCCGCCGTCATGCTCAACCTGCTGGGCGACCTGTGGTTCGACGCCGCCGGCACCGAACGCACGCCCGGCTGGAACGACGTGCTGGCGCTGCCTGGCGTGCACCTGCACCTCTACGGCAAGCCCCAGGCGCGCAAGGGCCGCAAGATGGGCCACCTCACCGTCACCGCGGCCACGCCGGCCCAGGCCCGGGCCACCGCCTTGCAAGCGGCTGCGCTGCTGGGCCTGCCGGCCTTCTGAAACCGAAGCGCGACTTCGCGGCCGGGACCGATCGCTCATGCAACTGGATGGCTCCGACCCTACGGTGATCGCGCGGGCCGCCGACCGGCTGGCCGCTGGCGAGCTGGTGGCGTTTCCCACCGAGACGGTCTACGGCCTGGGCGCGCGCGCCGACCGTGACGAGGCGGTGGCCAAGATCTTCGAGGCCAAGGGGCGGCCCAGCGACCATCCGCTGATCGTGCATGTCGCCGACGCCGCCGCGGCGCTGGCTTTCACGCCGGCCTTGCCCGAAGCCGCGCAGCGCCTGATGACTGCCCACTGGCCGGGGCCGCTGACGGTCATCGTCGAGCGCCGGCCGGGCATCGCCGCCTCTGCCGCGGGCGGCCAGGACAGCATCGGCCTGCGCTGCCCCTCCCATCCCGTCGCGCAGGCCCTGCTGCGTGCCGCGGCGGCCGTCGGCGTGGCCGGCATCGCCGCGCCGAGCGCCAACCGCTTCGGCCGAATCAGTCCGACGGCCGCCGAGCATGTGCGTGCCGAATTCGACGAGTCGCTCTGGGTGCTGGACGGCGGCGCCTGCGAGGTGGGCATCGAATCCACCATCGTCGATTGCCGCGCCACCCAGGCGGTGCTGCTGCGGCCCGGCCAGCTCGCGCGGCCGCAACTGGAGGCGCTGCTCGGCCAGCCCGTGGCCCAGCGCAACGCGTTCTCGCCACGCGTGTCCGGCAACCTGGAATCGCATTACGCGCCCGACGCGCCGCTGCGCCTGATGCCCGCTGCGCTGCTGTCGCAGGCGCTGTCGATGCTGGAGTCCGTCCCCTCCAGTGCGCCGTTGAAGCTGGCGGTATATTCCCGCCTCCCCTCCCGCGAGTTGGCGGGCGGGGGCTGGGTGCGCCGCATGCCCGACGGGCCCGACGCGGTCGCCCATGAACTGTTCGCCGTGCTGCGCGGCTTCGATGAACGGGGCGCGAAGATCATCTGGGTGGAAGAGCCGCCCGACACGCCGGAGTGGGAAGGCGTGCGCGACCGTTTGCGCAGGGCCGCCGCCTGACGGGTGGCGGCCGCGCGGCCCGCGCCGCGTACCGCCGTCCCCGCCGATGTGAATGAAGAACCTTGAGTCTGGAGTCTGTATGTTTGGAGTTGTTGGCGTGACCCGTTCCCCCTGTGCGCGCGCGCCGCGCCGCGCGGCCGCAGCCGCGGTCTCCATCCTGGCCGCGGCGCTGATGGCCGCCTGCGGCGGCGGCGACCAGGTCACCAAGTTCGTGCCCGACCGCCTGCTGTCCTTCGGCGACGAAACCAGCGTCCTCACGTCCACCGGCCGCAACTACGGCATCAACGGCGTGAACGCCGACAAGACCGCGGTCGACTGCAGCGTCCACAAGTCCTGGAACCAGATCCTCGCCAACTCCTTCGGCCTGTATTTCCCCGAGTGCGGTGGCACGGCCGCGTCGCCCAGCCGCATCTTCGCGCAGCCCGGCGCCAAGGTGGCCGACCTGAAGACGCAGATCGACCAGGTGCTGGCCGCGTCCGGCAACCGGCTGGGCAGCAAGGACCTGGTCTCGCTGCTGGCCGGGCCCAACGACTTGTGGGCCCAGTACGCGCTCTACAACGGCAGCAACGAACCAGCCTTGATCGCCGCGATGGAGGCCGCCGGCACCGCTTACGCCACCCAGGCCAACCGCCTGGCCGAGGCCGGCGCGCGTGTCATCGTCTCCACCATGCCCGACCAGAGCCTGACGCCTTACGCGCAGGCCCAGAAAACCGCGTTCACCGACACCGACCGCGCCGCCCTCGTCAAGCGCCTGATGACCGCCTTCCACACCAAGCTGCGGGTCACGCTGATCAACGACGGCACGCGCATCGGCTTGGTCCTGGCCGACGAGTTGGTGCAGCAGATCGTCCAATACCCCGCCAGCTACGAATACGCCAACATCAACAGCGCCGCCTGCGCCGTCGCTCTGCCGGATTGCACGAGCGAAACCCTGGTGTCGGGCGCCGGCCCCACCAACTGGCTGTGGGCGGACGGCACCCACCTCTCGGCGGGCGGCCATTCGCGCCTGGGCGAGGCGGCGCGGGTGAGGGCCACCGGCAATCCGTTCTGAAGCTTCTTGAAACCGGGCATCCGCGCGGCGTCCTGTTTTTGAGCGACGTCCTTGCGCCACGGTGCCGGGTTTGCCCTGCTTCTAGGCCTAGAGTGGCGGTCCTATAGTGCTTCGCGAAAAACGAACGGTCGTTCGTTTATCAATCGTGATCGTTCCGTTCATGGTCGGGTTGCCCTTCGAGGCGCTAGACGAATGCCTACCCGGCCACCAACATCCAAACAAGGGGACTCCATGAAGTTGAATCGTTCTTGGGCTGCATTGGCCGCCGCGTCGTTCCTCCTGGCCGCCTGTGGCGGCGGTGGGTCGGACACGCCCGACACCACCGGGCCTGCGGGCGCGCCCACGGCCAAGGGCAACTTCGTCTCGGTGGTGTCGTTCGGCGACAGCCTGAGCGACGCCGGCAGCTACGCCCCCGCGACTTCCTTGACGGGCAATGGCGCGGCGCCTTACTTCGGGGGCAAGTTCACGACCAACAGCGCCACCGGCACCGTCTGGGTGGAGAACCTGGCCAAGTCGCTTGGCCTGGCGATCACGCCGCATGAAGTGGGCTTTGGCGCCGCTTCGGTCAAATGCCCGGCGGCGGCCAATCCCGCCCTGGCCGCGAGCTGCACCGCCTACGGCCAAGGCGGCTCCCGCGTCACCGATCCCAATGGCATCGGCAAAGCCGGCGGCGCGCTGACGGTGCCGGTGAAGACGCAAATCGCCAACCACCTGGAGCGCTTCGGCAATTTCAAAGGCAATGAGCTGGTGCTGGTGCTGGCCGGCGCCAACGACGTGCTGGTGCAGTTCAGCGGATTCGCGGCCAAGGCGACGCAGAACGCGGCCGACGTGGCGGCGGGCAAGATCACCCAGGCCCAGGCCGACAGCCTGAACCAGGCCAACGCCTTCGCCGCCCAGGGCGAGGTCAAGAAAGCGGCCCAGGAACTGGCGGGCTACGTCCGCACCGAGATCCTGGGCAAGGGCGCCAAATACGTGGCGGTGGTCACGGTGCCCGACCTGGCCGCTTCGCCGTTCGGTTCCACCGTGCCCGCATCGGCCCGCGGCCAGCTCACCGCCTTGGCGGACGTGCTCAACATCTGGCTGCGAGACAGCTTGAACGGCCAACCCGTCCAGATCATCGACGCCTACGGCCTCTTCAAATCGATCGTCGCCCAGCCGGTGAACTACGGCATCGCCAATGTCGCCAGCCCGGCCTGCGACGCGGCCAAGATCTCCGTGGTCACCCAGGGCGCGGTGAAGGACGGCTCCTCGTTGTTCTGCAATAGCACGCCGGGCGCGGTCTACAACGGCCTGGCCGCCGGCGCCAGCGACACCACCTGGTTCTTCGCCGATGGCCTGCACCCCACCACCGGCGGCCACAAGGTCTTCAGCGACGAAATCCTGAAGCTGCTCAAGGGCTACGGCTGGATCTGATGCCCGCCTGACGGGACAATGCGCAGGGGGCATCCCCTTCCACGCGCCGGGCCACCGCGGGCAACCGCGGGCCCGTTCGCTTCCAGCGTGGCGTGGAGGAGAGGAGCCCGGCGGCCTCAGCGGCCGGGCCGGCTCAGCAGCAGTTTCATCGTCAGGATGCTGCTGGCCAGGCACAGCGTGATCAGGTTGGCGATCACGATCGGCCAGGCGCGCAAGGCGATCCCATAGGCCAGCCACAGCGCCACGCCCGCGGTGAAGGTGCCGTACATGCCGAGCGAGATGCCGCTGACGTCGCGACTGCGGAAGGTCAGCCAGGCTTGCGGCACGAAGGAAGTGGTGGTGAGGACGGCTGCGGCGTAGCCCATCCAGTCGGTCCAGGTCGGCATGGGGTTCACCGGGCGACGGGCGGCGGGGCGGCTGTGTCCACCGCGGCTGGCGTGGCCGCGGCGCGCGCCGTGTTCGATGCCCACTGCACCAGGGCATCGAGCGCGGGCCGGGCCGCGTTCGCGTTCGGGTGGTTGATGACGGCCACCACCGCCATGCGCTGCCCGTTCGGCGCGAGCACGTAGCCCGCGACGCCGGCCACGTCGCGCAGTGAACCGGTCTTCAGGTGCGTGCGGCCGGTCGCGGCCTTGCTGCGTTTGAGGGTGCCATCGATTCCGCCGACCGGCAGCGAGCTCATCAGCTCCGGCATCGACGTGCTGCCCCAGGCGCTGCGAAGCAGTTGCGACAGCAGCGACGCCGTGACGCGGTTCTGGCGCGACAGGCCCGACCCGTTGTCCACCACCAGCGCGCGCGCCGCTTCGCCCAGGCGTTCGAGCGCCCAGTTGCGCAGCACCTCGCGCGCGGCCTCGGGCGTCGCCGGGCCGCGCGCCTGCTGGGCGGCCAGCGTGTAGAACAGCTGCTGGGCCATCACGTTGTTGCTGAACTTGTTGATGTCGCGCACCACTTCCGACAGCGCCGGCGACGCGTTGTCGAAGGTCGGCGGCCCGGCGGGCGCCAGGCCGTCGCGCACCACGCCGCCGAGCTTGCCGCCCAGGCTCAGCCAGAGGCCGAGCACCGCACGCTCGTTGTAGGCGTTGGAATCGGTGTAGGCCACCGGCCAGAACCTCTCACCGCAGGATGCGGGGTAGCCGCCGCCGAAGCGCCAGCGCAGCGGGTCGGAGAAATCCGCCTTGAGCCCGCCACGCCAGTCGCCGCAGGCGCCGTTGCTCAGCGGCACGCTGGCGTCCACGCGCAGGCCGGCCAGCGGCAAGTCGGGGCTCACCAGGGCGACGCCGCGGGCGGGGTCGGGTGTGAAACTCATCACCACCGACTTGTAGTTGAGCAAGAGCGCGTCGGCCGGCACGTTGTAGGGGCGCAGGGGCTCGCCGTCGAAATCGCCAGGGTTCTGCTGGGGCGCGCTGAAGGCGCTGCGGTCGAGGATGATGTCCCCGCGGACCTCCCGCACGCCGAACTGCTGCACGCGGCGCAGCATCAGCCACAGCCTTTCGACGACCAGCTTCGGGTCGCCGTTGCCCTTGATCACGAGGTTGCCTTCCAGCACGCCGTTCGCATTGACCGGCCCGGTCAGCCAGACCGGCGTGTTCCACGACCAGGCCGGGCCGAGCAGGTCCAGCGCGGCGTAGGTGGTGAACAGCTTCATCAACGACGCGGGGTTCACCGGGCGTTCGGCCTGCCAGGCCAGGCGGGGTTGGGCGCTGCCCAGGTCGTGCACCACGGCGACCATCGCTTCCCGTGGCACCTGCTCGCGCGCCAAGGCGGCTTCCACCTCCGCCGGCAGGAACGGCGGCTGCGCGGCGGCCGTCCAGGCGGCCAAGGCGAGCGATGCCGCCAGGAAACCGCGCCGCCATGCGGTCGCGTGGCGGGCCGCGGCGGAGCGGGTGGAAGCCGTGTGCTGTGTCGTTGGATCCTTCATCCGGGGATGATCGCATGGGCTCTGCGCCCGGTAGGCCGAGCCGTGGACCCACGGATAAACTTGCGCCATGTTTTCGGTTCCCCCCAGCCGCATGCGCCCGGTCGCCGCCGTGCCGCGCCCAGGCCGCGGAGGCGGCACATGAGCCGCCTCCTCGCGTTCGACACCTCCACCCAGGCCCTGAGCATCGCCCTCGTGCTGCCGGGCGAAGTGCTGGTCTTCGACGGGGAGGGCGGCGCCGCCGCGTCCAGCCAATTGATCGCCCGCGCGCAGGGGATGCTCGCGCAGGCGGGGTTGTCGTGGCCCCAGCTCGACGCCATCGCCTTCGGCCGCGGGCCGGGCGCCTTCACGGGGTTGCGCACGGCCTGCTCGGTCGCCCAAGGCCTGGCGCTCGGTGCCGACCGGCCCGTCGTCCCGCTCGACTCGTTGATGGTGGTCGCGCAAGACGCCTGCATGTCGCAGGGCGCCCAGGCGATGGCGTCGGCGTCGCCGCTCTGGGTGGCCACCGATGCCCGCATGGGCGAGGCCTACGCCGGCGAATACCGCTGGCTTGCCGAGGCCGGGCGTTGGCAAATCTGTTCGGCGCCGCTGCTGAGCCAGCCGCAGCGCCTGGCGGCCGTGTGGGGCGACGCGCCTCCGCAAGGGTTGGCCGGGAATGCCCTGCTGGCCTTCGCCGATGTTTTCTCGCCGCCGGCGCTGCCGGCCGACCTGCCGCGCTTCCCGCACGCCCAGGTGCGGGCCCAGGCATTGGCGGCGGTCGCCGCGCAGGCCTGGCGGCAGGGCGCAGCGGTCGACGCGGCGCTGGCGCTGCCGCTCTACGTCCGCGACAAGGTCGCGCAGACCACGGCCGAGCGCGATGCGGCGCGCGCCGCCGCGGCAGCCGTCGAACACCGGGGGTTGCCATGACCACCCGCCTGCGCCAGGCCGCGCAGGAGGCGCTGCGGCCGCTGACCGTCGACTGGCTGGACGCCGTCATGGCCGTTGAGCAGCGCGCCTATGCCTTCCCCTGGACGCGCGGCAACTTCATCGATTCCCTCGCCGCCGGCTATCCCTCCGAACTCCTGGTCGACCCCCAGCGCCGGCTGGTCGGGTATTTCGTCGGCATGCACGGGGTGGACGAAATGCACCTGCTCAACATCACCGTGGCGCCCGAGCACCAGGGTCGGGGGCACGCGCGCACGCTGTTGAACGCGCTCGTCGCGCATTCGAGGGCGGCTTCGGCGCACAAGGTATGGCTCGAAGTGCGGCAGAGCAATGCGCACGCGCAGGCGGTCTACCGCCACTTCGGATTCCAGAACATCGGCCTGCGCCGCGGCTACTACCCCGCCGCGCTGGGGCAGCGCGAAGACGCGGTGGTGATGGCGATGCGCCTGACGGAGGATTCGCCATGAGCTGGAGCGCGCGGCAACGCGCCATGCTTGCGGAGATGGGCACGCCGCTGTGGTTCGCACCGGAACAGCCGGCGCCGGCGGCCGCTCTGGAGCCTGCACGATCCGCCGCCACAGGCCAGCCGGCGCCCGCTTCGCCGGAGCGCAAGCCGCCGCCTTCGGCCGAGCGGGGCACGGCCCCATCCGCCCAGCCCATCCTGATCCAGGGCTCGCCCCCCGAAGGCGTCGCGGCCATGGGCTGGGACGCCCTGCGCGAAGCGGTGGCGGGTTGCACCGCTTGCTCGCTGTGCCGCAGCCGCACCCAGACGGTGTTCGGCGTGGGGCATCCCCGGGCGCACTGGATGATCGTCGGCGAAGCGCCCGGCGAGCAGGAAGACCGTCAGGGCCAACCCTTCGTCGGCAAGTCGGGCCAACTGCTGGACAACATGCTGCGCGCGCTCGGGCTGTCGCGGGATCCGTCACCCGGTCAGCCGGACGGCGATCCGGCGACCCAGGTCTTCATCGCCAACACCTTGAAGTGCCGGCCACCGGGCAACCGCAACCCCGCGCCGGAGGAACTGGCGCAGTGCCAGCCCTACCTCGAACGGCAGATCGAACTGGTGCAGCCGAAGATGATCCTGGCCATGGGCCGGTTCGCGGTGCAAAGCCTCTTGCGCAGCAATGAGGCCATCGGCAAACTCCGCGGACGCGTCCACCAATTCCATGGGGTGCCGCTGATCGTCACCTACCACCCCGCCTACCTGCTGCGGAACCTGGAAGAAAAGGCCCGGGCCTGGGACGACCTGTGCCTGGCCCGAGTCACCCTGGAGGGGGTGTGAAGGCGGCGCGGTGCCGTGTACGCTCACACCCCTATGCAAAATCCACCCCCCCCATCCACCGACCCCAATCCCTGGGATGCCTTGCCCACCATGGCGGTCGTGCTGTCGGCCGATGGCAGGGTGTTGAGGAGCAACCGCGCCTTCAGCCGCTACCTCGCCGGCCGCGTGCCCGAAGGCGTCGAATGCCTGCAGCAGGAGTGCCAATGGCTCAGTCCATCCTCCTGCCAGGACTTGCTGGGAGCCCTGTCTTCGAGGCGGGATTTCGACCTGTCCCTGCACCCTCGGGTCGTCCTTGGCAAAGACATCCCCGAGTGTTTCGAATTCCAGGCGCAGTGGCTGCCCGATAGCGAGTGCTACAGCTGCGTGCTGCACGACGTCAGCCAGGCGCGCCACACGGCCAGGCTGCTGGAAGCGCAAGCGGAGCAGTTCCGCCTGCTCGCCAACAACGTCCCGGTGCTGATCGCCTATTACGACGCCGTCAATTTCGCCTGCCAGTTCGCCAACAGCAGCTATGCGCACACCTTCGGCTGGGAAGAGCACAGCATCATCGGCCGCACCTTCGGCGAGGTGATCGGCGAAGAGGCCGCGGCGCAGATCCAGCCCCAGGTGAACCACGTGCTGAGGGAGCGCAAGGGCGTTTCCTACGAACGCCAGCTGACGACCGCTGACGGCGGCTTCCGTTATATCGAGGTCAACATCCTGCCCCACCTCAACGCGCAGAACGAGCCGGTCGGCGGTTTCGTCCTGATCTCCGACATCACCCGCCACCGCTTGGCGGAGCAGGCGTTGCGCGAGTCCGAGGAGCGCCTTGCCAAATTCATGCAAGCCAGCGCCGAGGGCATCGTTTTCCACCACAACGGCGTCGTGACCGACGCCAATCCACCTATCTGCGAGCTGCTCGGCTATGGCCTGGACGAGCTGCTGGGCCGCAAGACCCTGGAATTCATCGCCCCCGATCACGTCGCCAAGGTGGTGTCGGTGATGTCGTCGGGCCAGGAGACGGCCTACGAAAGCGTCTTGATCGACAAGCGGGGCCAGCGTTTGCCGGTGGAGTTCATCGTCCGCACCATCACCCGACACGGCAAGCGCCTGCGCATGACCATCGTGCGCGACCTGCGCGACCGCGAGGCCGCGCGGGCCCGCATCCACTACCAGGCCCACCACGACGCCCTTACGGGCCTGCCCAACCGCACAGCGTTCATGGAGCGCCTGGACGGCCTGATCGCCGGTTCGCGAAGCAAGACGTCCCGCGGCGAAGCGGTCGAGCCGATGGCCTTGCTGTTCATCGACCTGGACCACTTCAAGCGCGTCAACGATTCGCTGGGCCACCTGGCCGGCGATGTGCTGCTGCGCACCGTGGCCAAGCGCATCACCAGTTGCCTGCGCCAGACCGACCTGGTAGCCCGGTTCGGCGGCGACGAGTTCATGGTGCTGCTGCCCGACGCGGGCAGCCATGCCGAGGTCGAGGAAGTCGCCGGCAAGCTGCTCGGCGCGGTGGAAGCGCCGGTGTCCGTCGAAAGCTGGCCGCTGTCGGTGACGCCGTCCGTCGGCATTGCGCTCTTCCCTGAAGACGGCACCACGGCCGACGCGCTGATCAAGAACGCAGACACCGCCATGTACCAGGCCAAGGCGCGCGGCCGGGCGGGCTACTGCTTCTTTACGCCGGAGATGGCGAGCAACGCCTACGCTGACCTGGTCATGGAAGGGGAATTGGCCCAGGCCCTGGCCCGGGGCGAGTTCGAGCTGTATTTCCAGCCGCAGGTCGATGCCGACTCCCGCGCGCTGGTGGGCGTCGAGGCGCTGATCCGCTGGCATCACCCGACGCGCGGGCTGCTGATGCCCGACGACTTCATTCCCGTGGCGGAACAGCAGCGGCTCATCCTGCCGCTCGGCCAATGGGTGTTGCGGGAGGCGGCGCGCGCGGCCGCACGTTGGCGCGCTCAAGGTTTGAACATCGGGCCTGTCGCCGTCAACCTCTCGAACATGCAGTTCCAATCGGGCGGCTTTGTCGAAGCGGTGGCGGCAATCCTGGCGGATGAGGGCGCCGCCGGTGAATTGATCGAACTGGAACTGACCGAGCGCATGTTGATGGACGACCTCGCCGGCGTCCGGCGGCGGCTCAGCCAACTCAGCGCGATGGGCATCCTGATCTCGGTGGACGATTTCGGCACGGGGTATTCGTCACTGGGCCATTTGAAGGAATTGCCCATCGACAAGATGAAGATCGACCGATCTTTCGTCCACGACCTTCCGGGCGACACCGACTCCGCAGCGATCGCCTGCGCCATCATCCAAATGGCCCGCAGCCTGGGCATCACCGCGATGGCTGAAGGCGTGGAAACCGAAGCGCAACGCGCCTTTCTCGCCTTCCAGGGTTGCCATGAATTGCAAGGCGAATTGATCAGCCATCCCCTGGCGGCGCCCGACCTGGAGCGCTGGGTGTTGGCCCGCGCCGCGGCTGGGCAGGAAATCCAGCGAGAAAACGTTCAGGCAGTCGCCTGAGCCTTGCTGCGGGCGACTTACCTTGCGGCTGAGGCTGCTGCCGCAACCTGGGCGGGCGCCGCGTCCGTGGTCTTGATGGCGGCGCTCTGGCGCCGCGTGTCGAAAGCGGACTGATTCATCGCCTGCGACAACGCGGGGCCATAGACATCGGCTGGAGACGGCAATTGTCCTGCGGCGCGGGCCCGCAGGAATTCGGCGCGCACTTCCGCCCGGGTCAAGCTGGCGGATGGCGACGGGGCGTCGGCCGCTTGAGCGCTGAAGGCGGCGGCACCCAACAAGGCGGCCAAAGCAAGGGTCAAGGTGTTTTTCATGATCGATACTCCTTTGAAGCCAGCGGTTCGAAAGTCCGTGGCAGCCATCGGTTGGCATGGGTCTCACTGTATTTATTGCTTTTGCATAAATAAAGATCGCAACTTAGAATGGCGAGTTGCTGAATAAGAAATAATAGAGGGGCTCATGGATCGTCTCCACTCCATGCGGGTGTTTGCCCGTGTCATCGACGAAGGCAGTTTTGCCGCTGCGGCGCGGGCGTTGAATCTGTCGGCCGCGGTGGTGACGCGGCTGGTGGCAGACCTGGAGGAACACCTGGGCGTGCGCCTGATCAACCGGACCACGCGCC
Source organism: uncultured Ideonella sp. (assembly GCA_966433995.1). Lineage (GTDB taxonomy): Bacteria > Pseudomonadota > Gammaproteobacteria > Burkholderiales > Burkholderiaceae_C > JANPCX01. The sequence continues at coordinate 14,149 of CBJNAE010000014.1, read as the reverse complement.
GCCTGGCATTGACCGACACCGGCGAGCTCTACCTTGAACGCGTCAGGCAGATCCTGTCGGAAGTGGAAGAAGCCGAAGCCCTGGCAAGCGCAGCCACCTCCGAGCCCCGCGGTGTGGTGAGGGTGCTGTCGCCGCCTGCTTTCGCGGTGCATCAACTGGCGCCGCGGTTGCCGGAATTCAAAGCGCGTTTTCCCAAGGTGACCATCGAGTTGTCGGCGCCGGGGCCGGTGTCTACGGTCGACGAAAACTTCGACATCACGGTTTTGCTGGTCGGGCAGCAGCCTCTGGAGGGCGAGTACGTGGCGCGCCTGCTGGCGCATTCAGCCTGGGTGGTTTGCGCTTCCCCCGCCTACCTCAACGAGCGTGGCCGCCCGGTCCACCCCAAGGACCTGATGAGGCACCGCGTCATGGCGCCTAGCAGCATCCGGGAAGTTTCTTTCCACATGGACAACAAGGAGCGGTCGGCGGGCGCGCGAAACGGCGAAACCGCCGCGCCGGCCGCCACGGAAAGCCCGATGGGTGCGCCGGCCATCGCCAGCGTCACCCTGGATTCGATCCGCGCCACCCTCGTCACCAACCACATCGACACCCTTTTCGCCGCGGCCAAAGCCGGCCTGGGCATCGCGGGCCTGCCGTCTTTCGTGGTCCATCCTGCGCTGCAGGACGGTTCGCTGGAAAGGGTGGTGTGCGATTGGCAGCTGATCCACGCCTCGATCTACATCGCCATGCCCACCCGCAAATACGTGCCGGCCCGCACGCGGGCGTTGTGGGACTTCTTGCTGGAGGCTTTCGGCGGAGAACCGCGGGACCCCTGGCTCGGCGCCCGCGAAAAGCGCTGAGGCTGCCCGTCGCTGTCGGGCAGCGTGCTGCGGGTCAGTAGAAAGCTTCCACCCGCGTCTCGCCCATCAAGGGCTCCAGGAGCCTGGCCAGCGGGCGAAGGTTGTTGTACCGGGAGGCGACCTTGTGGGCGTAAGCGAAGAAGCGGGGAAGGTCTTCGCTGTAGCGGGGTTTGGCGTCGCGGTGCTTCAACCGGCAGAAGATGCCCAGCACTTTCAGGTGGCGCTGCAGGCCCATCCATTCCAGCGCGCGCCAGAATTCGCCGAAATCATCGTCCACGGGCAGGCCGGCTTTGCGGGCAGCCTGCCAATAACGCACCGCGAAATCGATCTCCTGCTCTTCTTCCCAGCTGAAGAAGGCATCGCGGACCAGGGAGGCCGCGTCATAGGTGATCGGCCCCCGCACCGCGTCCTGGAAGTCCAGCAGGCCCAGTCCGTCGGGCGTGACCATGAGGTTGCGCGGCATGTAGTCCCGGTGCACGGCGACCTGGGGCTGCGCCAGGGCGCTGGCCACCAGCAAGTCGCAGGCCTCCTGCCATTGCCGCCGCTCGTCGTCCGTCCAGGCCACGCCGAACTCTTTGGCCACGCACCATTCGGGGAACAGGGCCAGTTCGCGGCGCAGCAGGGCGTCGTCGTAGGCGGGCAGGCCGCTGGCGTCCACCCTGGTTTGCCAGTCCACCAGCAGCTGCACCGCCTGCCGCATCAGCGCTTCATTGCGCGCCAGGCCGCCCTCGAGGCCCTGCTGCCTTTGCAGTTGGGGGAGCATCAACTCGTTGCCCAGGTCGCTCAGCAGCAGGAAGCCCTGGTCCAGTTCCTGCGCGAGCACAGCCGGCGCGTGCAGGCCCGCCTGGGCGATCAGGCCGGCCACCTTGACGAAGGGGCGGACGTCTTCCATCGGGGGCGGCGCGTCCATCACGATCAGGCTGCCGCCGCCGGCGCGGTCGATGCGCAGGTACCTGCGGAAGCTGGCGTCGCTGGAGGCGGCGCGAAGCGATTCGGGCCGCAGGCCGTGCAGGTCGACCAGCGGCGCGAGCCACGCCTCGAATGCCTCTTGCCGTTGCGCGGTGGGCCAGGCCACTGCATGCAAGGGTTGCATGGTGCGGTTTTCCGCGGTGGAGGGGGGGGCGGATCCGGTGTCGTTCTTGGGGGTCATGGGGCCTTCGGGCGGCGGGAAGTTCGCGGCAAACCTGCGTGGAATAATCGATCGATTCTACAAATCGCCCTTGCCCCCGCCGCGGATCCGCAGCCTCGTCCAACGGCGCCGGCATCCCGGGTTTCCCCATCTTCTTTCCGCCTGCCGCCTTGTCGCACCGCCAACTGCCGTCTACCTGTCGTGTTCGCCTCGGGCCGGTGACGGCCGCCGTGCTCGCCCTGGGCGCCTCGCTGGCCCAGGCCCAGGCGCCCTCGGACGCGGAACCCTCCCCGGCGCCCACCGCCGCCGCCTCGGGTGCATCGGGCCTGCCGGCGCTCAAGCCCAGCACGCGCTTGCCGTTGTCGCGCCCCCAGCGCGACGGCCGGCAGCTACCGATCTTCATGTCGGCCCGGGAGCTGAGCGGACGCCCCGACCGGGACGCGGTGGCCGAAGGCGACGTGGAGTTCCGGCAAGGCAACCTGTTCATGCGCGCCGACCGCGTCAGCTACGACATGGTGGAAGACCTCGCCAACGCGCGCGGCAATGTGCGCATCGAGCGCGACGGCGACGTCTTCTCCGGGCCCGAACTGCAGCTCAAGGTCAGCCAGTTCCAGGGGTATTTCCTCAATCCCACCTATTACTTCGCGCTGACCCAGGCCGGAGGCAAGGCCGAGCGTGTCGACTTCATCAACGACCAGCGCGTGGTGGCCACCGGCGCCACCTACAGCAGCTGCCCGGCCGACGGTTCGCAGGATCCGCCCTGGTTCCTGACCGCCGACCGCGTGCGCCTGAATTTCGACGAGAACGAAGGCGTGGCCGAAGGCGGGGTGCTGCGGTTCTTCGGCGTGCCCATCCTGGGCGCGCCGCGGCTGAGTTTCCCTTTGACCGACGACCGTAAGTCGGGCTGGCTCCCGCCCAACATCAACTTCGACACCCGCAGCGGCTTGCAGTTGGCCGTTCCCTACTACTGGAACATCGCGCCGCAGCGGGATGCAACCTTCACGCCCACCGTGGTCACGCGGCGGGGCATCGGCCTGGATTCCGAATTCCGCTACCTCGAGCCGCGGTACGAGGGCTCGATGCGGCTGAACCTTCTGCCGGGCGACCGCCAGATGCGCACCGACCGCTATGGCTTGAACACGAGCCATGAATCGAACGCGCTGGAAACCACCCAGTACGCCTTGAAGCTGCTGCGCGTCTCCGACGACGACTATTGGAAGGATTTCCCCCGCAGCGTGGGTAGCTTGACGCCGCGGCTGTTGCTGTCGGAAGCCCAGTTCTCGCGCCCAGTCGGGGATTGGATCGGTTACGCGCGCGTCATGAAATGGCAAGTGCTGCAAGGTACCGATCCGGTCGCCCTTTTCGAGTCTCCTTATGAGCGAGCACCGCAGCTGGGCGTACGCACGCTGCAGCGTGTCGCCGGCCTGGACTTGGCGATAGAGGCCGAAATCAACCATTTCGTCAACCCGACCAATACGCTGGATCGGTTTCGAACAACAGGTTCGCGGGCCCACACCCTGGTCAACCTTAGCCGAGCCTGGACGGCGCCGGGCTGGTCGCTGACGCCGCGGCTTTCCCTCAATGCCGCCAGCTACGATCTCGACCGCGCCATGGCTACCGGGCCCTGGGCCGGACAGCGCACCGCCAGTCGCGTGATTCCCACCTTCAGCATCGATAGCCAGTGGGTGCTAGAGCGCGACGCGAAACTGTTCGGCCGCGGCCTGCGCCAGACGCTGGAACCCCGGCTGGTCTACGCGCACACGCCCTACAAAGACCAGAGCGGCCTGCCGAACTTCGATTCCGCGCCGAAGGACTTCAACCTGAACGCGCTGTACTCGGACAACGCCTTCTCGGGCATCGACCGCGTCTCCGACGCCAACCAGGTCACCATGGGCGTGACCACGCGCTGGCTCGACCCCGACAACGGCGTCGAAGTGCTGCGGCTGGGGGTGGCGCAGCGCTACCTGCTGCGCACCCAGCGCATCACGCCCGAGGGCACGCCGTCCACCCGCAATTTGTCCGACGTCTACCTGAACGGCTCGACCAGCCTGGTGCCGAACGTCAACCTGGCTTCCGAGGTGCAATACAACCCGGAAATCCAGCGCGCGGTCGGCTACTCGAACACCGCCACTTACTCGCCCGGGCCCTTCAAGGTGGTCAGCGTCAGCTACACCGGCTCGCGCAACTTCTCCGAACAGGTCGCAGTGGGCTGGCAGTGGCCGCTCTATGGCCCTGAATCGAACCGCATGAGCGGCGCGCCGCTGGTCCGCAGCCGCGGCGGCGAAGGCAAATCCTGCACCGGCACCGTCTACGGCGTGGGCCGGGTGAACTACAGCATGCGCGACAGCCGCGTCACCGATTCGATCGTCGGCTTCGAATACGACGCCGGCTGCTGGATCGGCCGGGTCGTCGCCGAGCGCCTGTCCACCGGCCTGAACGAGGCCACGTCGCGTGTGCTGATCCAGCTGGAACTGGTGGGCTTGTCCCGCCTGGGCGCCAATCCCTTGCAGCTCTTGAAGGACAATGTGCCCGGTTACCGCTTGCTGCGTGATCGCGCCAATCCGCAAACGCTCCCCGGCCCTTATGACTGAACCCACTTCCAAGCCGCCCCTGCTGTCCGCCGCGCTGGGCAGCGCGTTCGCCCTGTGGCTCTTGCTGTCGCCCATGCAGCAGGCCGCGCATGCGCAGGCGGCCAGGCCCGACCGCCAAGGCGACTACATCATCGCGGTGGTGAACCAGGAACTCGTGACCGCTGCCGAGCTGGAGCTGCGCATGGCCGCCGCGCGCGCTTCCAACCGCGGGGCGCCGACGCCGCCGCCCGCGGAGTTCCGCCGGCAAGTCCTCGACTCGCTGATCGAAGAGCGCGTGCTGGTCACCCACGCACGCAACAGCGGCGTGAAGATCGAGGAATCGGAAATCAACCGCGCCGTCGCCAACGTGGCCCAGCAGAACCAGGTCAGCCTTGAACAATTGCGCGAACGCATCCAGGCGGAAGGCATGTCCTACGAGCGCTTCCGCAACAACGTGAAGGACCAGCTCCTGGTGGAGCGGGTCCGCGAACGCGAAGTGCTGGGCCGGGTGCGCATCAGCGACGCGGACGTCGAAGACTGGCTCGCCAAGAAGCGCGGCGAGCTGCGCACCCAGACCACCTTCGATGTCGCCCACATCCTCGTCCGCGTGCCGGACGGCGCGGCCGGCGCCGTGCTGGCCGAGCGCCGGGCGCGGGCCGAGCAGGCCCTGTCGCGGTTGAATGCCGGCGAAGCCTTCGAGGCCGTCGCCAAGGAATATTCCGACGACAGCGCCAGCCGGGAGAACGGCGGCCGGCTGGGCACGCGCACCGCGGACCGCCTGCCCGACCTTTTCGTCGCGGCGATCCAGCCCTTGCAAGTGGGGCAGCGGACGAGCGAGTTGCTCCAGTCCCCCGCGGGCTTCCACATCCTCAAGCTGGTCGGCCGAAGCGACACCACGGGCTTCGCCGTCACTCAGACACGCGCCCGCCACATCCTGCTGCGCACGTCCCCGCAATTGAGCCGGGAGGCCGCCGCCCGGCGGTTGAACGATTTCAAACGCCAGGTCGAGTCCGGCCGAAGCACTTTCGAGGCCCTGGCCAAGGCGAATTCCGAGGACGGCAGCGCGCCCAATGGGGGCGACCTGGGCTGGGCATCGCCGGGCACCTTCGTGCCCGAATTCGAGCAGGTCAGGAAGAGTCTGCCGTTGAACGGCCTGTCCGACCCGGTGGTGTCCCGTTTCGGCGTGCAGCTCATCCAGGTGATGGAACGCCGCAACCAGGCACTGGATGCCAAGCAGCAACGCGAATTGGCCCGCAACGCCTTGCGCGAGCAGAAATTCGAAGAAGCCTACGACGAGTGGTTGAACGAACTGCGCGCCCGCGCCTACATCGAGATGCGCGAGGCCTCGCAGTGAGCGCCATGATGCCGGCGACGCGCCGCAACGGTCCCCAGCGCGCATGAAGCACATCCCGCGCAAGCGGTTCGGCCAGCATTTCCTGGTCGACGGGTTCGTCATCGAATCCATCGTCGATTGCATCGAGCCGCAACCTGGCCAGGCCTTGGTGGAAATCGGCCCCGGCCTGGGCGCCATGACCGATCCGCTGGTCCAGCGTTGTGAGCATCTCACCGTGGTGGAACTGGATCGGGACTTGGCCACCCGATTGCGCAAGCGCGCCGAATTGACCGTGGTGGAAGCCGATGTCCTGACCGTCGACTTCGCGGCGCTGGCCGCCGAGCGCGGCCAACCGCTGCGCGTGGTGGGCAACCTGCCGTACAACATTTCGACACCCATCCTCTTCCACCTGATGCGCTTTGTCCAGCATGTGCGGGACCAGCACTTCATGCTCCAAAAGGAAGTGGTCGACCGCATGGTGGCGTCGCCGTGCTCCAAGGACTACGGACGGCTCTCGGTGATGCTCCAGTGGCGTTATGAGATGGACATGGCCCTGGAGGTGCCGCCCGAGGCTTTCGATCCTCCGCCGAGGGTGGATTCCGCCATCGTGCGCATGCTGCCGCGGACCCATCCGTTGCCGGTGGATGCCGACGTGCTGAAGGACATGCTTGCCGCCGCGTTCTCGCAGCGCCGCAAGCTCTTGCGGCATACGCTGGGGCCTTGGCTGCAATCGCGCGGCTTCGGCGGCGATTTCGACCTGCAGCGCCGGGCCGAGGAAGTGCCCGTGGGCGAATACCTGAACCTGCTGTTGGCGGTGGATGCGGGTTGACGGTGGCCGCATGAATGGAAAAAGCGGCCCGTGGGCCGCTTTTCCCTCCAGCCGAGCCGCGGCTCAAGCCGCGTTCAGCCACATGGACGTGTCGAAGGCGCTGCTCATCATCGGCATGTTCATGCCGAAAGTGGATGCCGCCGTCGCGCTCTTGGCGGTCGTTTTCGCGGCGGCCTTGGCCGGCTTTTCCGCGATGCTTTGGGTCACCTCGGTGGCCCGCTCCCATGACCCTGATTCTTGGGAGCGGGCTACTGAAAAGAATAAAAACACCGGAAGGGTATTTTTCTTTCCGCCCAGAAATCCGCGGCGTCCCGGAAGACGTCCAGCAATTGCTCCCTGGCTTCCCGGTCGAAGCGGGGGTTGTCCGGCAACTGTTCCAGCACCACGATGAAGCCTGTCTGGCCGCCGGACTTGTAGACCAGGTCGGTCATGCAGTCGTACAGCGCATCCAGGTTCTTTCCGAAGTGGGAGGGGAACAGGAACGCAGCCGCGATGGCTTCAAGGACGTCCTGTTTGGACTGGGCCGCCGAAAGGTTGGCATAGAGGAAATGCTGCTCCGCGGTCTGGGCCGCCTGCTGCAGATCCTCGACGCGATAGGCGCGGATCGATTGAACAATGTTCGGACGCACGGTCTGCAAAAGCATGGCCTCGTTCCTTTAGGAGTCAAACAAAAACCGAATGTCGATGATCAACAAGGCACCGCAAAAGTTCGCCTCAATGCGATTGGATGCGGCGGAAACTTGCGTAGTGGTCATCGGAATAAAAACATGAGTCAGGCCGCGTGGCTTCTTGCCCGCCGCAAACGATCCGCCTGGCGCCCCGGTTGCGAGCGCCGGGAGTCTTGACGGTGTATTCGCGGTAGTAGCCTCGAGGGTGGCTCGGGAGCAACCGTTCCCGGTTGCCGAAGACTTCCCCGTCCTTGCGGTAGGGGAAGGGGCCTCCCGATCGAATCGCCTGTTCAGTCACCTGGGCTTCTTTGGGCAGGTCAGCCAATGCCACCAGCCCAATCGGGGAAGACTCCTTGGCGCTGACAGACTGCCCTGTGCCTATCCCACTGAAAATTGCGAGACTCGCAATGATCGTGATCGCCCACTTACTTGAAGCAGGCCGGGCCGATGACAGGCCAACAATCTTCACGGGTTTTCCCTGTTCCACAAGCCGTGATGGTACCGAATTGGCCCAAAAACCTCAAGCCTTGGGTGCATGGCTGGGGAGGTAAAGCGCTCGAAAAGTGTGTGGACACTTACATTTTTTGGCCGAATTTCTTTAGGTTTTTAGGCTTGTGAAATATCCGATGAAAGCCCAAACCAAGATCATGCAGCCTTGGTTAAACCCTTGGATGGGTTCAGGGGCTCACCAAACTGGTGCATTGCAAATCACCTCGCCGCGTTGGCATCCGCCACTGTCAAAGCCGTCATGTTGACGATGCGGCGAACGGTTGCGGAGGGCGTCAGGATGTGTACCGGCTGTGCCGCGCCCAGCAATACCGGGCCAATGGCAATGCCGCCACCGGAGGCTGTTTTCAACAGGTTGTAACTGATGTTGGCGGCATCGATGTTCGGCAGCACCAGCAAGTTGGCTTCGCCGGTGAGGGTGCTGTCGGGCATGAGGCCGCGCCGGTAGCCGGCGTCCAGGGCGGTGTCGCCGTGCATTTCGCCGTCCACTTCCAGCCAAGGCGCCTGCTGCCGCAGTAGGCCGAGCGTTTCCCGCATCTTGATCGCCGAGGGTTGGTTGCTGGAGCCGAAATTGCTGTGCGACAGCAGCGCCGCCTTCGGATGCAGGCCGAAACGCATCATCTCCTCGGCGGCCATCGTTGTGATCTCAGCCAACTGCTGGGCGGTCGGGTCGTAGTTCACATGCGTGTCGACGAGCATGACTTGCCGGTTGGGCAGGATCAGGCCGTTCATGCAGGCATAGGTCTTGGCTCCGGCGCGCAGGCCGATCACTTGGTCGATGTAGTGCAGGTGCAGCGCGGTAGTGCCCCAGGTGCCGCAGAGCATGCCGTCGACTTCGCCCTTCTTGAGCAGCATCGCGGCGATGAGGGTGAGTCGGCGACGCATCTCGATCTTGGCCAGCTGGGCCGTTACGCCCTTGCGCTGGGTGAGCTGGTGGTAGGTCTGCCAGTAGTCGCGGTAGCGGTGGTCGTTCTCGGTGTTCACCAGGTCGTAGTCCTGGCCGGCCTGCAGGCGCAGGCCGAACTTCTCGACGCGCTGGGCGATCACTTCGGGCCGGCCGATCAGCGTCGGGCGCGCCAGGCCCTCGTCGACCACCACCTGCACCGCGCGCAGCACGCGCTCCTCTTCGCCTTCCGCGTAGGCGATGCGCTTGTGCTCGGCGCGCTTGGCCAGGTTGAAGATCGGCTTCATCGTGGTGCCCGAGGCGTAGACGAAGGCCTGCAGCTTCTCGCGGTAGGCGTCGAAGTCCTGGATCGGGCGCTGCGCCACGCCGGAGTCGGCGGCCGCCTTGGCGACGGCGGGCGCGATCTTGATCATCAGCCGCGGGTCGAAGGGCTTGGGGATGAGGTATTCCGGGCCGAAGCTCAGCGTCGCGCCGACATAGGCGGCGGCCACCACCTCGCTTTGCTCGGCCTGCGCCAGCTCGGCGATCGCGTGGACGGCGGCGATCTCCATCTCCATCGTGATCGTCGTGGCGCCGCTGTCCAGCGCGCCGCGGAAGATGTAGGGGAAGCACAGGACGTTGTTGACCTGGTTCGGGTAGTCGGTCCGGCCGGTGGCGATGATCGCGTCGCCGCGCACCTGGCGGACTTCCTCCGGCAGGATCTCGGGCATCGGGTTGGCCAGCGCGAAGATGATGGGTTGGGGCGCCATCGTGGCGACCATCTCCTTCTTCAGCACGCCTCCAGCGGACAGGCCGAGGAAGATGTCCGCGCCGGCGATGGCCTCGGCCAGGGTGCGCAGAGGCGTCTTCTGGGCGAAGACGGCCTTGTCCTCGTCCATGAGTTCGAGGCGGCCTTCGTAGACCAGGCCGGCCAGGTCGGTCACCCAGATGTTCTCGCGCGGCACGCCGAGCTTGATCAGCAGGCCCAGACAGGCCAGCGCCGCCGCGCCCGCGCCGGAGGTGACGAGCTTGACCTTGCGGATGTCCTTGCCCGTCACCTTCAGGGCGTTGAGCAGGGCCGCGCCCACCACGATGGCGGTGCCGTGCTGGTCGTCGTGGAAGACGGGGATCTTCATGCGTTCGCGCAGCTTGCGCTCGACGTAGAAGCAGTCGGGCGCCTTGATGTCTTCCAGGTTGATGCCGCCGAAGGTGGGCTCCAGCGCGGCGATCATGTCGACCAGCTTGTCGAGGTCGTTCTCGGCCACTTCGATGTCGAAGACGTCGATGCCGGCGAACTTCTTGAAGAGCACGCCCTTGCCTTCCATCACTGGCTTGGCCGCCAGCGGGCCGATGTTGCCCAGGCCCAGCACCGCGGTGCCGTTGGTGACGACGGCCACGAGGTTGCCGCGGGAGGTGTAACGGTAGGCGTTGGCCGGGTCGGCCACGATCTCTTCGCAGGCCGCGGCCACGCCGGGCGAATAGGCCAGCGCAAGGTCGCGCTGGTTCACCAGTTGCTTGGTGGCGGCGATGGCCACTTTGCCCGGGGTGGGGAACTCGTGGTACTCGAGCGCGGCTTGGCGCAGTTCGGCTATTTTTTGTTCTGAGTTCGGCATGGAATTTCCCGGGTCGTTGTGGTGGTGGGGCAGGCCCCGCGGCTTGCGTGCGGCGCTCGGCGGCCGCCGTCGGCAGGTCGGTCATTTTAGGAGGCCGCGGGCGCCGCGGCTGTCGCCGGCCTTTCATCCGGCGCGGGATAGGAAAGGGCCGGCGCGCAGTGTGCGCCAGGGCCGCCGCGCACGCATGCGCAAAACTGCGTACCCGCCGGGTGTGCAAACCGGCAATACTGCCGACGCGTGATCGACGATGCCGACGCCGCCATGAACCCCCTGGAAACCCCGAGCGCCTACCAAGCCGTGACCTCGCTGCCCGCGGGCGTGGGGGCGGCGCTGGGCCGGCAGCGGCGCTTGCGCCGCGTGCTGCTCTGGGCGGTGCTGGTGGCTTTGCTTCTGGTGGCCCAGTCGCTGCTGGTTTGGCTGACGATCAGCTACGAAAGCGCCCGGTCGCAGGAGCAGGTCGAGGTCACGGCGGGAGCCGTGGCGGCCGACGTGAAGCAGAACCTGAGCCGAGCGATGCAGAGCCTGCAGGCTCTGCTCTGGAACGATCCTCCGCTGCCCCAGTGGCGCGCCGAGGCGACGGACCTGCTGCGCGGCTGGCCGGCCATCCTGCGCGTCGAGTGGCGCAACGCCCGCCAGGAGATCCTCGACGCGGTGGATTCCCCTTTCCGCGCGCCCATCTTCACCCGCATCGCGCGCAGGGACATCGAGCTGGAGACCGAGCTGGCCTGCGTCGCGGCGGCCCGCCTTTCGCAGCCCTCGTTCTCGCGCAGCTATTTCGTGCCGATGCAGGACGGGCTGGGGCTGGAGGTGATCGACGTCTGCATCCCGGTGCAGACGTCCGGCCGCACGGACTCCTTCATGACCGCCACGCTGTCGCTCGGCGCGATGCTGGCCGACGCGGCCAGCTCCGAACAGTTGCGCGAGCACGAAATCTCCTTCGTGGAAGGCGACGGCACGCGCCTGGCTCGGGCCGGCGTGCCGCGCGGCGCGGGGGTCTACCTGTCGGAGCGGCTGGTCGACCTGCCGGGCAACCCGCTGCAGCTGCGGGTGGACAGCCGCGTCGGCGGGCCGCGGCTGATCCCCAACCTGGCGGTGGCGCTGGTCCTGGGGCTGTCGTTGACGCTGGGCTTCGTGGTGGCGCTGCTGGTGCGGGACGTGCGCAAGCGCGCCGGCGCGGAAGCGGCGCTGGCCGAGGCGCTGGCCTTCCGCAAGGCGATGGAGGATTCGCTGGTCACCGGCCTGCGCGCCCGGGACCTCGAAGGGCGCATCACCTACGTGAACCCCGCGTTCTGCAAGATGGTGGGCTTCCCCGCGGAGAGCATGCTGGGCCGCGCCAGCCAGCAGCCCTACTGGCCGCCCGACCTGGCCGAGGAATACCGGCGCCGCCAGGCGATGCGCCTGGCACGGCAGACCGACGGCAACCCCGGCAACCTGCTGGCGCGCGAAGCGCGCGAGGGCTTCGAGACGCTGTTCATGCGCAGCAACGGCGAGCGCTTCTCGGTGCTGATCTTCGAAGCGCCGCTGGTCGACGGCAACGGCCGCCAGACGGGCTGGATGAGCGCGGTGCTCGACGTCAGCCAGCAGCGCCGCATGGAAGAGCTGTCGCGCCAGCAGCAGGAGCGGCTGGCGGCCACCGCGCGGCTGGCGACGGTCGGCGAGATGGCCTCGCTGCTGAGCCACGAGCTGAACCAGCCGCTGGCCGCCATCGCCAGCTACGCCACCGGCTCGCTCAACCTCATGCAGGGCGACGGCCAGGCGGCCGACCCCGACACGATGCCGATGCTGCAGCAGGCGCTGCAGCGCATCGCCGAGCAGGCCGAGCGCGCCGGCCGCGTCATCAAGAGCGTGCATGATTTCGTCCGCCGCCGCGAGCAGGCACGCGAGCCCACGCGGGTCGAGACCCTGGTCGACGCCGTGTTGCCGCTGGTGCGCCTGCAGGCCCGCAAGAGCGGCGCGCGGGTGGAGGTGGCGGTCTCGCCCGGCCTGCCGCGCGTCGTCTGCGACCGCACCATGGTCGAACAGGTGCTGCTCAACCTCACGCGCAACGGAATCCAGTCGATGGACGACGAGCACACGCCGATGGACCAGCGCGAGCTGCAGATCCGGGTCGCGCAGCAGCACCCCGGCTGGGTGCATTTCCACGTCGTCGACCGCGGCCCGGGCATCGACGGCGAAGTGGCCCGGCGCCTGTTCACGCCCTTCTTCACCACGCGCAGCGAAGGCATGGGCCTGGGCCTGAGCCTGTGCCGCACGGTGGTGGAGCAGCACGGTGGCGCGCTCGATTTCAGCAGCCCCGCGGGGCTGGGCTCGTCCCCCGAGGTGGGCACGGTGTTCAGCTTCAGCCTGCCGGCCGAGGCCGAACCCAAGTCGCGGCGGCGGCCGCAAGCTGTCCGCGAGGCGCCCGACGCCGCAGCCGATCCTTCCCAGAACCCGCCCGCAACGGCGGTCCCGTCCCCCATCCCCGAGGAGCCGACACGATGACGCTGACACTCGACCCCCAGCTCGGCCTGCCGATGGTCTACCTCGTCGACGACGAAGACGTGGTCCGCGAGGCATTGGCCTGGCTGCTGCGCTCGCGGCGCCTGCTCTCGGAGGGGTTCTCCAGCGCCGAGGCCTTCGAGGCGATGCTGGCCGAACAGGCGGGCGTGGGCGAAGGCGGCCCGCAGCAGGACTGGCCGCGCTCGCCCAGCTGCCTGGTGCTGGACGTCCGCATGCCCAGCATGAGCGGCCTGGTGCTGTTCGGCCGGCTGGCCGAGCGCGGCATGCTGGACGTGCTGCCCGTCATCTTCCTCACCGGCCACGGCGACGTGCCGACGGCGGTGGCGGCCGTCAAGCAAGGCGCTTTCGACTTCGTGGAGAAACCCTTCGCCGACAACGCGCTGGTCGACCGCGTCGAACAGGCGCTGCGGCGCAGCAGCGAGGTGCTGGTGGCCAAGCGCGCGGTGCGCCTGACCGAGAAGCGCTTCGCCGAGCTGACCGAGCGGGAGCGCGATGTGATGAAGCTGGTCATCGAAGGCCGGCCCAACAAGCTGATCGCCGACGAACTCAACATCAGCGTGCGCACGGTGGAGGTGCACCGGGCGCGGGTGTTCGAGAAGATGGATGTCAAGTCGGCCGTGGAGCTGGCCAACGTGCTGCGCAGCATGGGCGGCGCTTGACCGCGGTGCCGGGTGACAATGCCCGCATGTCCCTCGGTGAATTTGACCTGATCGCCAAATACTTCACCCGGCCTGCCCGCAATGCGGTGCTGGGCGTGGGCGACGATTGCGCCCTGTGGGCGCCGGCGCCCGGCGCGCAGCTGGCCATCTCCAGCGACATGCTGGTGGAAGGCCGGCACTTCCTGTCCACCGTGGCGCCCGAGCGGCTCGGCCACAAGGCATTGGCAGTCAACCTCAGCGACCTGGCGGCCTGCGGCGCGCGGCCCGCGGCCTGGACGCTGGCGCTGGCGCTGCCGCGCGTTGATGAAGCCTTCCTGAGTGGCTTGTCCAAGGGCTTGCTGGCGCTGGCCGACGAGCACGGCTGCGAGCTGATCGGCGGCGACACCACGCAGGGGCCGCTGAACCTGTGCATCACGGTGTTCGGCGAAGTGGCGCCCGGCGCGGCGCTGCTGCGGTCGGGCGCGCGGGCGGGCGACGACATCTACGTGAGCGGCCAGGTCGGCGACGCCCGGCTGGCGCTGGAAGTGTTCCGCGGCAACCTCGGCCTCGGCGGCGACGGGTTCGACGCCGTGCGCCGCGCGATGGAACTGCCCTCGCCGCGGGTCGCGCTCGGCCGGGCG
>CBJNAE010000013.1:0-26481 GCA_966433995.1 uncultured Ideonella sp. | reverse complement strand
ATGGGCATGCTGTCGGCGCTGCTGCTGGGGCCCTGCGTCGCGGCGCCGCTGGCCGGGGTGCTGGTCTACATCAGCCAGACGCGCGACCTCGCGCTTGGCGGCGCCGCACTGTTCTCGCTGGCCTGCGGCATGAGCGTGCCGCTGCTGTTGCTGGGCCTGTCGGCAGGCAGCCTGCTGCCGCGCGCCGGCGCCTGGATGGAACGCGTGAAGACCTTCTTCGGCGTGCTGCTGCTGGCCACCGCGCTGTGGCTGGTCTCGCCGGTGCTGCCCACACCGGTGGTGATGCTCGCGCTGGGCGCCGGCGCCCTGGCCGCCGCCTGGCAGATGGGCTGGCCCCGCGGCGCCCAGGCGGCGGCGCCCCACGCCCTGGCGCGCGCCGCGGCCTTGCCGCTGGGGCTGTGGGGGGTGGCCTTGTGCATCGGCGCGTTCTCGGGCGGCGACAGCCTCCTGCAACCGCTGGGCCACCTGGCGCGGCGCGCGGACGCCGGCACCGCCACGGCGGCGGGGGCCGCCGCGCCGCGCTTCCAGCGCGTCGCCAGCGAGGCCGAATTGCGGCAGGCGCTGGCCGCGGCGGCCGGCCGGCCCGTCATGCTCGACTACTACGCCGACTGGTGCGTGGCCTGCAAGGAGATGGAGCACCTGACTTTCTCCGACCCGCAGGTCCAGGCCCGGATGCGCGGGGCCTTGCTGATCCAGGCCGACGTGACGCGCGACAACGCCGATTCGCGGGCCCTGCTCAAGCGCCACCAGCTGTTCGGCCCGCCGGCCATCGTCTTCCTGGATGCCCAGGGCCGCGAAACCGATCCGCGGCTGCGCGTCGTCGGCTTCATGCCGGCCTCCGACTTCAGGCAACGGCTGGACCAGGCTATCCCGATGTGATGCCGTACAGCCGGTCCAGCGCCACCGCGGGCGCTGCTTTTTTGTCCCGCAGCGGCCCGCTGACCGCGAAAGCCGGCAGCGAGGTGTCGCGCCGCGTGGTGGTGGCCATCGGCATGCCCGAACGGTCGGTGAAGGCCGCGACGACCGGCGCGTTGGCCGTCGCGCCGCGGCGCAGCACGATGGCCTTCTCGCCGGAAACCAGCTGGACGAGATCGCCCGGCGGATAGACGCCGTATTCCTTGATCACCGCCGCCGCCATCGGGCTGCCCTGGGAAGCCTGGAACATCTGCCGGGCGGCGTCCTGGACCGGCATGGAGGGACGGTTCGGGCGCGGGCTGATCTTGGCCATGAAGACATCGGCCAGGCGCAGCGCGCAGGCCAGCTCCGGGATGTCGTCCTTCAGGCCCCGCGGATAGCCCGAGCCATCGGCGCACTCGTGGTGGCAGCGCACCGCCGACAGCCAGTCCTCGTCGGCAACGCCGGCCGCGCGCAGCATCTCCCAACCCGCCTCGGGGTGGGCGCGGATCTGCTCGCGCTGCGCGTCGCTGGCCTTGGCGCCGGTGGCGGCGAGCCGGCCTTGCAGCTCGAACGTGGCGACATTCATCGTCAACGCCGCCTTGACCAGGCTCAGGCAGCGTTGCGGCGGCCAGCCCATGCGGCCGGACATCAAGGCGCAGACCAGCGCCGTGTGCAGCGAGTGCGTCAGGCCGTAGACCGACATCCGGCGCTCGTCCTGGCGCACCGACAGGTGGATGCCGATGTCGGGGTCGCGGTTGACGAGGGCGATGAATTGGCCGGCGAATTCCTCGGCGCGCGCGGCGAAGCCGGGTTCGGAAGCGATGCCGCGCAGCAGCCGGTCGAGGCGGAAGACGGTCTGGTCCCACATTTCGATCAGCGTGGGCTTGCGCCGCGGCTGCTCTTCGGTCTGCACGCGGGAGGCGGTCGTCCCCGCCGCCTTGGCGGCCAGCGCCGCCGCGATCTGGATGGCTTCTTTCTCGGCATAGGCGCCGCGCGCCTGCAGCGCCTGCAACTGCTCCATGTCGACGATCGCCTGGCCTTGCGCCAGCATCAGGTTGCCTTCGATGTCGCGGACGTCGAAAGGCATCTCGACCCCGATCCTCATCTGGCTGCTTGTCAGTTTGACCAGCTGCGTCGACATGGCTGCACCTCCACGCGGGCGCCGTCGCCGGGGGCGGCGGATCGCGTCCACGCCTGCGAGCACTTTAACGGCCGGAACACGGCCGGCGACTTGCATCATGCATCCACGCCCGAACGCCGATTCGCCGAATTGCGCCGGGAAACACGGGCTTTCGCGGTGGATGGGCGGCACGCCTTGTTACGGTGCCGAAGGCTATCCGGCCCGAAGCCGGGGTCGCTCAAGCCGCGCGGGGGCCCAACGCTTGTTCGATCTGCAGCCGCACCTGCTGCGCCAACACGCGCCGCTCGGCGCCCCGCGCATCCTGCGGCGGCAGGACCTGCACGCTGACCCGCAGCCCCGGGGCAGAGACCACGTTCCACAGCGAGTGCAGCAGGCTCGTGTCCCCCACATAGGCCGCCGCCGGGCTGATGGGCGAAAGCGCGTCGGCATAACGCAGCGCCACCGGCTGCACCGGCGCGCCGGCGGAGATGGCGGCCTGCAGCAAATTGGCGTGGAAAGGCAGCAGCGCATGGCCATCGGCGGTGGTGCCTTCGGGGAAGACGGCCAGCGCCGCGCCGGCCCCGAGCGCCTCGGCCATCTGGTGCACCACCCGCATGGCGTCGCGCTTTCTCTCGCGCTCGATGAACAGCGTGCCGCCGCAACCCACCAGCCAGCCCAGCAAGGGCCAATGCTTCACGTCGGCCTTGGAGACGAAGCGCACCGGATGCACGGCGATGATGGCCGGGATGTCCAGCCAGGAAACATGGTTGGCGACGACCAGCACCGGGCCTGCCCGGGCCGCGGCGCCGCCGGCATGCAAGGCAACGCCCAGGCAGCGCAGCAAACCCCGGCACCACCGCTGCACCTGGCGGAGACGGGCCGCCTCGTCGAGGAAGGGGAACAGCACCGCGCAGCGCAACAGCGCCTGCGCGAGGTGGAGCGACACCCGCAGCAGGCGCCAGAGCGCCCTCGCGAAACGCGCCATCAACGGGTCATCCGGCGGCCGGCGCCGGACTGCCCGCGCCGGCGGGGTCCAGTTCGAAGGCCACCTGCCCCGCCACCAGCGTGAAGCGCACCCGGCCCGGCAGTTCGTAGCCCGAGAAGGGCGAATGCTTGCCCTGGCTGCGCAGCGCGGCGGGCTGGACCACCCAGCGGGCATCCAGGTCGAACAGGCACAGGTCGGCGATGCCGCCTTCGACCAGCCGGCCGGCGCTGCTGCCGAGCGAGCCGAGCGCATCGCCCAGCACCCGCACCGGCGCGCTGGTGACGGTGGCCAGCGTCTGGGCCAGCGGCAGCGAATGCGCCTGGCCCCACTTCAAGGCGAGGCTGAGCAGCAGCTCCAGGCCGGTGGCACCGGGCTCGGCCTCGGCGAAGGGCAGGTTCTTGGCGTCCTCGTCGACCGGCGTGTGGTCGCTGACCAGCGCGTCGACCGTGCCGTCGGCCAGGCCCTGGCGGATGGCGTCGCGGTCGCGCTGCTGGCGCAGCACCGGCGTCAGGCGCATGTCGGCGTTGAAGTAGCCGATGTCGGCGTCGGTGAGGTGCAGCTGGTTGATGCTGACATCGCAGGTCAGCGGCAGACCTTCGGCCTTGGCCTGGCGCACCAGGTTGACGCCGGCGGCGCTGCTCAGGCGGCACAGGTGCACGCGCGCGCCGGTGACGCGCATCAGCTCGAACAGCGTGTGCAGGGCGATGGTCTCGGCGATCACCGGCACGCCCGACAGGCCCATGCGCGTGGCCAGCGGGCCGCTGGCGGCCACGCCTTTGCCCAGGTGCGGGTCCTGCGGGCGCAGCCAAACGGTGTAGCCGAAGGTGGAGGCGTACTGCAACGCGCGCTGCATCACCTGCGTGTCGGCGAGCTGCGCCTCGGCCTGCGAGAAGCCGACGCAGCCCGCTTCGGTCAGCTCGGCCATCTCGGTCAGCGTGTCGCCGGCCAGGCCGCGGGTGAGCGCGCCCAGCGGGTACAGCCGCGCCTGGTTCAGGTTGCGGGCGCGGAACTTCAGCATCTCGACCAGCCCGGGTTCGTCCAGCGGCGGGTCGGTGTCGGGCGGGCAGACCAGGCTGGTGACGCCGCCGGCCACCGCGGCGGCCATCTCGCTTTCCAGCATGCCTTCATGCTCGTAGCCGGGCTCGCGCAGCCGCGCCGCCAGGTCGACCAGGCCGGGCGCCACCACCAGGCCGGCGGCGTCGATGGTGCGCTGGGGCGAGAAGTCGGGGTGGCTCTTGCCGATGGAGACGATGCGGCCGGCGGCGACGGCCAGGTCGCCCACGGTGTCCAGGCCGGAGGCGGGGTCGACCAGGCGGCCGTTCTTGATGAGGAGTTTCATGTGTTCAGGCCTCGATGGATTCCGCAACAGGTTTGCTGGATGGACCATTTTTTCCGTTCGCCCTGAGCCTGTCGAAGGGCCCGGACCGCGCTGTTCGTCGACGCATGGAGGCATGCATGCAGGGCTTCGACAGGCTCAGCCCGAACGGGGAATGTGGCGAACCTCCCACTCCCATTCGCCCTGAGCCTGTCGAAGGGCCCCTGCCGCTCCAGTTTGCTGAAGCCATGGCAGCGCGCATGCAAGGCTTCGACAGGCTCAGCCCGAACGGAAGCAAGGGACCCGGCATGCCGCTCACGCCTCGTTCCCCGCGATCGTCGACATCACCGCCATACGCACGGCGATGCCGAAGGTCACCTGGGGCAGGATCACGCTCTGCGAGCCGTCGGCCACCTGGGAATCGATCTCCACGCCGCGGTTGATCGGGCCCGGGTGCATGACGATCGCGTCGGGCTTGGCGTGCGCGAGTTTCTCCGGCGTCAGGCCGTAGCTCTTGAAGAACTCGCCGGCGCTGGGCAGCATCGCGCCGCTCATGCGTTCGTTCTGCAGGCGCAGCATGATGACCACGTCGGCGTCCTTGATGCCTTCGGCCATGTCGTGGCACACCCGCACGCCCATCTCGCGCAAGTCGCCCGGCACCAGGGTCTTGGGGCCGACGGCGCGGATGTCGGGCACACCCAGCGTCGTCAGCGCGTGGATGTCGGACCGCGCCACGCGCGAATGCACGATGTCGCCCACGATGGCCACGCTGAGCTGGGTGAAATCTTTCTTGTAGTGGCGGATCGTGTACATGTCGAGCAGCCCCTGCGTCGGGTGGGCGTGGCGACCGTCGCCGGCGTTGACCACGTGCACGTGGGGCGCGCAGTGCTGCGCGATCAGGTAGGGCGCGCCGCTCTCGCCGTGGCGCACGACGAACATGTCGGCGTGCATGGCCGACAGGTTGGCGATGGTGTCCAGCAGGCTCTCGCCCTTGGCGGCCGACGAGCGGGCGATGTCCAGGTTGATGACGTCGGCCGACAACCGCTTGGCCGCGATCTCGAAGGTGGTGCGGGTGCGGGTGCTGTTCTCGAAGAACAGGTTGAAGATGCTCTTGCCGCGCAGCAGCGGCACCTTCTTCACCTCGCGCTCGTTGACGCTGAGGAAGGTGCCGGCGGTGTCCAGGATCTGGTGGATCACCGCGCGCGGCAGGCCCTCGATCGACAGCAGGTGGATCAGCTCGCCATGCTTGTTCAGCTGCGGGTTGCGTTGGGACAGCATGTTCAGGCGCCTTCCTTGATGTCGAAGCTGAAGCGGCCGCTGCCGGCCTCGCGCGCCAGCGAAAGCCGCTGGCCCGGCGGCACGGTCACGCGCGCCGCCGAGTAGGCCGGGTGGATGGGCAGCTCGCGGCCACCGCGGTCGACCAGCACCACCAGCGTCACGCTGGCGGGGCGGCCGAAGTCGAAGAGTTCGTTGATGACGGCGCGGATGGTGCGGCCGGTGTAGAGCACGTCGTCGACGAGGATGATGTCGCGTCCTTCGACGTCGAAAGGCAGCCGGGTGTGGTCGGCGCGCGCGCTCAGGCCGCGCGAGCCGAAGTCGTCGCGGTGCAGCGCGCTGGAGATGACGCCGGCCTCGCCGGGGAGCTGCAAGTCGCGCTGCAGCCGCTCGGCCAGCCAGGCGCCGCCCGACCAGATGCCCACCAGGGCGGCCTGGGGTTTCGACAGGGCGCGCACGCCGGCCAGCAGGTCTTGGTAAAGCGCTTCCGCGTCCAGCAGCAAACTGCTCATGGCAGGCTCCTCAGGAATTGGTCCAGGATGATCGCGGCCGAGGCCGCGTCGACGTCGGCGCCGCGGCCGCCTTCGGCCAGCGCCTCGGTGGTGCTGTAGCGCTCGTCCACCTCGTGCACCGGCAGCCCGAAGCGGCCGAACAGCTGGCGCGCGAAGCGGCGGGCCCGCAGCGTGTTTTCATGCTCGGCGCCGTCGGGGTGGAAGGGCACGCCCACCACGAGCGCCTGCGGCTGCCATTCCTCGATCAGCGCGGCGATCGACCGGAAGCGCGCGTCGCCCTGCTCTGCCACGGTGCGCAGCGGCCGGGCCCGCCCCAGCAGGGTGTTGCCGGTGGCCACGCCGACGCGGCGCGCGCCGAAATCGAAGGCCAGGAAGGATCGCGGGGAGTCGGTGAGGGCCGGGCGGGCCGGAGGATGCGCGGGCGGCAGCGGGGCCGCCATCATGCGTGCCCCGCCCCGGAGCTGAGCATGCGCGCGTCGATGCCCAGCAGCGACAGCGCCTTGTCGTAGCGCTGGTCGATCGGGGTGTCGAAGATGATCGCGGCCTCGGCGTCGACGTTGATCCAGGTGTTGCGGCCCATCTCGTCCTCGAGCTGGCCGGCGCCCCAGCCGCTGTAGCCGAGCGTGACGAGGATGCGCCTGGGGCCGGCACCGTGGGACAGCGCCTCCAGCACGTCCTTGCTGGTGGTCATCTCCAGGCCGCCGGGGATCTTCAGCGACGAGCTGTAGTGCCCGCCCTCCTCGTCCAGCCGCTCGTGCAGCACGAAGCCCCGCTCGGTCTGCACCGGGCCGCCGAAGAAGACGGGGCTGTCGGCGATGTCGCCGCGGTCCAGGGTGAGCTCCACCTTCTCGAACAGGTTCCTGAGCTTGATGTCGATCGGCTTGTTGATGACCAGGCCGAGGGCCCCGTTCTCGGTGTGCTCGCACAGGTAGATCACCGCACCGGCGAAGGTGTCCCCGCCCATTCCGGGCATCGCGATGAGGAATTGGTTGGTGAGGTTGATCGGGGTACTGCCCATCCCGCCATTTTATTCGACCCCCGTTTCCCAGGGTGCCGCTGCGGCAAACTCACCGCATGGAAAAACCCCTCGATTCCGCCCTGGTCTGGCTGCGCCGCGACCTGCGCCTGGACGACAACGCCGCCCTCTTCCACGCGCTGAAGGCGGCGGCCCGCGTGCACTGCGCCTTCGTCTTCGACACCGACATCCTGGGCAAGCTGCCGCGCGACGACCGCCGCGTGGCCTTCATCCACCAGAGCGTGGTGGCGCTGGACCAGGCCTTGCGCGACGCTTCGCCGGACGGCAAAGGGGGCCTGCTGGTGCTGCGCGGCGCGGCGCGCGACGAGCTGCCGCGGCTGGCCCGGCGGCTCGGCGCGCGGGCGGTGTTCGCCAGCCACGACGACGATCCGGCCGCGCTGGCGCGCGACGCCCACGTCCAGCGGGCGCTGGCCGCGCAAGGGGTGGCCTGGCACAGCGTCAAGGACCACGTCGTCTTCGAACGCGGCGAAGTGATGACGCAGGCGGGCTCGCCCTACGGCGTCTTCACGCCCTACAAGAACGCCTGGTTGAAGCGGCTGAACCCGTTCTACCTGAAGGCCTACCCGGTGCGGGCCCACGCCGGGGCGCTGGCGCCGCTGCCCGCCGACGGGCCGGCGCGCCCGCCCTCGCTGGCGGACATCGGTTTCAAGGAGGTCAACCCGGCGGGGGCCGGCCTGCACGGCGGCGAGGCGCCGGCCCAGGCGCTGCTGGACGATTTCCTCCAGCGCATCGACGACTATGACCGCGCCCGCGACTTCCCCGCGGTCAAGGGCCCGAGCTACCTGTCGGTGCACCTGCGCTTCGGCACGGTGTCGGTGCGCCGACTGGCGCGGCTGGCCTTCGAACGCGCCCAGGCCGGCTCGGGCGGCGCGGCGGTGTGGCTGTCGGAACTGGTGTGGCGCGACTTCTACCACCAGGTGCTGCACCACCACCCGCACGTGGTGGGGGGCAGCTTCAAGCCCGAATACGACCGCATCGAATGGGAGGCCGGGCCGCGCGCGGAACAACTCTTCGCCGCCTGGTGCGACGGCCGCACCGGCTACCCGCTGGTGGACGCCGCGATGGCGCAGATCAACCAGACCGGCTACATGCACAACCGCCTGCGCATGGTGGTGGCGAGCTTCCTCGTGAAAGACCTCGGGATCGACTGGCGCTGGGGCGAGCGCTATTTCGCCGAGAAGCTCATCGACTTCGACCTCGCCGCCAACAACGGCGGCTGGCAGTGGGCGTCCTCCAGCGGCTGCGACGCCCAGCCCTACTTCCGCATCTTCAACCCGGTCAGCCAGAGCGAGAAATTCGACCCCCAGGGCAAGTTCATCCGCCGCTACCTGCCGCGGCTGGCGGGCCTGCCGGACAAGGCCATCCACGCGCCCTGGCTGGCCCGTCCGATCGAACTGGCCGAAGCCGGCGTGGCGCTGGGCAAGGACTACCCGGCGCCGCTGGTTCAGCACGACGAAGCGCGCCGGCGCACGCTGGCCCGCTACGCGGTGGTGAAGGGGAACGCCCCCTCGGCGCTCGGCGCGGCCGGGTGACCGTGGGCGGCGCCTACTGCGCCTGCGCCACCCGCGTGTTCCACGCGCGGGGCTTGCCCTCCCAGACGGAGAAGCCGGAGATCCGCGGCCGCACCGCCCAGGTGTCGATGCCGTTGTAAAGCAGGATCAGGGGCACCTGCCTGAGCATGAGGGCGTGCGCCTCGTCGAAAAGCGCCTGCCGCTTCTTCGGGTCCGATTCCACCAGGCTCGATTCGACCAGCCTGCGCGCCACCGGGTCGTCCCACACCTTGCGCGGCTCTTTGTCCTTGTCGCCGACCAGTTGCTCGTAGCTCAGCCCGGGGTCCAGGCGCGAAGAGTAGGTGAACGAGCTGACCTGGAAGTCGCCCTTGTTGTAGCGCTCCAGCTGGACGGGCCAGTCCAGCACCTCGACCTGCGCGTTGATGCCGACGGCCTGCATCATGGCCTGGGCCTTCAGCGCGATCTGGTGGCTGGGCACGTTGGCCCGCCGGTTGGCCTGGATGGTGACCTTCTCGCCGCGGTACCCCGCCTGCTGCAGCAGCTTGCGGGCCAACGCGGCGTCGTGGTGGTGGCGGGCCTTCTGGGCGGCGCTGAAGTAGGCCGAGTTCTCCGGGATGGCGGACGCGTTCGCCGAGGCCATGCCTTCCGAGGCGAGCATGACGATCTGGCGGACGTCCAGGGCGGCCGCGATGGCCTGCCGCACCTTCTCGTTCTTCAGCACCGGGTCCCGGGTCTGCAGCAGGAGCGCGTTCTTGCTGCCTTGCCTGGAGATCAGCACCTTGACCGCCTGGCCGGGGCCCGCGCTGGAGCGTCCGCTGAACGAGGTGCCGAAGGTCAACGCCTGGGCATCGGAGGTCGAGACCTGGCCCGCGTCCACCTCCCCGGCCTCCAGGCCGGCCCTGGCGGCCGCCGGGCTGGCGGCGACGACGAACTTCACCGCGTCCACCAGCGGCTTCTTGGCGCCGGTGTAGCCGTCCGGCTTGGCCCCGGCCGGGGACTGGTAGTCCTTGAAGGCCGCGAGCAGGACATGTTCGCCTCGCTTCCATTCGGCCAATGAGAACGGCCCGGTGCCGACGGGCTTGTCCCAGCCGCCGTCGGCCTTCACCGAGCTGGCGTGCATGACCGCGGCCATCCCGCAATCGGTGCGCGCCAACGTGTCGAGGAACACGGCGGAAGGCCGGTCCAGCCGCATCACGAAGGTGTGGGGGTCGGGCGCCGAAGCGGCGACGACGCGGGCGTTGCCGCCGCTGCCGTCGAACTCGCCGAGGCAGCGCCATTTCGTCTTCGGGTCCATGTAGCGGTTCCAGCTCCACGCCACGTCCGCGGAGGTCATCGTGGCGCCGTTGTGGAACTTGACGCCTTTCCTCAACTGGAAGGTGTAGGTCAACCCGTCCCTGGAGACGGCGACGCTCTGCGCCAGCAGCGGCCCCACCGAGCCGTTCTCGCGGTAGCCGACCAGCCCCTCCACCACATGCAGCAGCACGCCGTCGGTGGCGTTGTCCCTGTCCACACCGGGGTTGGTGGAGCGGATGTCCGCCGATTGCGACACCACCACCAGGCTGGCCTGCGCGGCGCACGCGCCCGCAAGGCCCACCCCCGCCGCGAAGGCGGCCGCGCGTCGAACAATGCTTTCCATGGCGTTCCTCCTTGGGCCGTCGTCATCCATGCCGCGCTTTGCCGCCGGGCCGCCGCTCAGGCGCTCGCGGCGCTCGGCATCCCGGGGTACAGGCGGTGGGGCGGCAGGGGGAACCCCGCCGGCGCGGGCGCCTCGACGACCCCTGCGTCCTCTGCACGCCATTTCAGCCTCACGCCGCCGCCGCCACTCGCCTCCAGCGCGGGGATCGCGCTGAGCAGGCGGCGGGTGTACTCGTGCCGGGGGCGGTCGAACACGTCGTCCCGGCTGCCCTGCTCCACGATGCGCCCGTCCTGCATCACGACGACGCGGTCGGCGATCTGTTCCACCGCCGCCAGGTCGTGGCTCACGAACATGCAGGCGAAGCCGTGCTTCTCCTGCAGCTCTGCGAATAGGTCGAGGATCTGCGCCCTGACCGTCATGTCCAGCGCCGAGACGGGCTCGTCGGCGATGACGAAGCGGGGCCGGCGCACCACGGCGCGCGCGATGGCCACGCGCTGTCGCTGCCCGCCCGACATCTCGTGCGGGAAGCGGGCGGCGTGCGCCGCGTCCAGCCCCACTTCCTCCAGCGACGCGAGCATGCGCGACTGGCGCTGCGCCGTCGTCAGACCGGGGAGCTGGCGAAGCGCCTCCTTCACGAGGTCGCCCACCGTCATGCGCGGGTCCAGCGACGAATAGGGGTCCTGGAACACCATCTGGCAATTGAGCCGGTAGTCGCGCCACAGGGCCCCGCCGGTCTCGGCCAGGCTCTTCCCCGCGAAACGGATCTCGCCGCCCGACGGCCGCAGCAAGCCGGCGATGACGCGGCCGAGCGTCGTCTTGCCGGAGCCGCTGCCCCCGACCACGGCCACGACTTCGCGCGGCTGGATCGCCAGGTCGACGCCGTGCAGCGCCCGCTTGCCGGCGCCCTTGCGGAACAGGCCGCCCCGGGCGCCGTAGTCCACCACGAGGCCGCGCACCTCGGCGATCGGCTCCGCGGCACCGGCCGCCGGCCGCGCCGGCGACCGGCGCGGCATGGCGGCCAGCAGCTTGCGCGTGTAAGGGTGCTGGGGCCGCGCCAGGAGCTGCTCGGTGCTCCCCTGCTCCACGATCTCGCCCTGGCACATCACGATCATGCGGTGGGTGTAGCGCGCCACCATGGACAGGTCGTGGCTGATCATCAGCACCGCCGTGCCGTGGTCGCGCGCCAGCGCCACCATCAGCTCGATGACTTCGCGCTGCACCACCGCGTCGAGGGCGGTGGTCGGCTCGTCCGCCAGCAGCAGCGCCGGCTTGAGCAGCATCACCGAGGCCAGCATGATGCGTTGCCGCATGCCGCCGGAGAACTCGTGCGGATAGGCGCCAAGGGCGGCCTCCGGATCCTGGATCCCCACCCGGCGCAGCATCTCGACGATGAGCCGGCGGCGCTCGGCCGGCGCGAGCCGCCGGTGCCTGACCAGCCCCTCCTCGAGCTGCCGGCCGATCCGCATCGCCGGGTTGAGCGAAGTCATCGGCTCCTGGAACACCATGCCGACACGGGCGCCGCGCAAGTCGCGCAGCTCTTTGGCGGACATGGCGGGCACACTGCGGCCTTCGAACTGGATGTCGCCGCCCGAGCGGCGGATGGCGGGAGGCTCCAGCCCCATCAGGGCGCGGGCGGCCAGGGTCTTGCCGCTGCCGGACTCGCCGACGATGCCGACCAGCTCGCCCGGCTGCAGCTCGAAACTGACGCGGTCGACGACGCGTTTGCCGCCGTGGGCCAGCTCCAGCGTCAGGTCCTGCACCCGAAGCAGCGCGGGGGTGGTGGATTTCATCGGGCACCTCTCATCCGGGGGTCGAAACGGTCGCGGAGCGCGTCGCCGAGCAGGTTGATGCCCAGCAGCGTGGCCGAGATGCAGGCGCCGGGGAAGATGCCGAGCCAGACGGCCTCCTCGAAATGGGGGCGGCTGGCGGCGAGCATGTTGCCCCAGGTCGGCGCCGGCGGCGGCACCCCCAGCCCGAGGAAGCTCAGCGCGCTTTCGGACAGCAGCGCCCAGCCGAACATCGACGTGGACAGCACCGTCAGCGGCGCGATGCAATGGGGCAGCACGTGGCGCAGCATGGTGAACGCCTCGGAGTTGCCCATCACGCGGGAAGCGTCGATGAACTCGCGTTCGCGCAGCGACAGCACGCTGCCCCTGACCACCCGCGTGACCGAAGGCGTGTAGGCGACAGCCAGCGCCGCGATGATGCCGTAGCGGTTGGCGCCGAAGACGGCCAGCAGGCCGAGCGCGAGCAGGATGCCCGGGAAGGCCAGCAGCGCGTCGTTGAACGCCATGACCACGCGGTCGAAGCCGCCGCGCAGGAAGCCGGTGAGCACCCCGAGCAACGTGCCGACCGCCACCGCGCAACCGACCGAGAGCAGGCTGATCAGCGCGCTCGTCGTCGCCCCGACCATCAGCCGGCTGAGCACGTCGCGGCCGAATTCGTCGGTGCCCAGCCAATGCTCGGCGCTGGGC
Source organism: uncultured Ideonella sp. (assembly GCA_966433995.1). GTDB lineage: Bacteria > Pseudomonadota > Gammaproteobacteria > Burkholderiales > Burkholderiaceae_C > JANPCX01. The sequence goes on along the minus strand of CBJNAE010000013.1, from coordinate 13,720 downwards.
GGTGAGAGCTGCGCGCCGAAGTCCAGCGCCAGCGCGTCGTGCGGCGTCCAGAAAGCGCCGAGCAGCGCGGTGAATGCCAGGCCACCGATGATGAGCCCGCCCACCCAGGCGTTGGGGGCGAGCCGATGTTTGAAGAGTTTCATTGCGCGGTCACTCTCGGGTCGAAGAGGGGATAAAGCAGGTCGATCACGAGGTTGACCACCACGTAAACGAAAGCCACGAAGAGCAGGCAGCCCTGGATGACGGGGTAGTCGCGGCCGAAGATCGAATCCACCAGCAGGCGGCCGAGCCCCGGGATGGTGAAGACGGTCTCGACGACGGCGATGCCGCCGAGCAGGTTGCCCAGCACCAGGCCGACCATCGTCCAGGTCGGTCCGAAGCTGTTGCGGAAGGCGTGGCGCCACATCACCTCGCGCTCGGACAATCCCTTGGCGCGGGCGTGGGTGATGTAGTCCAGCCGCAGCACCTCCAGCGTGCTGGCCCGGGCCATGCGCATGACGACGCCGATTTCGTGCAGGAACAGCGTCAGCACCGGCATGACCATGTAGAGCAGCGCGCCGCCGGGGTTCTGCGCGAAAGACACGTAGCCGACGACGGGCAGCCAACCGAGCTTCAGGCCGAACAGCAGCAGGATCAGCAGGCCGAGCCAGAACGTGGGCACCGACAGCAGCAGTGTCGACGCGCCGACCAGCGTCAGGTCCGCCCAGCTGTCCTGGCGCCAGGCGGCGACCATGCCCAGGGGCACGGCCACGAGCACGGCCATCAGCACGGCGGCGACCACGATGCGGCCGCTGACGACGAAGCGGTCCCAGACCAGGGGCAGCACGGCCTGCTGCGTGCCGATGGATTCGCCCAGGTCGCCGTGCAGCACCTTGCCGAACCAGATGCCGAACTGGGCGGGCAGGCTGCGGTCCAGTCCCAGCCGGCCGCGCAGGTCGGCCAGGGCCTGGGGCGTGGCCATGTCGCCCAGCAGCAGGGACGCCGGGTCGCCCGGCACCAGGCGGACCAGGACGAAGACCGACACCGCCACGATGAGCAGCGTGGGCACGGCCATCAGCAGCCGCTTGAGGATGAAATGGAGCATCTTGGTGGCACCGGGAGGGGATGGGAAGGGAGTGGGCGGGGAAGGCCGCGGCTCACTTGGCGAGGGAGACTTCCCACAGGCGGGGCTTGGACGCGAGCCAGGGCGTGAAGCCCTGCAGGCGCTTCTGGTTGGCGTTGACGTCGACGGCGTTGTAGACCTTGATCATCGGCACGTCGGCCATGAAGCGCTTGTGCAGCTCGTCGAACAATTTCCCGCGCTCGGCCTCGTTGGAGACGGTGCTGGCCTTTTCGAGCAAGGCCAGCGCCTCGGGGTTCTCCCACACCTTGCGGGGCTCCTTGTCCTTCGGCCCGGTGAACTGCTCGAAGCTGAGCGCGGGGTCCAGCCGCGCAGAATAGGAGAAGGCCATCATCTGGTAGTTGCCCTTGTTGTAGCGGTCCAGCTGGGTGGCCCACTCGAGGACCTCGATCTCCACGTTCAAGCCCACGGCCTGCATCATCTGCTGCGCCATCAGCGCCATCTCGAAACTCAGGATCCCGGGGCGCTTGTTCGTGATCAGCTTGATCTTCTCGCCCTTGTAGCCCGCCTCCTGCAGGAGTTTCTTGGCCGCCGCCGGGTCATGGACGTAGTTCAGCTGGCGCTGGACCTCGCTGTAGTAGGGCGAACCGCGGTTGACCACGGAGGCGTTGGGGCGAGTCAGGCCGCGGGTCAGGCTCGAGACGATCTGCGCCATGTCGAGCGAGGCGGCGATGGCCTGGCGAACCTTGGGGTTGCCCATCAGCGGGTCGCGGGTCTGGAACAGGAAGACCCGCTTGTTGGCCGCCAGGGTCGTCTTGACTTCGATGGACGCGGTCCGCTGGACTTCGAGCATGTCCGTCGTCAGGATCTCGGCCGCGTCGACGGCGCCGGAGATCAGCGCCGCCTTCGTCGTCGCCGGGTCGGGGATGACGACGAACTTGACCGCCTCCACCAGCGGGCGCTTGGCGCCGGTGTAGCCGTCCGGCGCGCTGCCGGGGGGCGAGGCGTAGCCGTCGAAGCGGTTCAGCACGATGTACTCGGCGCGCTTCCATTCGCCCAGTTTGAAGGGCCCAGTGCCGATGAGCGTCTTGAAGCTGCCGTCGGGGTTGACCGAGCCCTTGTGGATCACGCCCGCCATCGCGCAGTCGGTGCGCGCCAGGGTGTCCAGGAACAGGGCGCTGGGCTTGTTGATCCGCATCACCACCGTCTGCGGGTCGGGCGCCGCCGCCGATTCGACCTTCAAGCCGGCCCGCCCGTCGAACTCGCTCAGGCAGCGCCAGTCGGTCTTCGGGTCCATGTAGCGGTTCCAGCTCCAGAGCACGTCGGCGGAGGTCAAGGTTTCGCCGTTGTGGAACTTCAGGTTCTTGCGCAGCGTGAAGGTGTAGGTCAGGCCGTCGGGGGAGGTCGACACCTTGGAGGCCAGCAGGGGGCCGACAGTGCCGTTCTCGCGCAGCGCGACCAGGCCCTCCACCATGTGCAGGACCACCGAGTCGGTGTTGTCGTCACGGTTGACGCCGGGGTTCAGGCTGCGGATGTCGGCGTTGAGCGCGACGTTGATCGTCTGCGCCGCCGCTGCGCCGCTGCCCACCGCGGCCAGCAGCGGCCAAAAGGCCATGAGGAATCTGCTTTTCATGTCAGGTCTCCGAGAAATGGTTGAGGGGGGCGTCCGCCGCCGGCAGCCCGGCACGGCGCCGGCTCAGAACGCTTGCGAAGAACCGCTTGGCAGCGCCAAGGCAGCGCATTCCATCGTGGGCCACCCCCGGCAGGATGTCCAGTTGGGCATCCACCCCCGCCGCCCGCAGCGACCGCTGCAACGCCGCCAGGCGTTCGGGGCGCGTGCGCCCCGCGTCATTGGCCCCGGGCATCCAGTGCCTGCCGCCCTCGCGGTGGGTGATCTCCCAGGTCTCCAGGTCGGCCGCGCCCGCCACCAGCTGCACCGGCAGGCGGCGCAGCGCCTCCAGGTCGAGTCGGACGCCGAAGACTTCGTGGATGCCGGCGGTGCCCACCCACCAGTCCCGTCCCGGGTCCAGCAGCGTGACCGAGCCCGGCGCGCCGATGGAGGCGGCCCACAGGCGCCCGGGGTGCAAGTACATGAAGCGGTTGGTGAACTGGCCGCCGCCCGAATACCCGGACAGCGCGAACGAATCCAGCCGCACGCCGTACCTCGCGGCGACCTCGTCGACCATGCCCAGCAGGACGAGGTCGTAGCGGATGTCCCCTTCCCGCAGGTGCTTGAAGCCGTCGCGGTTGCCGTCCCCCATCACACCGACCGGGAACAGCGGGCACAGCACGATGCAACGGTTCCAGCGGCCGAACTCTGACAAGGCGTCCCGGTACCGGGTGAACGCCCGCCCCGTGCCGTGCACCATGACGAGCAGCTCCGGCGGCGCGCCGGGGCCGCCAAGCGGATGCGGCCCCGCCGCCGAGTCGCCCGCCCCCCCTCGGCCGGCCCCGGGGGCGCCCAGGAGGTCGGGCGGCACGTACAGGCAATAACTGAAGCGCGGGTCCCCCGCGTAGGCGTAGACCGTGGTTTCCTCGAAGTCGTACAGCTTGTTTCCACGCGGATCCGGAATGCCGCTCTTTTGCAATGGGCTCATGGCTGCAAAGCCTCCTGCGGGAGCGCCGCCGAGCTTTCCATCTTCAGCAAGTAGGAGCCGAACTGGCGGTTGACCGCCGGGAGCGGCGCGATCTCCAGGCGCCCCTGGGCGGGGTCCATCAGGATCATGGCGACGGTGGCGCTCAGGTTGCCCGCGCCCTTCTCGCGCAACGGCCGGCAGACCGACCATGGCGAGGCGAAGTCGTCGAAGAACGCGGCGCGCAGGTGTTCCAGCCTGAGGCGCCCGAGGTCGGCTTCCAGTTGCTGCCGCACGCGCATGTCCCGGTACAGCGAATCCGGCGATGTGGCGATGCCGGTGTCGCGCAGCTTGGCCAGGGCCACCGGGCTCTGCCAGTGGTTCGCGTGGACGATCAACCCCCCGGTGGGGTGCACGAGGAAGCTCTCGTCCGGGGCGCATTCGATGTCCAGCGCGAAGCCGCCGGCGTGGCTCACCATCAGGTTGTTCGACGATGTCTTGGGCGTGGTGTAGACCGCATGCAGCGCCAGGGCGATGTGCTCGGTCTCCAGGACCTTGCGTCGGATCAGCGCCAGCGGCACGCCGATGCGGCCGTAATCGCGGTCGCAGGACAGGAAATTCGCGGTCACCGCGATGCCCGACGAATTGAGCCCGGAGCGGGCCAGGCCGCCGGCCTCGGTGAAGGTGAGGATGTCCGGCCCGTCTTCGCGGCGGATCTTCAGCACCACGCCGGTTTCGGCGCATTCATGCTTCCAGTCCCAGTTCTGGCCGTGCAGCAACCGGCCGTGGGCGGTCACGCCCGGCAGGACGACGGCGCCGGTGCAGCCGTCCGGGTCGGCGTCCCGGGGTTTGGCCGCGGGCGAGGCAGCGGAAAGCCGCAGGACTTCGGTGCGCGCATTGATGAGCACGATGTCGGCCAGCTCCAGCCCCGCGCCTTCGGCGATGCCCCGCATCTCTTCGAGGTAGGAGGGGTCGAAACGCTCGATCTCCGGGAGGAAGGCCTCGGTCAGCCCGCGCACCGTGCCAGGCGCGGCCGACATCGCGTCGAGTTGGGCCGCATAGAGCTGCACGCTGCGGCGGATGCGGCCGGCGGCTTTGCAGCCGTATTGGCGGCCGCGCTCGCGCGCATCGCCCGACAGCTCGATCAAGGGGAAGAGTTCGCAGTGCTTCATGACTGGCAGCCTCCCCGCGAAAAATCGTTCAGCGACAGTTTCAAAGCAGGCCCTTTCTTTCGATGCGGAGGAGATGCAGCGGCGTCCGCGTTGCATCTTGATTCGTATTGTCAGACAATACGTCGTATCAATCAATGGAACATTGAAGAAGTCAGGGTATGCACCGATGGCCCGTTCCGAGGGCCGGAACCGATCGGCGATCCACCCACGCAGTGTTCCGTCCGATGGAACGAAGACGATCTGGAGGCATCCATGGACTACACCGTTGCGGCCGTTGACGAGGCCATCCGACTGCTGTTGCTCGTCGCCGCCCAGCCTGGGCTGGGCGTCTCGGAAATAGCCCGGCGCTCGGGCAACACCAAAGGGCGGGTGTTCCGCCTCCTGACCACGCTGGAGCAGCGGCAACTGGTGAGGCGGCAAGGGGATGGCGCCACCTATTTCCTGGGCTACCAGGCCTTGCACCTGGGGGCGGCGGCCCACAACCAGATCGACCTGGCGCGGCTGGTCGAGAAGCCGCTGGAGGACCTGGGGAGGATCTTCAACGAGACCGTCTCCGTCCGCGTCCGCGACGGCCTGGAAACCGTCTGCATCGCCAAGCGGGAATCCACCCAGTCCCTGCGGGTGTATGGCGAGTTCCGCCGCCCGCTGCACGCCGGCGCCTCCAGCAAACTGCTGCTGGCGCATGCGCCCGAATCGGTGGTCGAAGCCGTCCTTTCCTGCGACCTGATGCGCTTCACCGCGACGACGCCGCTGGACCGCGGGACCCTGCTGGCGGAGCTGGAGAAGATTCGGAGGCAGGGCCACGCCAGGTCCGTTGCCGAGCGCGCCGCCGGGACGGCGGGCGTCGCGGTGCCGATCCGCAATGGCAGCGAGGTCATCGCCGTCCTGGCGATCTCCGCCCCTTGCAGCCGGATGACCGAAGACCGTTTCGGGCTCTACCTGCGGCAGCTCCAGCAGCAGGCGCGGGAGATCTCGATGGGCATGGGGGCCCCGCCGGACAGCCCTTGAAAGCCGGGCCGCGCCCACCCGGAGAACACGTGTCGCCTTCAGCACAAGAACATTAATTTGAAACGACGTCTCGTTTGACGATACATTTCCGATTCACCCGAACTGGCGGCCCGGTCAGGGTTGACAGCCGATTGCCAGCTTCGCGCCACACAGTGCCCGGCACGGCCGCTCGGCCTCGACCCCGCGGGACGCCATCGAAAGCGTGGGGCGCACAACGACAGGAGACTTCCGACAATGCAAATCACCGGCATGCTGCATGGCGCGCGCCTACTCGAATTCGCGGGCTTCCCCGCCACCGAGGTGCTCGGCCCCGATGCCAGCGAAGAGGCGATCAAGTCACTGATCGACCGGCACGGCCAGGTCTTCATCAAGCCCGTGTTCAAGGGCGGCATCGGCAAGAAAGGCAAGGCCGGCCTGCTCGGCCGCGCCCGCGACCTGCAGACCGCGCTGGCCGAGAAGGAACGCCTCTACTTCGCGCAGCACCAGGTCGGCCACACACGGGCCAAGGCCAACGGCGTGACTTTCGAGGCGGGCGTGCCGGCCGAGCATGAGGTGTATTTCTCCATCACCGATTCGACCCATTTCCGGGCGCCCACGATGACGCTCACCCACCGGGGCGGCATGGACATCGAAGAGGTGGACAAAAGCCAGGTCGCCATGGTGCCCTTCGACCCGCTCACCGGCCTGAAGGCTTTCGTCGTGGCCAACGCGCTGACCGAGATCGGCGCGCCCAAGGAAATCATCTCGCCGCTGGTGCAGCAGCTGCCCAAGCTGTGGGAGCTGTTCCACAACTTCGGCATGACGACGCTGGAACTCAACCCCATCCGCATGCGCGAGGGCAGGCAGGGCCGCCTATCGCCGGTGGCCTGCGATTTCAAGTGCGGCTTCGACCGCGACGACCCGCGCTGGCACCGCCTGAACCTGCCGGCCCAGCTCTTCGCGGCCGACTACTCGCCCTTCGAGCAAGAGATCAACCTGCTGCGCACCCACCAGGGCCAAAGCGACGTCTACGTCGTCAATGAGCGCGGCACCGTGCTGGCGCCCACCTTCGGCGGCGGCGCCAACTCGCTGGTCACCGAGATGCTGGGCGACGACGCCATCATCAGCTCCGACTTCGGCGGCAACCCGCCCTACGAGAAGATGAAGGAGGTGGCACGCATCTGCTTCAGGCACTGGTTGAAGCAGGCCAACGTGCTCTTCATCATCGGCGGCAAGAGCAACAACACCGACATCTTCGAGACGCTGCGCGCGATGGCCGACGCGCTGCGCGAGCACTTCAGCGCCCACGGCCCGACGCCGCTGTACGTGGTGCTCGGCCGCGGCGGGCCCAACCTGGTGCGCGGCATGGGCGCGCTGCGCGACACCTGCGACGCGCTCGGCCTGCCCTACCGGCTGTTCGGTTTCGACTCCGACATGAGCGAGGTGATCCAGTTCGCCCGCCGCGCCGACGCCTGGATGAAGGCTGGTGGCCGCAGGCAACTGGCCGGCAGGCTCGGCATTGCCCCTTCGGCGGCGGTTTGACAACGGGAGGCAAAGAACCATGCAGCACAGCAATTGGCACGAGCGCGGCGCGGGCGTCGGCGGTTTCAAGTACCACGTGGGCGTGGGTTCGCTCGCCCAGGTCGCCACGCGCGACGACCGGGTCTGCGTCCTCAACATCCTGGGCGGGGAGTCCAGCGAGGTGACGCCGGTGAGCCACGCCTATTCGGGCGGGAACGTCGTCTTCGGCACCGCGCCGGGCAAGGGCGGCGCGGTGCTGGAGACGCCGGTCGGCGGCATCCCCGTCTACAACAACGTGCGCGAGGGCCTGGCCGCGGGCCACCGCTTCAACTGCGGCGTGGTCTACCTGCCGCCCTCGGCCGCGCGCGACGGCGTGGCCGAGCTGATCCGCGTCAACCCGGGGCTGCGCAAGGTCTTCATCATCACCGAGAAGGTCGCGGTGCGCGACGCGCGCGAGATCCGCGCGATGGGCCAGCAGCACGGCATCGACATCTTCGGCGCCAACGGCCTGGGCGTGGCCGACTCGTGGCACCAGGTGCGCATCGGCGGCGCGCTCGGCGGCGACCGGCCCGGCGATTCGCTGCGGCCCGGCTCGGTGGCGATCTTCTCCAACTCCGGCGGCTTCTCCACCACCATCGCCCAGTACCTGCGCATGGCCGGCTGGGGCACCACCACCGTCATCTCCAGCGGCAAGGACGTCTACATCCACTACGCAGCGCCCGAGTTCGCCTTCGCGCTGGCCAACGACGCGCGCAGCAAGGCCGCGGTGCTGTACTGCGAGCCCGGCGGCTTCTACGAGCTGGACGCCCATTTCACCAAGCCGGTGGTGGCCTGCGTGGTGGGCCGGTGGAAGAGCAAGCTCACGCGCGCCGTGGGCCACGCCGGGGCGATGTCCGGCGGCGACGACGACGCGCTGGCCAAGGAACGCTGGTTCATGGAGAAGTTCGGCGTCGACGCGATCTTCACGCCCGAGCGCCCGGTGTTCTCGGCCAGGGGCGCGCTGGTGACCAACATCGCCCACATCCCGGCCGCGCTGACCGCGGTGATGCGCGCCAACGCCACGATGCCCGACTTCGCCCCGGAAGGCGACCTGGCGCTCAAGCCCTGGTTCGGCTCCGACGAGGGCCTGGACCTGCCCGACGACCTGCGCATCCCCGTGGTGCGCCCGCCGGCGCCCTACGACGCGCAGGTGGAGTTGCTGAACACGCAGATCGGCGGCGTGGCGCCGCGCCAGTCGATGAAGGACGCTTCGGGCGCGTCGCAGATGGATCCGAAGACCCAGGTCAGCAGCCTGCACGGCACCAGCATGCTGGCGGCGGCGACCCTGCCTTTCGAAGCCCATGCCGCGCTGGCCCTGGTGCGAGACCCCGACGGCGCGAACGACCGCAAACTCATCGCCGCAGCGGTGGCCGCCCACATCAACCTGCACGGCCGGCCCGAACTGGCCGCGGCGCAGGCCAGCCGCGAAGCCGGCAACGCACCCAACGCGGTGGTGGCCGCGGCGCTGGCCATCCACGGCCCGCGCCGGCAGGCGGCGGCGCGGGAGGCGCTGCGCTTCATGATCGAGCGCTTCCACGCCGCCGGCCTGGGCATGGAGTTCGGCGCGTCGATGAGCGAAGACTTCGACGTCTCCAAGGTCGACGCCGAGGGCGCGCCCGCGGCCCTGACCGGCGACACGCCCGACCCGCGCGCCCAGGTGCTGGTGGCGGCGGTGCGGGCGCGGGGCGGCCGCTCGGTCTTCCTGCGCTGGCTGCAGGCGCAGCCAGGCCACCCCACCGAAGCGGCGGCGCTGGCCGCGGTGTCGGCCACGCTGGCCTGGGGGCCGCTGTCGCGCAAGCGCATCTCGCGCGCCACGGCCGAGAACTTCCCCTGGTGGCTGCAGCTCTTCGGCACGGCGATCGGCGCTTCGGCAGACGCGACCCGGCACGGGGCCGACAGCTTCTGCGGTATCGCCGCGCAAGACCTGTTGAACCGCGTCAGCCTCGGCGAGGCCGCCTTCGCCGCGCTGCTGGGCCGCCTGCCGGGCGAGGACGACCTCTTCGCCTTCCAGACCCTGGTGGGCCTGTTGCTGACCAACGGGCCGGGCGCGATATCGGCGCAAGGCGCCAAGGGCGCCGTGTCGGCCGACGGCCCCGAACAACCCGAGCGGGTGCAGCTCAACAAAGCCTTGGTCGGCTTCCTCGCGCACACCGGCTACGCCCACGGCGGCAACGGCTATGAGGGCATCGCCTACCTGATGGAACAGTTCCGCGGCACCGGCCTGCGGGACCCGGGCGACGCGGACCATGGCATCGACCTGCGGGCCCTGGCCGAACGGGCCGTGGCGCGCTACGCGAGCTACAAGCGCGACAAGAAATCGGCCGGCAGCCTGGACATCGCCAAGCTGCCCGGCGTGAACCACCCGGTGTTCAAGGACAAGCCGGTCAACCAGGACCCGCGCGAGGCTTACGTCGCCCGGCTCTTCGAGGAGCGCGGCCAGTTCAACGTGTTCCACGCCTTCTACCTGGCGCTGGTGCAGCAGCTGTTCGACTCCGGCGTGTCGCGCAACGTGTACTGCGTGAACGTCGACGCGGTGATCGCGGCGCTGCTGCTGAAGATGCTGTGGCAACCGCTGCAGTCCGGCGCGATCGGCGAGCGCGAGCTGGAGACCGCCGCGTTCACCATCTTCCTGTACCCGCGCATGCTGGGTTGCGCGGCCGAGATCGACGACCACATCAACCGCGGCCGCGACATGGACACGCGCACGCCGGCGTCGGCGTGCAGGTTCGTGGCTTGACGCGGCACCGCCGCCTCCGTGCGCCCTGAGGTTCTCCACGTTTGCAGTCAACTCTCCTCCGTTCGGGCTGAGCCTGTCGAAGCCCTGCATGCGGATCTCCCTGGCTCCGACAAAGTAAGGAGGCGGGGCCCTTCGACAAGCTCAGGGCGAGCGGCCCTCTTCCTCCGTTCACCCTGAGCTTGTCGAAGGGCTCCTGTCACCTCAGTTGATGGAAGCTATGGAGGTCGGCATGCAGGGCTTCGACAGGCTCAGCCCGAGCGGATTGGGAGGTAAACCTGGCCCGCCCCCTACCGCCCGGCCCGCTGCAGCCAGTCAGTGAAGGTTCCCACCCGGCGGGAATCCCGCCGGGCCCGCGTGATGAACCCATAGGCGCCGGTGCGCACCCGCGCGCCGTCGATCGCCGTCAAGAGCCCGCTGTCCAGCATGCCGGCGACGAACTGGAGCGGGACGACCATCGCCCCCAGGCCTTCGCAGGCCGCCTGGATGGCCAACACGCTGTTGTCGAACTCCAGGGTCGGCCGGTGCGCGGCTTCGTCCAGGCCATGGTGCGCGCACCACTGCGGCCACAAGTCCGGCCGCGACCGGGCGCCGATGTGCACCAGCCGCGACAACGCCGGCACACCGGGGCCGGGCCGCACGGGGACCAGCCGCGGGCTGGCGACCAGCACCGAGAACTCGTCGAGGAAAGTGGTGGCCGCGAACCCGCGCAGGTCGGCCGGATTGCGCCGGATGAAGACGTCCACCGCGCTGGCCAGGTCGACCGGCCCGTCGGACGTCTCCAACTGCACCTGGATGTCCGGGTGGGTATCGGTGAAAGACGCCAGACGCGGGATCAACCAATGCATGCCGATCGTCACGCCGGCATTGACCCGGACCACCGCCTTGCGGCCGCCGCCGCGCATGCGCTCCACCTCGGACTGGATCGCGGCCATCTTGCCCGCCACGCGGTCGTGGAACAGCCTGCCCTTGCGGGTGACCCTCACGCCGTTCGGCACGCGCTCGAACAACGCATGGCCGAGGTGGCCCTCCAGCGCCTGGATCTGCCGGCTCACCGCGCCCGGCGTCACGCACAACTGCTGCGCGGCGAGCTTGAAGCTGCCGCACCGGACCGCTTCGCAGAACACGAAGACGGCGTTCAAGGGGGGTCTGGAAGCCATGGAAGCGGTTGACTTTTCCTCAACCGATGGTGCCAGGAATCTCGCTTGAACGGAAGACCGGTTCGGCGGGACACTGCCATGACCTCCCCGTACTCGCCCCATGCCCAAGAACCCGCCCTCACCCGCACTCGTTCCCGCCCTGTCGCTGACGCTGCTGGTCTCCTGGGGCAGCCTCTACTACGCCTTCGCCCTGCTGGCCGAACCGATGCAGGCTGACCTGGGCTCGGGCGCCGCGCTCACCATGGGCGCGTATTCGGCCGGGCTCGTGGCCTGGGGCCTGTGCGCCTACCCCGCCGGCCGGCTCATGGACCGCATCGGCGGCCGGCGCTCGATGACGCTCGGCTCCTGCCTTTGCGCCGGCCTTTTCGCAGCATGGAGCCTCGTCCAGTCGCCCTGGGCGCTGTACCTCGTCTGGGCCGGCCTGGGCGCCGGCATGGCATTGACCTTGTACGAACCAGCGTTCGCGGTCCTGGTCGCCGCGGACCCGGCGGCCTACCGTCGCCGCATGGCGGTCCTGACCCTCGCCGGCGGGATGGCCAGCACCGTCTTCTGGCCCCTGACCCAGCTGCTGGCCGGGGCGTTCGGATGGCGCAACACCGTGCTGGCCTACGCGGCTTTGCACCTGCTCGTGTGCGCGCCGCTGCATTGGTTCGCGCTGCCGGTGGACGCGACGCGGCCCGCGACGCAAAGCGCCTCTTCCCCAGCGCGGCACGCGCCCGGGCAGGTCCTGCGCAGCCGGGAGTTCTGGTGGCTGGCCGTCTCGTTCGCCGCCTTCGGCTTCGTGAACGCCGCCATGGCCACCCACATGGTGCCCATGCTCGAGTCCACCGGCGTGGGGCCGGCGTCCGCGATGGCCATCGCCGCCCTGATCGGACCGATGCAGGTTGCCGGCCGGTCCACCGACCTGCTGCTGGCCGGCCGCGTCAGCCAGCGCACGGTCGGCACCGTCGCCGTGCTGCTGACGCCGGCCGCCTTGCTCGTGCTGTGGGCGGCGCCGGCGACGCAGGCCCTGCTCTACGTCTTCGCCGCCCTCTACGGCGCCGGGCTCGGCCTGGCCACGATCGTCCGGGCCTCCGCGCCGCTCGAAGTCTTCGGCGCCGCGGGCTACGCCTCGGTCAGCGGCGCGCTCCACGGGCCGGCTCGCCTGGCGCGTGCGGCCGGGCCCTTGGCGGGCACCTTCCTGCTCGCCGTCAACCAACGGTATGAAACGGTGCTGGCCGCGATGATCGCCTGCGCGATCGTCGGCGCCGCGAGCCATCTCTTCGTCATGTCCAGGAGCGCGCGGTGAACGCCACCCTGCAACGCTTCGGCTATCCGGAATCGCTCGTCAAGGCTTACCTCCACTGGGTGGTCCTCGTCAGGCCCGGCCAGGCGACCCTGGGCTGCACGGTCATCGCGGCCCGGTCGGAAGCGACCAGCCTGGGAGGCCTAGCGCCCTGCGAAGCGGCGGAGCTGCCCCTGGTCATCCGGGATTTCGAACAGGCCGTCCGCGGCTTCGCGCCCGCGTCGAAGTTCAACTATCTAGGGTCTGTTGGCATACAAATCGCCCGCGATTTGTATGCCAACAGACCCTAGCCCTCATGATGGTCGACCCGAACCCGCACTTCCATGCAATCCCGCGTTATGCCACCGCTGTCCGGTTCGGCACGAGGGTCTTCACCGACCCCACCTTCCCGAAACCGCCGGACCTGGGGCATCGGCACGAACTCGACGATGCGGTGCTGGAATCGGTGAGGTCGGAGCTGGCCGGGCATTGGCCGGGACCTGCGGCCATTTGAACGGCGGCGGTCCGCGCAAAGGCTTCGACGAGCACAACCCGAACGGGATGGGGCGCGCCTCTCCCTCCGTTCACTCTGAGAGTTCTATGGTTTGGTCATGCCGGTGGCCCGTGCGGCACCCTCACCCCAACCCTCTCCCGTAAGCGGGAGAGGGAGCAATGAACTCCCTCGCCCCCGGAACGGGGGAGAGGGTTGGGGTGAGGGGGGTGGCGGATCGGCATCGTGCGTTCATTGAGCCTGTCGAAGAAGCCCGGGCACTTCCATTCATCGAAGCTTCCGCAGCCCGCGAAAAATACCCTGGCGACGGGTGCCGGCCCCCTCAATGCAGCGCCGACAGGAACTGCTTCAACTCCGCCGTGCGCGGTGCCCCGAACACCTCCCCCGGTGGCCCCATCTCGTGGATGCGCCCGGCATGCATGAACACCACCCGGTCGGCCACCTTGCGGGCGAAGTTCATCTCGTGGGTGACCATCAGCAACGTCATGCCGTCGCGGGCCAGCCCCTCGACGACCTTCAGCACCTCGCCCACCAACTCGGGGTCGAGGGCCGAGGTGATCTCGTCGCACAGCAGCACGCCCGGCTCCATCGCCAACGCGCGGGCGATGGCCACGCGCTGCTGCTGGCCGCCGGAAAGCTGGTCGGGCCAGGCGTCGAACTTCTCCTCCAGGCCGACGCGCTGGAGCAGCACGCGGGCCT
>CBJNAE010000012.1:0-26809 GCA_966433995.1 uncultured Ideonella sp. | reverse complement strand
TTGGCCGTGGCCGGCTGCGGCGGCGGCGGAGGCGGCAGCACCGAGATGCCCGCACCGGCACCGGCGCCTCTGCCTTCGAAGAACCCGCCTGCACCTGCACCTGCGCCTGCGCCTGCGCCTGCGCCAGTACCGGCACCGGCACCGGCACCCGATGCCGTCAATGCCTATGGGGTGGAGGCGGTCGTCGGTGCGGGCACGGGTCCCACCCTGTATGTGGCCACCAATGGTTCGGACAGCGCGGCCGGGTCCGCCTCCGCGCCGCTGAAGACACTGGCCGCCGCTGTTTCGAAAGTGGCCGCCGGGGGCACCATCGTGATGCGGGCAGGGCAATACCAAGGTGCGGTGGTGAACCAGGGTTACGGCCGCGCCGATGCCTGGGTCACGTTGAAGGCCGCAGCGGGCGAGGCCGTCACGCTGCAGGGGAACCCCCGTGGCGCGAGCGTGCCGACGCTTTACTTCTACCACTCGAGCTGCGACGAATACGCGCCCGCCGGATCGGTCTGCCGATCCGCCTATTGGCGCGTGGAAGGGCTCACGGTCATGGGCCATCCCGACGGCGGGGCCGACAGCAACGCGGTCAAGATCGACACGCCGCACGTCCAGGTGGCGAACAGCGTGCTGTGCTGCTCCGTGCCCGACGTGGTCAAGATCGTGCGCACGGCCAACGATGCCGCCGTCTTGAATTCCGAGATCTACGCCGACCCGGGGCGTGTCAAACCGGGCGCCAATTCGCAAGGTGTCGATATCACCGGCGCCGACCGCGTGCGCATCGTCGGCAACCATTTCCATGACCTGCCCGATGTCGCCCTCTACGCGAAGGGCAACGCCCGCAATCCCATCTTCGCCAACAACCGCATCCACCGCACCGGCTTCGGCGGCAATGGCGCATACAACGCCATCATGCTGGGCCAGCAAACCGATGAAAACCGCCTGGTGGACGGCCCCTACGAGTCCTATGACGGCTGGGTGGTGAACAACATCGTCGACGAGGTTTCCGGCGCCTGCCTGGCGGCGAGTTCGAGCCTGAACCCGCGCTTCCACCACAACACCTGCCACCGCACCGGCCTGCTCGGGCATGCGGCCATGCTGGTGAGCACCGAAGGCGGCCTGGCGTACACGCCCAACAAAGGCGTGGAGTTCGTGAACAACCTCTTCGTGCAGGACGCCGCCCGCCCCCGCATCCTGCGCAGCACCGACCGCGAGCTTGTGCCCGCGGACCGCACGCAGGCGCCGCTGACCATCCAGGGCAATATCTATTGGTCCTCGGGCGCGACCCCGACCTTCATCTGGTTGCCCGACTTCTACAACGAGCGCGACTTCGCCGCCTGGCAGGCGGCTTATTTGCGGGGTTTCGGCGAGACCGACAGCAGCCGCATCGTCGATCCCCAACTGAAGCCCGATTTCAGCCTCTACCCTTCGAGCCCCGCCATCGGCACCGCGCGTCCAGGCCTGGCGAGCTTCGATTTCAAGGGCAAGCCGCGTCCGGCGCGGCCCAGCCTGGGAGCGATCGAACCCTGAGGGGCCGGCGGGTTCCGGGGCGTGGGCCACGGCCGGTTCAGCCGTTCCCTGTACCTTTCGCGCCGGGGGCCTCGGCCGCGCGGGCCAGCAACAGCGCCTTGTCCCGGGCATTGCGCGTCAAGCCGGCCGCGCGTTCCCACTCCGCCCGCGCCTCGTCGCGCCGCCCCAGCTTGGCGAGCAGGTCGGCGCGCACGCTGGGCAGCCAGGGGTAGGCGGCCAGCGAGGGTTCGCGCAGCAGGCCGTCCACCAGGGGCAGGGCGGCGGCGGGGCCGAACGCCATGCCGACCGCCACCGCCCGGTTGAGTTCGACGACGGGCGAGGGCGCGACCTGTCCGAGCGCGTCGTACAGCGCCACGATCTCGGGCCAGTCGGTGTCCTGCGCGCGGCGCGCGCGGGCGTGGCAGGCCGACATCGCCGCTTGCAGCGCGTAGCTGCCCAGCGCGAGGCCCCGGGCCTGGGCGGCCTGGCGTGCGTGGTCCAGCGATGCCAGCCCGTGGCGGATCAGCAGCGTGTCCCACTGGCTGCGGTCCTGGTCGAGCAGCAGCACCGGCGCGCCTTCGGCGTCGACCCGCGCCGCCAGTCGCGAAGCCTGCAGCGCCATCAGCGACAGCAGGCCGTGCACTTCGGGCTCCGCCGGCATCAGCTCGGCCAGCGTGCGCCCCAGGCGCAGGGCCTCCTGGCAAAGCGCGGGCCGCATCCAGTCGTCGCCGGCGGTCGCGGCGTAGCCTTCGTTGAAGACCAGGTAGATGACTTCCAGCACCGCGGCCAGCCGTTCGGGGCGCGCCTCGGGCGGCGGCACCTCGAACGGCACGCCGGCCGCGGACAGGCTTCGCTTGGCGCGCACGATGCGCTGGGCGACGGTGGACTCGGGCTGCAGGAAGGCGCGCGCGATCTCGTCGGTGGACAGCCCGCCGAGCAGCCGCAGGGTCAGGGCCACGCGGGCGTCGAACGACAGCACCGGGTGGCAGGCGGTGAACATCAGCCGCAGCAAGTCGTCGCCGATGTCGTCGGCGCGCGCCGCGTCCAGCGCGTCGACGAAGTCGGGCACCACGTGGGCCTGCAGCGCGTCGGCGTCGTGGCCCAGTTCCTCATGCTTGCGCGCGTGCAGCGCCTGCTGGCGCAGGCGGTCGAGGGCGCGGTGCTTGGCGGTGGTCATCAACCAGGCGGCGGGGTTGTCGGGCACGCCTTCGCGCGGCCAGTGCTCCAGCGCGGCCACCACGGCGTCCTGCGCCAGTTCCTCGGCCAGGCCGACGTCGCGCACCAGCCGGGCCACGTGGGCGATCACCTTGGCGGATTCCATCCGCCACACGGTGGCCACGGCCTGGCGCGCGGCGGCGTCGTCCGGGCAGGGCGGGTCGACGGCGGCCAAGTGGATCAACCCTGGACAGGCGCCATGTGGACCAGCTCCCAGATGTGCCCGTCGAGGTCTTCGAAGGCGTGGGCGTACATGAAGCCGTGGTCCTGCGGCGGGCGCGGCGCGCTGCCGCCGGCCGCCACCGCCTTGGCCACCAGGTCGTCCACTTCGTCGCGGCTGCTGCACGACAGGCAGACCAGCACCTCGGTGGCCTGCCTGGCGTCGACGATGGGCTTGGCGGTGAAGGTTTTGAAGAAATCCTTCGCCAACAGCATGGCGTGGATGTTCTCGCCGATCACCATGCAGGCGCCTTGTTCATTGGTGAACTGCTCGTTGAACGTCAGCCCGAGGGCCTTGAAGAACGCCATCGACCGGGGCAGGTCGTCCACGGGCAGGTTGACGAAGATCTGTTGGTGCATGGGGTGAACCTCCTTTTGAAGAATAGTGCGCCGGGGCGGCGCCCGTCCATCGCGCACCGCATGCCGGCATCTTGGCCCGCGCCGCCTTACCGCAAGCTTTCCGCGGGCGGCCTGGGCGGGTCCGGGTCGATCAATTGGCGCACCTCGATCCCATGCGCCCCCGCCGGCCCCGTCGGGAAGCGGCGCGACCATTCCAGCGCCTCCTCCCGCGAGCGCACTTCGACCAAGGCATAACCGGCGATCGGCCCCTCGCCTTCGTCCAACGGGATCTCCACCACCTTGCGGCCGCCGGGCTGGAACCGGACACGCCAGCCCAGCCGGCCGGGGTGCAGCCCCGCCGCGTCGAGCAGGACGCCGGCGCGCGCCAGTTCCCCGTGGTATCCCGCCAGGGCTTCGTGCAGGGCCGGGCTGGGCGGTGCTTGGACGATGATCATGAAACGCATGCGCGGGCCCTCCGGGGCGGACTGTTTCCAGTACGACGCCTGGCCGGCACCCGGATCGACATCCGGACGGGAATTTTTCCGGGACGGGGCCCGGGGGCTCAAAGCTCGACGATGGTCTTGAAACCGCCCCAGATGCGTTCGCCATCGAAGGGCATCCGCCCGCCCATCCTGTCCATGTGGGGGGCGGCCACCACCCTGGCGTTTCAGGCGTTGGGCGAAGGAAGTGAGCTTGCCGCGCGGTTCACTGGTAGCAGGGCGCCAGCTCCCGCACCTCGACCGTCGCCCAGCCGGCGGCCGGGCATTGCGCGGCGATCTCCAGCGCTTCCTCGCGCGAGGCCACGTCGAGCAGGAAGAACCCGCCCACCATTTCCTTGGCTTCGGTGAAGGGGCCGTCGAGGCGGCGGGTCTGGCCCTGCCGCACCTGCACCCGGGTGCCCCTGCTTTCGCAGGCAAGCGACTCCGCGGCGCGCAGCACGCCCCGCGCCTGCAGGCCGGCGGCGAAGCCCAGCATCTGGTCGTAGGCCGCCCGGCCTTGGGCCTCGTCGCGCTCGGCGCGCTGGCCTTTGGGTTCGTGGATCAGCAGCGCATACGGCATCGGGTGTCTCCAGTCGGCGGGGAAGGCTTTCTATTTTGCCCATCGTGGCGGACGGTGGGGTGCGGCCGGCCTTTTCACCTCGGCACGAAGCCGCTGGCCTGGATGATCCGCGCCCAGGCCTGGCGGTAGGCGCGTTCACGTTCGGCCAGCTGGGGCGCGGCCAGGTGTTCCACGGCCAGTCCCATGCTGGTCAATCGGGCGCGAACCGCCGGTTTCGCGATGACGCGGGCCACTGCCCCGGAAAAATCCTCGATCGCCGCCGCCGGGGTGCCGGCCGGCGCGAAGAAGCCGTAGTAGGGCAGGTCTTCGAAGCCCGGCATGCCCAGCTCGCCGAAGGTCGGGACGTCCGGCAACGCCGGCTGGCGCGCCGGGCCCAGCACCGCCACCACGTCGAGCCGGCCCGCCCGGTGGTTCTCCATCAGGTCGGGCACCGAGGCCACGCCTGCGGCGAGACGGCCGCCGAGCATGTCCGCCATCATGGGCGCGCTGCCGCGGTAAGGCGCGGCTTCGAGGTCGAGCCGGTGCTTGCGCGCCACCGCCTGGACCAGGAATTCCGGCACCGACGCCGGCGCCGGGATGCCCACCATGCCCCTGTCCCGGGGCTGGGCCCGGGCCCAGGCGGCGTAGGCGTCGAGGCTTTTCGCCGGCGTGCCGGCCGAAACGGCCCAGGCATTGGCGAAGGTGGCGAAACCCACGGCGGGCGACAAATCCCGGGACGGGTCGAAGCCCGGGTCCTTCATCACCAGCGGCAGGATCGACACCGTGTGGTCGTGCGACAGCAGGAAAGTGGCCCCGTCGGCCGCCGCCGACCTGAGCGCTTGCACCGCCAACTGGCCGCCCGCGCCGGGGCGGTTGTCGACGGTGACCGCCACGCCGAGTTCCTCTTTCAGCGCTTCGGCCAGGATGCGGGCGATCGCATCGGTGCCGCCGCCCGGCGGGAAGCCGACCAGCAGACGCAAAGCCTTGCCCCCGGCGCGGGCGGCGAGGGGGGAGGCCAGCGCCGCCAGGGTGGCGGCCGCGGTGCGGAGGAAGAGTCGGCGGTGCCTGGAAGGGGTGCTGTCGCGCATGGTCGTCGGGCTCCTGCGTTGTCGAGGCCGCCGCCGCAGCTGGCGGGTGTCCACCGGCGCGCGCCGGTGTCGGAGTGGGAGACGATACAGGCGCCCGGGTGATAAACCCGACTGCGGGACAAGTCAGCGGTTTTGCTGAATGATTCGGTGGTTCGTCCAGTGTTCCATTCCCCTGAACCACCTGACTGTGTAGACCCGGCCCCGGTCCTCGGGCGCAGCAGCCCCACCGTGATCCCGACTTCCATGCCAGAGCAGCCCTTGACCCGATACCGCGCCTTCATGCTGTTCTGGATGTCGCGGCTCGCAACCACCGCCGGCAGCCAGATGATGATGGTGGCCATCGGCTGGCAGATGTACGACCTCACCGGCAGCGCCTGGGACCTCGGCCTGGTCGGCCTGCTGCAGTTCCTGCCGGCGCTGTTGCTGACGCTGCCGGCGGGCCACGCCGCGGACAGGCTCAACCGCGGCCGCATCCTGGCGGTTTGCATGGGGGCCCTGGTGGCGGTGGCGCTGGTGATGGCGGCCGCCTCCTTCGGGCATTGGGCCAGCCGCGGGTTGCTGCTGGCGGTGTCGGTGGCGCTCGGCCTGGTCAAGGCTTTCCAGCAACCGGCGTCGCAATCGCTGGCGCCGCTGCTGGTGCCGGCAGCGGTGCTGCCGCGCGCCCTGGCCTTCAGCTCGGCCGGAACGCAAGGCGCCATCATCGTCGGCCCGGCGCTCGGCGGCTTCGTCTACGTGGCCGGTTCGCACGCGGTGTATGCGCTGTGCGCGCTGCTGTTCGCCGTGTCCTGCGGCCTGTTGACGCGCGTGCGCTACGACCACGTCCCGCCGCCGAAGGAGCCGGTCACGCTGGACACGCTGCTGGCCGGCATCCGCTTCATCCTCCAGCGGCAGGCGGTGCTGGGGGCGATCTCGCTTGACCTGTTCGCGGTGCTGCTGGGCGGCGCCACCGCCTTGCTGCCGATGTTCGCCAAGGACGTGCTCCACGCCGGCCCCTGGGGCCTCGGACTGCTGCGCAGCGCGCCGGCGGTGGGCGCGCTGGCGATGTCCATCTTGCTGGTGCATTACCCGGTCCGCCGCCGCGTCGGCCGCGTGCTGCTCGGGGCGGTGGCGGTGTACGGCCTTTGCATGCTTGCCTTCGGGCTGTCGACGAAGATCATCCCGTCATTCATTGCCCTGCTGGTCTCGGGGGCAGCCGACATGGTCAGCGTCGTCATCCGGCAATCGCTGGTGCAGCTGGACACGCCCAACGAGATGCGCGGCCGGGTCAGTGCGGTGAATTCCATCTTCATCGGCGCGTCCAACCAGCTCGGCGAGTTCGAGTCCGGGGCGATGGCGGCCTGGCTCGGGCCGGTGGGCTCGGTAGTGGTCGGCGGGGTGGGAACTCTCATCGTGGCGGGGCTTTGGGCCCGCCTCTTCCCGGCGCTGGCGCAGCGGCAGAGTCTGGTGAAAGCCGAGTGACCTGGCGTGCCGAGGGATACGGGGCATCGCCGGCCCTGTTGAGTTCGTCCCGGTGCCGCGCGGGCTGCGGCTAGCCGGCGACGCCCCCCCGGAAGCCGAGTTCACCTGACAAGAGCGCCGCCTTGTCGACCAGCGCCTTGACGAATCGAGCCACGGTCTCGTCGTTGGTGCGACCGGCGGGGGCGGATATTCCCAGTGTGGCCACCACTTGGCCGGTCGCGTCGCGCACGGGGGCCGCCACCGAACGGATGTCGGGCGACACCTCGCCGCTCGACGTGGCGTAACCCTGCGCCTTGATCTTCGCGAGTTCCTGGACGAGCTTGCTGCGTTGCACGAGCGTGGCGGGCGTGTAGCGGATCAGCTCGCTGTCCAGGATGGCCTGGCGCAATTCTTCGGGGCTGAACGCCAGGATGACCTTGCCGCTGGAGCCGGCGTGCAGAGGGCGCCGTTTTCCGATGTGCGTGCCGACGCGGACGTCCTGCGTCGATTCCCACAAGGCGACGCACACCGATGTCAGGCCGTCGCGCACCCGCATGTGCGCGGTCTCGTTGAAGAGGGCGCCCAGGGCTTCGAGGTGCCGTTGGGACAAGCTCACCAAATCGATCTGCTCGCGGGCGGCGGCACCCAGCAGCAGGGTGCGCGTGCCTAACTTGTAGACGGCGGGATCGCCGTGCCGCACCACAAAGCCGCGGCCCTCCAGCGTGCACAGCAGCCGGAAAGCGCGCGCCTTGGTGTTGCCGGAGCGCTTGGCCAGTTCAGTGACGCCCAGGCCGGGATGTTCGGCCACCATGTCGAGCAGGCCGAGCGCTTCATCCACGGCTGCAACGGTGTAGTCCATATTCGGGGTTTGTTTCTGTCTGAAGTGATGGGCAGGCTTGTATTTTTGGCCTCACTCTTGTCGCCAGATGTAGTGGGCTGCCACCGTCAATTCTAGGAGGCCGTGGGAAACCGCACACGGCGCAGGCAGCGGCGGTGCTGTGCACGACGCGAATTGCGATCGTCGGCCTGATCCGGGCGCGGTCGCGGCCGGCGATCTTTCGCAGGCGAAAAAAATGGGGAGCAGATCTGCTCCCCACAAAAGGAAGTAGGACTCGTTGCGGTATCCCTGGACTTCCCGTCTCTCGCTAGGATGTTGTGTCGACCGCTGCGTCGCCCTAGAAGTTGTGCTGGATGCCGAAGCTGAAGGTCTTGGTGGTGTTGTCCGATACGTTCGAATTGGGATCCGTCTGGTCGTACAGGCCGTACACCGTGGTGCGCTTGCTGAGCTTGTGGCCGTAACCGGCCTGGGCCTTTTTCATCGTGCCCCTCTTGTCGGCCTGCACATCGCGCTCCAGGTAGTTCGCGATGATCTTCCCTGAGCCCACTTCCAGGCTGCCGCCCACCAGCCAGAAGTCGACCTCGTCGCGCGTGGTCGCGGTGTTCTTGTAGTCGGTGCGGCCCCAGACCCCGTAGGCCTTGGCCGCGCCGAAGTCATAACTGGCGAGCACGATGCCCTGCTTGTCGAAATCGTTGTTCAGCAGCCCGCCGCGCTTGCTGTTGTCGCTGAAGCCCACGCCCAGGCCGAGGCCACCGGCTTTGTAGCCGACGCCCAAGTCCCACTGCTTCACGTCGGATTCCGCGCGGACCGGGCCTGCGGGAGACTCGGTCAGGCCTTCGCCATTGAGGTAGTAGCGCGCCATGACGGTGACGCCGCCGAAGTCGGGACTCTTGTAGCCCAGGGCGTTGCTCACGCGGTTGCGCGAAAGGATGAACGAGCCGATGCCGGGGGCGCCCGCGTCGTGGATCACGAAATCGATGTTCGACGTGACCAGTGAATAGATCGGCGATCCGGTGGGGTTGGCCGAGTCCAGCCGACCCATGGCGACCGAGCCGAAGCCGCCGGTCAAGCCCACATAGGAATTGCGGAACATGGGGGCGGTCGAGGCGCCGGTATCGGCGTTCAACCCCATCTCCAGGCCGAACACGGCTTTCATCCCGGATCCCAGTTCTTCGGTGCCGCGGAACCCGAGGCGCGACGCGTTGTCGCGTTCCTGGGTGAGGGACGTGGGGCCGGTCTTGCTGCGGTCCAGGCTGAGGTCGACGCGGCCGTAGACGGTGACGCTGCTTTGGGCCGAGGCCCACAACGGGCACAGAGCCAGGACGAGGCTGGATAGGCGGGCTATTTTCATTTTCATCTCCGGAGGATCCTGAGGTTGTTGAACAAGGGTGACGGGGCGGGCTGCGCGCTGGCGGGGCTGTTCGTTTTTGAAGCGGCTCGAACAGGGGTTCTCGGCACGGCGCCCTCTCTAGGTTTTGGCTAAATAAATAAAACACAGTATCGTCTAGCGACACAATTACATAGCGAAACAAAAGGGCTTGTCAACGATCCTGCTGCATGGTCGACATGCGAAACCATGACTTTTTCCGCCGCTTCTCCGGAAAAAACGCAATGGAATCAAGAGCTTCGCCAGACACTGCCGGGCTGCAAGGCATGAGCGCACCAAGGGTAAAAACGGATCCGAGGTGTGTCTGTTATGAAACAGTGGTTCGATGGTTGGACGACGTTGACCCTCAAGGAAGGGGTCGTGGCGGGCCGTCGCACGCGGCCTTGGCACGAATTGAAGGCTGGGCTCGGGTAAGGCGTTCTTGGTTGTCCACCTGATGGAACGGCCATTCTTGAGAACAGTGACTTAGTTGTCGATACCCCTCTTGCCAGTGAAAACCGAGTGAATCGAGCACATGGCATCAGTGGAAACCCGATGCCGCAGATCGGGGTAATCATAGAAAATAAGCTCAATAACGAAACAATGTTTTATTCAGTGAGACAAATGCTCGAAGCAACCCGCATTGGAGAAGCCATGTTGAAACAACTCTTGGGCGCCAGTCGCCGTATCGCGGCGGCGATCTGTCTGGGCGGCATCGCGGCGCTGCCTGCCGTGGCCGCCGACTTGCGCATCGGCTACTACGCCGAGATCTCGTCAGCCGACCCACATGTCCATGCGGTGCAGAACCGCAATGTGTGGATGCATGTCTATGAGCCGCTGGTCCGCCAGGACGCTCAGTTGAAGGCTTCGCCCGGCCTGGCTCGCGGCTGGCGCAACGTGGACCCGTTGACCTGGGTGTTCACGCTGCGCCAGAACGTGCCTTTCCACGATGGGTCGTCGATGTCCGCGGAGGATGTGAAGTTCTCGATCGACCGGGCGAGGGCCATGCCCGGCGCGCGCACTTTGCGCGCCTATCTGAAGGACATCGACTCGGTGACCGTGGTCGACCCCGTGACGGTGCAGGTCAAGACGGTGGCGCCGAACCCAGCCCTGCCCGACAACCTGAGCTTGGTCGCCATCGTCCCCCGTTCCGTCGGCAAGGATGTCGACGAGGACAGCTTCATGCGGGGCAAGGCGGCCATCGGCACGGGCCCTTATCGTTACGCCGAATGGACGCGTGGCCAGCGTGTGACGCTGACCCGCAACGACAAATACTGGGGCGAGCTCGAACCCTGGGACAAAGTCGTGTTCGAGTTCATTCCGAAAGAACCCGCGCGGGCGACGGCGCTGCTGTCGGGCTCGGTGGACCTGGTGAACGGGGCATCCTCCACCGTCACCGACGCGCTGAAACGCAATCCCGCCATCGGCCAGGTGTCGACGGTTTCCTACATGCTGAACTACCTGTTCCTGGATCAGCGGCAAACCACGCCGCTCATCACGGACCGCAGCGGCAAGCCGCTCCCCAGCAATCCACTTCTCAACCTCAAAGTGCGGCAGGCGCTGGCCCAGGCGATCGACCGCGACGTCATCGCGAGCCGGGTGATGAAAGGGGATTCCCAGCCGAGCTACCAGATGGTCCCGGAAGGCTTCTTCGGTTACGAGCCTGCCATCAAGGTGCCCAAGGCCGATGCCGCCGCGGCGAAAGCCCTGCTGGCGGAGGCGGGTTATCCGCAAGGCTTCCAGATGGCCCTCTACTGCACCAATGACCGTTACCTGCACGATTCGAAAGTCTGCGAGGCGATCGGCCAGATGTGGGCGCAGGCCGGCATCCAGGTCAATGTGCAGACGCAGCCGTACACGGTGGTGCTGGGCAAGGCGCAAGGTCCGAAAGGCGACAACAGCGAGCTCAGCGTCGGCATGATGGGCATCGGCGCGGTCTCGGGCGATTCGCTGCAACCGCTCATCGCCCTTGCGCAGACCCGCGACCTGAAAGCCGGAACGGGTCAGAACAACTATGGCCACTACAGCAACCCCCAGTTCGACGCGTTGATCGTGCAGGCCGGGAAGACCATCTCCCCTGCCGAGCGCGAGGACATCCAGCGCCGCGCCGCCCGGATGCTGATCGACGACTTGGGCGTCATCCCTGTGCACCATCTCAAGGCCGCCTGGGCCTTCCGGAAAGGCTTGACGGTGACGCCCCGCGCCGATGGTTTCACCTATGCGATGAACGTGCGCGAATCGGCCCCCGCCAAATAAGCAAGCTGGAGAACCGACGTGCTGGAAACCATCTTCCGACGACTCGCGCAAAGCGCCATCGTGGTGCTGCTGATGTCCGTCCTGGCCTTCATCGGCATCCACCTGATCGGCGACCCGGTCTACCTGCTCGTTGACCCGGCCGCGACGGCTCAGGAAATGGAGGAGGCGCGGCGGTCGCTCGGCCTGGACCGCCCCGTTCACGTCCAGTACCTGGCCTTCCTCTCCAATGCGCTGCACGGCGACCTCGGCCGTTCCTTCGTCTTCAACCAGCCCGCGCTGCGGTTGATCGTCGAGCGAATGCCGGCGACGTTCGAGCTGGCCTTCGTGTCCCTGGCGATCTCCGCCGTGGTCGGTGTGCCGCTGGGTTTGGCCATCGGCCTGTCCAAGGGCGGCTGGCTCAAGCGCCTGGTCACGGGCGGGTCGATCCTCGGCGTCACGGTGCCCACTTTCTGGCTCAGCTTGCTGCTGATCCTGCTTTTCTCGGTCAACCTCGGCTGGCTGCCCTCCGGCGGGCGCGGGCCGGTGGGCACGGTGCTGGGCATCCCGACCAGCCTGACCAGCTGGGAAGGGCTGCGGCACCTGCTGCTGCCTGCCTTGACGCTGGCTTTCGCCAACGCGGCCATCGTGATCCGCCTCACAGAGGCCGGCACGCGCGAAGTGATCTCGCAGGAGTACATCCGCTTCGCCCGCGCCAAGGGCGTGAGCGGCGCGCGCCTGGTGGCCCGCCATGTGGCGCCGAACGTGATGATCCCCGTCGTCACGGCGCTGGGCCTGGAATTCGGGCACTTGATCGCCTTCTCCGTCGTCACCGAAACCGTCTTCGCCTGGCCCGGCATGGGCAAGCTGATCATCGACTCGATCCTGCGCCTGGACCGCCCCGTGGTGGTGGCTTACCTGATGGTGACGCTGCTGCTCTTCGTGACGATCAACCTCATCGTCGACTTCCTCTACCTGCTGCTGGATCCGCGCCTGCGGGTCAAGACGGCCTGATCGACTGCACCGCCATGGAAACCTTCGTCCCCGCCGCCATTCCGCTGCCCGCCGACGAGCCGCCCGCTTCGCCTTGGCGCCTGCTGCTGCGCCGCTACCTGGCCAGCAGGGTCGGCGCCTGCGCCCTGGCCCTGCTGGTGGCACTCATCCTGGCCGCCATCTTCGCCCCGGCGCTGGCGCCGCAGAACCCCTACGACCTGGCCGCTGTCTCCGTGCTCGACAGCGAGATGCCGCCCGGCAGCAGCAGTTCCAGTGGTTTGAAGTTCCTGCTCGGCACCGACGCCGCGGGGCGGGACGTGCTCAGCGCCATCCTGTACGGCTTGCGCATCAGCATCGGCGTCGGCGTGGCCAGCGCCCTCATCGCGCTGGTGTTCGGCACCAGCCTCGGCTTGCTCGCTGCCCATTTCGGCGGCCGGGTCGACGCGCTGTTGATGCGCGTCGTGGACCTCCAGCTGAGCTTCCCCACCATCCTGGTGGCGTTGACGCTGCTGGCCACGCTGGGCCAGGGCGCCGACAAGACCCTGCTGGCGCTGATCATCGTGCAGTGGGCCTATTACGCCCGCAACGTGCGCGGCACGGCGATGGTCGAGCGGCGCAAGGAATACGTGGAGGCGGCGCTCGGCCAGGGCCTGCCGGCCTGGCGGATCATGTTCCGCCACATCCTGCCCAACTGCATGGCGCCGCTGCTCGTCACCGCCACGCTGCAGACGGGCCACGCGATCACGCTGGAGGCCACGATGAGCTTCCTGGGCATCGGCCTGCCACCCACCGAGCCGTCGCTCGGCCTGCTGATCGCCAACGGCTTCGACTACCTGCTGTCCAACAAGTACTGGGTCAGCAT
This sequence comes from uncultured Ideonella sp., assembly GCA_966433995.1. Classification (GTDB taxonomy): domain Bacteria; phylum Pseudomonadota; class Gammaproteobacteria; order Burkholderiales; family Burkholderiaceae_C; genus JANPCX01. The sequence continues at coordinate 13,685 of CBJNAE010000012.1, read as the reverse complement.
CTTCCCCGGCATCGCGCTGGTGCTGCTGGCCGGGGCCATCAACCTGGTCGGCGACCGGTTGCGCGCGGTGCTGAACCCCAAGAACGACGAGTGAAGAAAACATCATGACCTTGTTGCAAGTGGACGGGCTCACCACCCGCTTTGAAACGCCGAAGGGCACCGCGGTCGCCGTGAACGACGTGTCGTTCTCGCTGCAGCGCGGGCGCATCCTCGGGCTGGTCGGCGAGTCGGGCTCGGGCAAGTCGGTGACCGCGCTGTCGCTGCTGAACCTGGTGGACGAGCCGGGCAAGGTGTCGGCGCGCGAGATCCTCTTCAAGGGCGAGTCGCTGAAGGACGCCCCGCCCAAGCGCTGGAACGCTTTGCGCGGCGACCGCATCACCCTCATCTCGCAGGACCCGATGATGTCGCTGAACCCGGTCATCCGCATCGGCGACCAGCTCTGCGAAACCGTGCGAGTGCACCGCCGCATGAGCGACGCCGACGCGCGGCGCATCGCCTGCGACGCGTTGAAGCGCGTCGGCATCCCCGCGCCGCAGGAGCGCATGCGCGCCTACCCGCACGAGCTGTCGGGCGGCATGCGCCAGCGCGTGGCCATCGCCAACGCCCTGGTCAACGAGCCCGACCTGATCATCGCCGACGAGCCCACCACGGCGCTGGACGTGACGATCCAGGCGCAGATCCTGTACGAGATGAAGCGCCTGGCGCGGGACACCGGCACCGCGCTGATCTGGATCACCCACGACCTGGCGGTGGTGAAAGACCTGGCCGACGACCTGTGCGTCATGTACGCCGGCCGCATCGTCGAGCAGGGGCCGGTGGCCGAGGTGATCGGATCCCCGCGCCACCCCTACACCCGCGGCTTGCTGGACTCGCTGCCGCGCGGGCGTGCCAGTGGCGCGCGCCTCACGCCCATCCCCGGCAGCACGCCGCCGTTGATGCGGTTGCCGGCGGGTTGCGCCTTCTCGCCGCGCTGCGCGCGCGCCACCGCCGTGTGCGCCGAGGTGCCGCCCCTGGCCGAAGCGCAGGGCCGCGGGCACCGTTGTTTCCATCCGATGCAGGTCACCCCATGAGCAAATTCGTCGAAATCCAGAACCTGAGCAAGAGCTTCAGCGCGCCGACGGGCCTGGTCGAACGCGCGGCGAACCTGCTGCGGCGCCGGCCGGCGGCGCCCAGGCGCGTCTACGCGGTCAACGGCGTTTCGCTAGAAATCAAACCCCGCGAGATCGTCGGCTTGGTGGGCGAGTCCGGCTGCGGCAAGTCCACCCTCGGCCGCATGGTCGCCGGCATCCTGGACCCGACCGAAGGCGAACTGCGGTTCGGTGGGCACCCCCTGGTGCACGGCGGGCCGCACAACGTGCACCGGCAGGTGCAGATGGTGTTCCAGAACCCCTACGCCTCGTTGAACCAGCGCATGCGCATCCTCGACGTGCTCACCGAGGCGCCGATCCACCACGGCCTGCTCAAGGCGCAGGACGCCCGCGCGCACGCCGCCGAGCTGCTGCGGTCGGTGGGTCTCGACGCCAGCTACGCCGACCGCTACCCGCACCAGTTCTCCGGCGGCCAGCGCCAGCGCATCGCGATCGCCCGGGCGCTGGCCATGAGGCCCAAGCTCGTCGTCTGCGACGAGGCCGTGTCGGCGCTGGACGTGTCGGTGCAGGCGCAGATCCTCAACCTCTTCCTCGACCTGCGCGACGCCCAGGACCTGACCTACCTCTTCATCAGCCACAACCTGTCGGTCGTGGAATACCTGGCGGACCGCGTGGCCATCATGTACCTGGGCCGGATCGTGGAGCTGGCCGACACGAAGACGCTCTTCACCGCGTCGCGCCACCCCTATACCCAGGCGTTGATCGCCGACGCGCCGCGGCTGGACGCCAAGGCGCCGGAATACCGCCCCATCCAGGGCGAGCTGCCCAGCCCGCTCAAGCCCCCGCCGGGCTGCACCTTCCATCCGCGGTGCCCCGCCGCATTGGCGCGCTGCCGTTCGGAGGTGCCGCCGATGGTCGAGATCGCCCCGGGCCACCTGTCGGCCTGCCACCTGAACCAACAACCCGCCACGATCCGCGTGATCGCGCCCCAGAAGGCCTCCCGAAATGCTGCATGAACCCGAAACCGGCGACATCGCCGTCCTGACCCAAGTCATGGTGCCGATGAGGGACGGCTGCCTGCTCGCCACCGACATCTACCTGCCCGCCCAGGGCGGAGAAATCGCGGCGGGCCGCTTCCCCGTGATCATGGAGCGCACCGCCTACGGCAAGCTGGAACCGTCCCGCTCCGAGATAGACGCTGGCGCCAAGGCCCGCCAGACCCGGGCCGAGGTGGCGGGATTCTTCGTCCGGCGCGGCTATGCGGTCGTCTACCAGGACTGCCGCGGCCGCTACGACTCTGAAGGCGAATTCGTCAAGTACCTGGCCGAGGCCAAGGACGGCGAGGACACCCTGAAATGGCTGATGCGGCAGCCCTGGTGCAACGGCCGCATCGGGACCAAAGGGCTGAGCTACGGCGCGCACGTGCAGATGGCGCTGGCCTGCCAGGCGCCGCCCGGGCTCGCCGCGATGGTGCTGGACTCGGGCGGCTTCTCCAACGCCTACCAGGGCGGCATCCGGCAGGGCGGTGCCTTCGAATTGAAGCAGGTCACCTGGGCCTTCCGGCGCGCCATCGACGCGTCCATCCGGCGCAACGACACTTTGGCCGCCCGGGCGCTGGAGGCTGAAGACCTGAAGCAATGGTTCAAGGCGCTGCCGTGGCGGCCCGGACATTCGCCGCTGAGCGCGGCCCAGGATTACGAGCAGTACCTGTTCGACCAGTGGAAGCACGGCGATTTCGACGACTACTGGCGCCAATCCGGCCTCTATGCGCAAGGCTTCTACGATGACATCCCGGACATCCCTCAGGTCCATATGTCGAGCTGGTACGACGCCTATGTCCGCACCGCGACCGAGAACTACATGGCGCTCAGCCGGAAGAAGCGCAGCGTCATCCAGCTGATCATGGGCCCCTGGCTGCACGGCGACCGCAACGTCACCCACTCGGGCGACGTGGAGTTCGGGCCGGCGGCCGCGTTCGACGGCAACATCGCGGCCAACTGGCGCCAGTTCCGCCTGGACTGGTTCGACCGGTGGATCAAAGGCATACCGAACGGCGTGGACGCCGCGCCCCGGGTCCGACTGTTCGTGATGGGTGGCGGCAGCGGCCGCAAGAACGCCGAGGGCCGGCTGGAGCACGGTGGGCGGTGGTTCGCCAGTCCCGACTGGCCCGTTCCCGGAACGCGTTATGTCCCCTATTTCCTGCAGCCCGGCAATGCCCTGGGCGTGGAACCGCCGACGTCTTTCCAAGGCGTGTACACCTACGATTTCGACCCTCGCAATCCCACGCCCACGATCGGCGGCTCCTTGACCTCGGGCTGGCCGATCTTCGAGGGCGGGGCTTTCGACCAGCGAGAGTCCGCCCGATTCTTCGGGGCGCGGGACAACCGCCTGCCGCTGTCGGCGCGTCACGATGTGCTGGTGTTCGAGACGGCGCCGCTGGTGGAGGACACGGTTGTCGCCGGCCCCATCTCGGTGAAGCTGCACGTGTCGTCCGACTGCCCCGACACCGATTTCACCGCCAAGCTGATCGACGTCCATCCGCCGAGCCCCGACTATCCGCAAGGCTTCGCGATGAACCTGACCGACGGCATCCTGCGCTGCCGCTACCGGAACTCCTGGGAGCGTCCCGAGCCGATGGCCGAAGGCGAGATTTACGAAATCGAGATCGAGCCTTTCGCCACGGCCAATGTCTTCAAAGCCGGCCACAGGATCCGGCTGGACATCTCGTCGAGCAATTTCCCCAAGTACGACGTCAACCCCAACACCGGCGAGCCGGAAGGCACCGCCCGCCGCACCCGGGTGGCTGCCAACACGGTCTACGCCACCCCGGAGCATCCTTCGCGCATCGTGCTGCCCATCGTGCCGGCAGCCAACCTGGTCCCGCTCAAATGAACGCCAAGGCCATCGCCGCGGGCTTGCTCGCGGCTTCGATGCTGCACGGCTTGGCCAGCGCCCAGGAGCTGGTGATCGGGCAGGTCGCGACGCTCGACAATCCGCGGTCTGCCGTGGGGACGCAACTCCGGCGCGGCGCGCTGCTCTATTTCGGCGCCGTCAACCGGGCCGGCGGCGTCCATGGCAAGACGCTGACCCTGGTCAGCAAGAGCCGCAGCGAATCCGAGCCCGAAGACGCGATTCGCAAGACCCGGGAGTTGCTGGCCGAAGCCAAGCCGATCGCGCTGCTCAATCTGATGGGAACCGGCGCGATGGAGTCGCTGGTCAAGGAAAGGCTGCTTGAAAGTGAAGGCATCCCGGTCGTCGGCATACGGACCGGCGCGACGTCGCTGCACCAGCCTGTGCACCCTTGGCTGTTCCACACGAGGGCGAACTATCGCGCGGAGGTGCGCAAGATCGTGCGCCATTTCGCCACCATCAGCGCCACGCGCATCGCGCTCGTCCACGAATCCAGCCCCTTCGGCAGCGAGATCCAGCGGCTGGCGGAAGAAGAAATGCGTTCCCTGGGGTTGTCCTTCGTGGCCCGGTCGGCCGTCGACACCGTCAAGCCCGACTACGGGGCTGCCGTCGCTCCGCTCGCCGCGGGGAAGACCGATTCCGTCCTCGTCGCCATGAACAGCAATGCCACCGCCGATTTCTACAAGGCCTTGCGTTCCAGAGGCGTCTCGGCGCACGTGATCGCGCTGTCCATCGCCGACGGCACCCAGGTGATCAAGCGCATCGGCGCCAAAGACGCGCACGGCCTGGGCATCGCGCAAGTCACGCCCGACCCCACCAGCCGGGTCACCGGCCTGTCTCGCGACTATCAAGCGGTCGTCAAGGCGGCCAACGCGCCGGAGTCCGACCTGAACCAGGCGAGCTTCGAAGGCTTCATCGCGGCCAAGGTGCTGGTGGAGGCCTTGAAGCGGGCCGGCCCCGATCCCACCCGGGCTCGATTGCGCCAGGCGTTGGAAGGCATCGCGTTGCTCGATCTCGGCGGTGTGGCGATCAAGTTCTCCGGCGCCAGCCATTCCGGCTCTGAGTTCGTCGACATCGCCATCCTCAGCCGCGAGGGCAAGATGCTGCGTTGAGGCCGCTTCCAGCGGGGCTGAATGCTCCGTTCGGGCTGAGAGAAGGTGTGAGGCAATCCACCACGGCCGGGATGAGCGGGCGTGGTGGATTGCCTCACACCTTCTGAGCCCTTCGCCAGGCTCAGGGCAGGCCTGTCGAAGCCTTTCTGGTGACCAAAAAACGGGAAAAGTCGGCGCATTTCTTCGTATCATTGCTCGATACGCTGTATCAGAATAAAGGCAAGAACCCTGCGGCAGCCACCATCGTTCTCCCCAGTGGCAAGGCGGCGCAGGGCCGGTCACACGCCATAGAAAGGTCCGCCGCCATGTTCGCCAAGCATCCTCGAGCCGTGTTCCAGCGCCTCTCCACATGGACCGGCGGATCGATCGCGCAACGCCTGGCGATCGGTTTCGCCGGGATGATTGCGATGCTGCTCGTGCTGGCCGCGGTCAACTCCGTGGAGTTCCGCGGCATGGCGGCGCGCTTCGGCCACCTGGTCGAGGTCAGCAACCGCAAGGTCGACCTGGCCTACCAGATGCAGAACCACATCAATGAAATGGCGGTCCAGGCGAGGTCGATCTCGTTGCTGACCGACCCGAAGGATGTGCAGGCCGAGGTGGTGACCTTGAAGCGGGCGGAGGCGGCCTACCTGGCGGCGGAGAAAGCGCTCGCCGAGGCGTTGACGCCGCCATCGGCGAACGACCAGGAACTGCGGTTGCTCGAAGACATACGCGGTGCGTCGCGGGAGACGATCCCCCTGGTGCTGCGTGCCGCCAAGGAAGGGCAGGAGGGCGCCAACATGGAAGCCGCCGAGACGCTGATGCAGCGGGTGCGCCCCAAGGAGCAGGTGTGGCGCTCCAAAGTGGCCGAACTGGTCGCCGTGGAGCAGGCGCTGAGCCTGGCCAGCTACCGGGAGGCGGTGGCCGGCCAGACCAGGGCGCAGCGTCTGGCCGGCGCCCTGGTCTTGCTGGCGATCACTCTGGGCATCTTGCTGGGCTGGCGCATCACGCGCAGCGTTCGCCGGCCGATCGACCAAGCCATCAAGGTGGCCGAGCGCATCGCCGCCGGCGACCTCAATTCGAGCGTGGAGGTGAAGTCCGATGACGAGATCGGCCGGTTGCTGCGGGCGCTGTCGACGATGCAGGACGGCCTGCGCGCCATCGTCGGGCAGATACGCGAGTCGGTCGACAGCATCCGCGGCGCCAGCAGCGACGTGGCCAGCGGCAACCTCGACCTGAGCCGGCGCACCGAGACCGCCGCCTCCAGCCTGCAGCAGACGGCCAGCTCGGTGAGCCTGCTCGCCACCAACGTGCGCGCCACGGCGGACGCCGTCATGCAGGCGACCGAACTGGCCACGTCGGCCGCCACGATCGCGCAACGCGGCGGCGGCGCGGTGAACGACGTGGTCCGGACGATGAACGCGATCAACGCCAGTTCCAAAAAGATCTCCGACATCACCGGCGTCATCGACGGCATCGCGTTCCAGACCAACATCCTGGCCCTGAACGCGGCGGTCGAGGCCGCCCGGGCCGGGGAACAGGGGCGGGGCTTCGCGGTCGTTGCGGCCGAGGTGCGCGCCCTGGCGGGGAGGTCGGCCGACGCGGCCAAGGAGATCAAGGCGCTGATCGCCGCATCGGCCCGCGATGTCGAACTGGGAGCCGTGCTGGTGACCGACGCCGGGGTCACGATGGGCGAAGTGGTGTCCAGCGTGGGACGGGTGACGCACATCATCGGCGAGATCAGCGCCGCCTCCAGCGAACAGGCGCTGGGCATCGACACCATCAACACCGCGGTCAGCCGGCTCGACCAGATGACCCAGCAGAACGCCGCATTGGTGGAGCAGTCGTCCGCCGCGGCCGAAAGCCTGAAGAGCCAGGCCGTGCTGCTGGGCAACGCGGTGTTGGCGTTCCAGATCGAGGAAACCCCGGCCGAATGAGCGGCACGGCCCAGGCGCGCTTGGTCCGGGGCAGAAATTTTCATCTCGAAAAAGAAGGGCTTGACTCCCGCTCCTTTTGGTGGGATATTTTCACACATAAACAAAAAGGGAGTGAGCCATGAACCATGCGAAGCCGGCGTCCGACGCGACGCTCCTTTGCCGCGGGCGAATGACCGGGGCATACCCGGCCGCTTCGCCGCCGCCGCCCAGGTGCCCCGAGCCGGCACTGCCGGCGCGCTTTCCGACTGATTGATCGCTGTCATCCGACCGCCCGCCCGGGTGGTCGTCTCCGGCCGTGTCACCGGGTGCGGGCCCAACCGCACCCGGCGGTGGCCGCCCCGCCACCGGGCGCACCTTCGGCGCCCGGCCCTCGTGCATCCGCGGACGCCCCGGCGAGCGCGGTGCAAGGCCGCCCGGTCCCACGGGCGGCAAGCTCGTCCATGAGTGCTTTCCAACCGTACTTACCTTCAACCATCGAGACAGGGAATCCATGAAAAAACAAAACCTCCTCTACCGCACTGCCGTGGCGGCCGGCGTCCTGGCCATGGCGGGCTCGGCCCACGCCGGAGTGATCCAGGGCACAGGCACCAGCGGCTTCTTCGCCGCGATACCGCAGGCCTCGGCCACGCAGATGGCCAAGACGAACGCCACGCAGATGGTGCTCTCGGAGAACGGCCCCGGGCACATCCTCGTGATCCCGTACTTCAGCACGCAGGCGGGCCAGGTCACCACCTTCCGGCTGGTCAACACCGACACCTTCAACGGCAAAGCCGTCAAGCTCAACATCCGCGGCGCGGCCAACGGCGACCAGTTGCTGAACTTCCTGGTCCTGCTGGGGCCGGGCGACAGCTGGGTCGGCACGCTCGCCCAGGCCGGCAACGGCACCTCCTTGCTGACGGCCAGCGACAAGAGCTGCACCTACCCGGCGTTGCCCGCGACGGGCGTGCAGCTCTTCCCCTACCGCCTCAATCCCCGGTTGACCGCGGCCGAGGCGGCCAACCACACGCGCGAGGGTTTGATCGAAGCGATCGTCGCCGCCGACATTCCGGGTTCCGCCGTCTACGGCTCGGCGCGCAACGCGCAGTCGCCCTTGTTCAAGGCCGTCCAGTTCGTCAACGGCGCCGCCCCAGCCTGCACGCCGTCGACCCTGGATGCCGCCTTGCTGAACAACCTCACGACCGAAGCGGATGCGGCGCGCGTGGGCTTGTCGACTCCTTCGGGCGGAATCATGGCCAACTGGTCGATCGCCGACCTTGTCAAGGGCGCGACCTATTCCGGCAATGCGACCGCTTTCGCGGCGGTCACCGCCACCGGCACCAGGGCCCAGGCGAATTTCGTCCTCTTCCCGCAGACCGCCGATGCGGTGGTCAACGGCATCGAAGCCTGGACTTCCGACCCCCTGCTCATCCCGGGGTCCAGCGGCTCGCCGCCGCCGGTGGTGGCGGCTTCCTATGACCTGCCGGACCTGTCGACGCCCTACATCCTGCCGGCCGGCGAAGGCAATTCCCGCCGCACCCGGGCCAGGTTGTCGGAGCTGCTCTCCGCGCGCCAGCTGAACAACCAGTTCATGGTGGACGCGGCATCGGGCAGGACCGACTGGGTGGTCACCATGCCCACCAAGCGCTATTACCTGGGTTACGACTACTCGAAGACCGGTGCCGCCGCCGTGGTCCGCCCCCGGCCGGTGCAAGGCCACACCGACTACGACTACTTCATGACCTACTTCTCGGCGCAGCCCCATTGCATCGACAGGGGTTTCGGCGCCTACAGGGACCGCGACGGCCGCGAAGGCCTGGCCGCGAGCGCCTCCCAACAGGACCGGCCGACGTTCTGCGGCGCAGCCAGCGTCCTGTCGTTCAATGGGCCGAACAACGCCTCGGCGCTGTCCGCTTCGGTGGCGGTGCAGAAGCCGTCGCTCCCCGCGTCGATCGGCAGCGGCTGGGTCAACATACCGACCAGCCACCTGGTGTCCGGCCTGGGCCTGCCGATGGTGGGGGCGGCGTTCGTCAGGCAAGGCAACTCCGGCCCGCCTTCCGCCGCCGCCGGCCTGACCTGGCCGCACAACTTCGAGCGCTGAGACCGAAAGCGGTGCGGCCCGGCCTGCCGCACCGCGCCAGCGCGCCGTTTTGGCGGGGCAGGGCGGCCAGCCGCGTCCTCCCCGCTCTTTTCGTCTGGCAGGACAGAATCGACCGGGGAAAGTCCTTTCTGTGCCTTGGCGGGGGGCGCCGGCGTCTTTACCGTGGGGCCTCGACTGAACCACCGTCCGAGGCCGACACGATGACCACCCCGATCGATTTGCTCCCGCTGATGAGCTACTGCATGGTGATGTCCAGCACGCCCGGACCCAACAACATCATGCTCACGGCGTCCGGCGCCAACTTCGGCTACCGCCGCACGCTGCCGCAGATCCTGGGCATCAACATCGGCGGTTTCGTCCAGACCTTCCTCACCTGTCTCGGCCTGGGGGCGTTGTTCACCGCCTATCCCGCGCTGCAGGCCGCGCTGCGCGTCGTTGGCGCGGCCTACCTGCTCTACCTCGCCTGGAAGCTCACCGGCGGCGCCATCGGCGAAGCCCAGTCGCCCGGCAGCCCGGTGTCGTTCGCAGAGGGTGCGGTCTTCCAGGCGGTCAACCCCAAGAGCTGGATCAAGGCCATCACCATCGCCACGGTGTTCATGCCCACCGGCTTGAGCGCGCCCGTCGGCGCCTTGCTCGTGGCCACGATCGGGCTCTTGATCGGCTTCCCCTGCATTTCGGCCTGGGCGCTGTTCGGGGTGGCGATCCGCGGGTTCTTGAAAGACGCGCGCAAGCAGCGTTTCTTCAACCTGGCCATGGCGGCGGTGCTGCTCGGATTGGCCGTGTTGTCGGTGGCGTGACGGCAAGGTCGACGCCTTCTTGCCTGCCGGCCGAAGGAAAGCCGACCCGCGGAGGTTGGTTTTTTGATCTCTTTAAATGCGGGGCTTCCCTGGTGAATCTTCCAGGCAAAAGAAGGCGCGGGGTCGGTGTACCGTTATCAGACCAGACCAACCCACAACCCCATCGGAGGAGCCCCATGCCGGATATCGCTGTCTTTTTCCAGTCGGTGAAGTTGCCCGTGATGTCCGAAGTGGCGCATGCGCTCATCCGGACTCTGAACGACGAGAACGCCTCCGGCCAGGAAGTCGCCCACCTCATCGCCAAGGACGCCGCACTCACCGCGCGCCTGCTGCGCTTGGCGAACAGTGCGAGTTTCGGCCTGAGCCGCCGCGTCGCCACCCTGGACGACGCGGTCAACCTGGTCGGCATGGGGAGGGTGCGCACGCTGGGCCTGGCGGCCTCGATGGGCGACGCCTTCCCGTCGGTGGAGGGCCTCGACCAAGCCGAGTTCTGGCGCAGCTGCATGGTCAGCGCCGGCTATGGCCAGTGGCTGGCTTCCCAGGCCGGCCTGGACGCCAGCCACGCCTGGCTGGCCAGCATGATGGTGCGCCTGGGCGAGCTGATGATCGCCCAGGCCCAGCCGGCCAGCCTGGCCGAGATCGAGAAGCTTCCCCACGCGCCCGGCGGCCGCTGGGAGCGCGAAGCGCGGCTCACCGGTTTCAGCGAAGGCCAGATCACGGCCGAGCTGGCCCGGCGCTGGAATTTCCCGGCCGAAATCGTGCGCGCCCTCGACGGGGCCTCCGACCCGATGGCGACCAAGCCCTTCGACCGGCTGGCCGCCGTCGTCCACCTGGCCATGCTGCTGGCCGACATGCCCCCCGGCGGTCCCGAGATGCTCGATGCCCTGCCGGGCGACGTGGTCAAGGCGCTGCAGCTCAGCACCGAGTGGATGAGCGCGAAATTCCCCGCGCCGGATTCCTTCATCGACCTGGATTGAGTTGCCGCCGAGCTCGCGCTCCCGTCGCCCGTATCGATAAAAAAGGATCGCCCATGCCATTCACATTCAACGGAACGGGGACCAAGTACTACGGCGCAAGGGAACGCGATATCGGCGGCACCTATGTCACCACCCAATGGATCGTCGTTTTAGGTGTTCCCCTGCTGCCGCTGAATTCTTGGCGGGTCTATCCGCGGGACGAGGGGCAGTTCCATGACCACCGGCCCCTCGTGAACGCCGACGCTTCACACACCACGCGGGACTTCGACGCGAAACGCGTGCCTTTGAATTGGAGGCAGGTGGTGAACGTCTACGCGGTGACGATCCCCCTCGTTGCTTTAGGTGTCTGGGGCTTCATGCGGGCGTTTCCGGGGTTGAGCGTCAAGTGGTGATGCGCCTCGCGCGCTGTCTTTAGATCCATTCACGCCCACGCGGCTTCACGACTTCGCCCAAAACAAAAAGCCAACCCGTGGGGGTTGGCTTTTGTTGTTTGGTGCCGGTGAGATGAATCGAACACCCGACCTTCTCATTACGAATGAGCTGCTCTACCGACTGAGCTACACCGGCGAAGCCCAGGATTATAGCCTGGGCCGGGAGGCCGTGTGCCTTTTGTTCGTTGGGTTCATTCAGCCCAAGAGGCCGCGCACCGCCTGCGCCATGGTGGCCGGGTCGGCCAGGGCGACGAAGGCGATGCCGGCCAGCGCGCCGCTCAGGTGGGCGTCGTGGTTGACGCGTCCTCGCGCATTCTTGGCGGCCCAGTAGCTGTAGGCCAGGTAGGCCAAGGCGAAGAGCGGGGCGGGAATGGGCACCGGGATCGGCAGGATGTAGATCGAAGCCGAGGGGAAATAGACGATCGAAGCGAACAGCACTGCCAGGATGGCGCCGGAGGCGCCGAGGCATTGGTAGTGGGGGTCGGCGCGTTGCTTGACGTAGGTGCCCAGGTCGCTCATGAGCAAGCCGAAGGCGTACAGGGCCGCGAAAGCGGCGGGCCCGATCTCGCGTTCCAGCGGGAAGGCGAAGGCCCAGAAGGTGAAGGCGTTGAACAGCAGGTGGGGCAGGTCGGCGTGCAGGAAGGCGCTGGTGACGAGGGTGGGGTACTCGCGCCGGCGCAGCAGCCAGTAGGGCCTGAACAAATTGCGTTCGACCATGGCGGGGTTGCCGTACAGGCCGGCCAGGCTGGCCACGACCATCGTGGCCAGCAGCAGGACCGACAACGGGTTCTGTTCAAGGGAGATGTCCACAGGCTTCCTGTGCTGCTTGCCGCGCGTGGGGGCCGCGCCCGTTCGTCCCGTCGCGCGAGGGGGGCGGTTTGGGCGAAGGAATGTAGGTGTTAGCCGGCCCGCTGGCGGCGCTTCCGCACCGCGGCGGCCAGGTTTTCCAGCACCGGCAAAGTCTGTGCGATGCTGATGCAGGCGTCGGTGATGGACACGCCGTGCTTGAGGGGCTGGCCTTCCACCAGGTCCTGGCGGGCTTCCTCAAGGGGGCTTTCGATCATCACGCCGGTGATGCGGCGCTCGCCGCCGGCGATCTGGGCGGCGATGTCTTCCGCCACGGTGACCTGTCGCTGGTGCTGCTTGCTGCTGTTGCCGTGGGAAAGGTCGACCATCACCTGCTCGCGCAGCCCGGCGGCGCGCAGGGTGTCGCAGGCCGCGGCGACGTGCTCGGCGCCGTAGTTGGGCGCCTTGCCGCCGCGCAGGATGACGTGGCAGTCGGCGTTGCCGCGGGTCTCGAAGATGGCGGCCACGCCCATCTTGGTCATGCCCATGAAGGCGTGCGGCGCCTGGGCGGCGAGCACCGCGTCGGCGGCCACCTTGAGGCTGCCGTCGGTGCCGTTCTTGAAGCCCACCGGGCAGCTCAGGCCGGAGGCCAGCTGGCGGTGGCTCTGGCTCTCGGTGGTGCGGGCGCCGATGGCGCCCCAGGCGATCAGGTCGGCGATGTACTGCGGGCTGAGCAGGTCGAGGAACTCGGTGCCGGTGGGCAGGCCCATGGTGGTGAGTTCCAGCAGCAGGCGCCGCGCGCGTTCCAGGCCTTCGTTGATCGCGAAGCTGCCGTCCAGGTGGGGGTCGTTGATGAAGCCCTTCCAGCCGACGGTGGTGCGCGGCTTCTCGAAATAGGCGCGCATGACGACGAGCAGGTCGCCCTGCAGCCGGTCGGCCGCTTGCTTGAGCTGGCGGCCGTAGTCGATGGCCTGGCCGTGGTCGTGGATGGAGCAGGGTCCCACCACGACGATCAGGCGGTCGTCGCGGCCGTGCAGCACGTCGGCGATGGCGGCGCGGCTGCGCTCGACCATGGCCAGCGTGTCGTCGCCCACCGGCACGCGCTCCTGCAGCAGCGCGGGCGTGATCAGCGGGCGCACCGCGCCGATGCGCACGTCGTCGATGCGGGTGGTGTCCAGCGTGCTGTCGCGGTTGCCGACTTCGCGGTCGTGCAGGGGGTCGTCGAGGGTCGGCATGGCGGTGGCCTTGGGTGGGGGTTACTGGGCTTCGTTGTGATAGGCGGTGACTCGGTCGACCTCGTTTTTCGAGCCGAGCACCACGCTCACGCGCTCGTGCAGCACTTTGGGCGTCAAATCGAGGATGCGCTGCCTGCCGTTGGTGGCGGCGCCGCCGGCCTGCTCGACCAGGAAGGCCATCGGGTTGGCTTCATAGATGAGGCGGAGCTTGCCGGCCTTCTCGGGCTCGCGCTTGTCCCAGGGGTAGAGGAAGACGCCGCCGCGGGTCAGGATGCGGTGCACGTCGGCCACCATGCTGGCCACCCAGCGCATGTTGAAGTCCTTGCCGCGCGGGCCTTCCTTGCCGGCCAGGCATT
>CBJNAE010000011.1:0-27029 GCA_966433995.1 uncultured Ideonella sp. | reverse complement strand
CTGGGCGGCTTCGACACCCACGACACGCTGCTGCTCCGCCACGACGCCCTGATGGACCTGCTCGGCCCGGCCATGGCCAAGTTCTACCGCGCCACCGAGCGACTGGGCGTGGCGTCCCAGGTCACCACCTTCACCGCGTCCGACTTCGGTCGCACCCTCACCAGCAACGGCGACGGCTCCGACCACGGCTGGGGTTCGCACCACTTCGTACTGGGCGGCAGCGTCAGGGGAAAGTCCTGGTTCGGCCAATTGCCGGTGTTCGACAGCATCGCGCCCGGCGGCATCCGCGCCGACCAGCAAGTGGGCAACGGCCGACTGCTGCCGTTCCACGGCGTGGACGAATACGGCGCCACGCTGGCGAAATGGATGGGCGTTTCCAGCGGCGACATGCGCACCGTCTTCCCGCGCATCGAGTCGTTCGACACGCCGGACCTGGGCTTCCTGGGCAGTTGAGGAAGCGGCCCGGCTCAGGCCCTTTCGTCGAGCCACAGGCCCAGCAACTGCTGCTGGGTCTGGATCACCTTGATGTTGGCTTTGAAGGCGTAGGCGGCGACCGTCTGGTCGACCATGTCCTGTGTCAGCGAAGCCATGGGCGCCGCTTCGGGCGAGGCCGCGCCCCCGATCGACACGGTGACGCCGCCTTCGGCCAGGCTGCTCTGCGCCACTTCCTGGCGGGTGAAGCCGGGCGTCTGCGCGTTGGCGATGTTGTGCGCCGACACGTTCAACCGCGCCGATGCGGCGTTCAAACCCGACAGGCCGATGGAAAGGGCGGAGTTCATCGCGGTGGCTCGGGATAGTCCTCGATCCCTGCGGTTTCGGCGGCGCCGCGGGGAACTTGAGCCCGCGCCGGGAAAAAATCCCGCCGGCGCTGTTATTGTCGGATTTGCCGCGAACTGTGCCTGTACACCCCGGCGCCCGGCGGCCAAGATGGAGCCGCCATGAACGAACAACGCCTGAGCACCCTGCCGGCCGCCGGCCCGATCTACCAGCGGCTGGCCCAGCACTACCGCCGCGCCATCGAGGCCGGCGTGCTCGCCGCCGGCGACCGCATGCCGTCGGTGCGCGAGCTGACCAAGCTGCACCGGGTGAGCCTGACCACCACGCTGCAGGTGTGCCGGCAGCTGGAGAGCGAAGGCTGGCTGGAGGCCCGCCCCCGTTCCGGCTACTTCGTGCGCCAGCCGCGCCGCACCGCGCTGCAGCGCGTCACCGAGCCCCAGGCCCTGGCCTTGCCCGACCCGGCGCAGTTCGTGGGCATCCACGACCGCATCTCCGACTTCACCGCGCAGTGCGAGCGCCAGCCGAAGGCCCTGAACCTGGCGTCGGCTTACGGCACGCCGGACTGCTACCCCGCCGCCGCGCTGCGCACGGCGGCGGCCCGGGCGCTGCGCCAACGCCCGGACTGCCTGGTCGAACCCGTGCCGCCGCTGGGCGACGCCACCTTCCGCGGCGTGCTGGCCAAGCAGGCGCTGTCCATCGGGCTGGTGCCGGCCATGTCGGACATCGTCGTCACCCACGGCTGCATCGAGGCCCTGAACCTGGCGCTGCGCGCCGTCACCCAGCCCGGCGACACCGTCGCGGTGGAGTCGCCCGCCTATTTCGGGTTGCTGCAGATCCTGGAAAGCCTGGGCCTGCGCGCGCTGGAACTGCCCACCAGCCCGCACACCGGCCTGTCGGTGGCGGCACTGGAAGCGGCATTCCTGAACCACCGCGGCGACAGCGCCGTCAAGGCCGTGGTGGTGGTGCCCAACTTCCAGAACCCCCTGGGCAGCGTCATGCCCGACGCCGAGAAAGCCAGGCTGGTGGCGCTGTGCACCGCCCACGACGTGCCATTGATCGAAGACGACACCTACGGCGCCCTGACCCACGACGACACGCCGCTGAAAGCCGCCAAAGCCTGGGACGCCCACGGCCCCGGCCAGGGCCAGGTCATCTACTGCGCGTCGCTGAGCAAGACGCTGGCCCCGGGCATGCGGCTGGGCTGGATGATCGGCGGCCGCTGGCACGAGCGCATCAAGATGCTCAAGCATGCGCAGAGCCGGCCGAACGAGGTGCTGATGCAGGCCGCGGTGGCCGACTTCATGGCGTCCAGCGCCTATGAGCGCCATCTGTCCAAGCTGCGGCGGCGCATGCACCGCCAACGCGAGCAGATGGCGGAGGCGGTGGCCCAGCACTTCCCCGAAGGCACCCGGCTGAGCCCGCCGCAAGGCGCGATGATGCTCTGGATCGAACTGCCGCGGCGGCGCAGCAGCTGGGCGCTGTTCGAGGCCGCGCTCGGCCAGGGCGTGCGCATCGCGCCCGGCAGCTTGTTCTCCAACACCTCGCGCTACGACCATTTCCTGCGGCTGAGCTGCGGCGCCGCCGTCACGCCGGAAGTTTTGCGCGCGGTGGCAACCCTCGGGAAGCTGGCCGGCGGGTTGCCACCCGGCGACTGACGGGAGCCGTCACACCGACCCCTCGCCGACGCGACTGGCCGACGCCACCGCGCAGGCCCCACCTCGCCCGGAAAACCACGGAGACCCGCCCATGAGCCCCACCGTCCAGTCCATCACCCCCGACGACTTCTTCCCGCCGATCGGCCCGTACAGCCACATGACGGTGGCGGGCCCCTTCATCACCATCTCGGGCACGCCGGGCGTGGACCCGGCCACCGGCGAGATGGCCGGGCCCGACGTCGCCAGCCAGGCGCGGCAGATCCTGGAGAACTTCCGCACCCTGCTGGCCAGCCAGGGGGCCGGCTTCGGGCAGGTGCTGCACATCCACATCTTCATGAAGGACGTGGCCGGCTTCGCGGCGATGAACCAGGCCTACGCCGAAGCCATCGGCCCGCACCGGCCGGCGCGCACCGTGATCGGCGTGGCCGACCTGCCCAAGGCCGGCGCGCTGCTGACGATGAACCTGCAGGCGATAGCGCCCGCCGCGCTGGCGGCCCAACCCGGCTGAGGCGGCGATGCGGCCCCCGCCAGCCATCTCACCGCCCACGCGCTTGCCCACGCGCTTGCCCACTTATGCCGACGTCGCCGCCGCGGCCGAGCGGCTGGAGGGCCAGGCCCACCGCACGCCGGTGCAGCGCAGCGCCGCGGCCGACGCGCTGCTGGGGGCCGAGGTGTTCTTCAAATGCGAGAACCTGCAGCGCACCGGCGCTTTCAAGTTCCGCGGCGCCTACAACGCGGTGTCGCGGCTGTCGCCCGCGCAGTCCCGCCGCGGCGTGGTCGCCTTTTCCTCCGGCAACCACGCCCAGGCGCTGGCCCTGGCGGCCAGGCTGCACGGCATCGCGGCGACGCTGGTGGTCCCGCGCGACGCGCCGCAAGCCAAGATCGACGCCACCCGCGGCCACGGCGCCGAGGTGGTGCTGTTCGACCGCTACCTGGACGACCGCGACGCCTTGGTCAAGCGGCTGGTGGACGAGCGCGGCCTCACGCTGCTGCCGCCTTTCGACCACGCCGACGTCATCGCCGGCCAGGGCACGGCGGCGCTGGAGCTGCTGTCGATGACCGGCCCGCTGGACGCGCTCTTCGTCTGCCTCGGCGGCGGCGGCTTGCTCGGCGGCTGCGCGCTGGTGCTGGCCGAGCGGGCGCCGACGTGCCGGCTCTACGGCGTGGAGCCGGAGGCCGGCAATGACGGCCAACAGTCGTTGCGGCTGGGCCGGCGCGTGCGCATCCCCACGCCGCGCACCCTGGCCGACGGCGCGCAGAGCGTGCAGCTGGGCGAGCTGACTTTCCCCATCATCCAGCGCGCCGTCACCGACATCCTCACCGTCGACGACGAGGCCCTGGTACAGGCCATGCGCTTCATGGCCCGGGAGCTCAAGCTCGTCGTCGAACCGACCGGCTGCCTGGCCTGGGCCGGCGCGCTGAAGGCCGTGGCCGGCCTGCGCGGGCTGCGGGTGGGCGTGATCCTTTCCGGCGGCAACGTCGACCTGGCGCGGTATGCGGCGCTGGTGGGCGGGGAGATGGAAGGGAGTGATTCGCCGCCACCCTCACCCCGACCCTCTCCCGGAGGGAGAGGGAGCCTTCCAATATCTCCCGGTTTCCCCGCCAACCGCCCCTGAGTTCCTCCCTCTCCCTCCGGGAGAGGGCTGGGGTGAGGGCCACGCGCCTCGCTCCAGCCCCTTCCACCCTCTTCAACTTCAAAGGAGTCCGCCACATGACCTCCCCGTCCCAAACAGTCCCAGCCCCCACCCCCGACACCCGCTTCGCCGCCTGGGCCGCGCAGCTCGGCCACAGCTTCGACGGCGAACTCGTCATCGGCGGCATCTACACCTCCACCATCCGCCACGGCGACCAGGTCTTTGTCAGCGGCCAGGTGCCGCGCGTGGGCACGCAGGTGATGGTTGTGGGCGAAGTCGGCCGCGACGTCTCGCTCGAGCAAGCCCAGGTCGGCGCCCGCATCTGCGCGATGCGCGCGCTGGCCCTGCTCAAGGGCACCCTGGGCAGCTTGTCGCAGGTGACGCAGGCGCTGCGGATGACGGTGTACACGCGCAGCAGCCCCTCGTTCACCCAGCAAAGCGAAGTGGCCGACGCCGCCTCCCAAGTGCTGCACGACGTGCTCGGCGCGGCCGGCAAGCACACCCGCACCTCGGTGGGCGTGGCGCAACTGCCCAAGGGGGCGGCGGTGGAGGTCGACCTGCTGGTGGGCGTGGCGCCGCAGTGACCCGCGCCGGGGCGCGATGGAATACTGCGCGCCATGACAGCCCCCATACCCGACACGACCCCCGCCCCCCCGCCGCCGCCGACTTTCGCCGAGGCGCTTCGCTACTGGCTCAAGCTCGGCTTCACCAGCTTCGGCGGGCCGGCCGGCCAGATCGCCTTGATGCACGAGGAGCTGGTCGAGCGCCGGCGCTGGATCTCCGAGCGCCGCTTCCTGCACGCGCTCAACTACTGCATGCTGCTGCCCGGCCCCGAGGCGCAGCAGTTGGCCACCTACCTCGGCTGGCTGATGCACCGCGGCTGGGGCGGCATCGCGGCCGGCGCGCTCTTCGTGCTGCCGTCGCTGTTCATCCTGGTCGGGCTGTCCTGGCTCTACATGGCCCATGGCCAAGCGCCGGCAGTGGCAGGTGTCCTCTACGGCATCAAGCCGGCGGTGACAGCCATCGTGTTGGCGGCCGCCGTGCGCATCGGCGGTCGCACCTTGAAAAGCGCGTGGGCCTGGTGCATCGCCGCCGCGGCCTTCTTCG
Source organism: uncultured Ideonella sp. (assembly GCA_966433995.1). Classification (GTDB taxonomy): domain Bacteria; phylum Pseudomonadota; class Gammaproteobacteria; order Burkholderiales; family Burkholderiaceae_C; genus JANPCX01. The sequence goes on along the minus strand of CBJNAE010000011.1, from coordinate 21,856 downwards.
CCGTGTTCGCGCTGGGCTTGCCCTTCCCGCTGGTGGTGCTGCTGGCGGGCGTGGCGGGCCACGTCGGCGGCCGGCTGGCGCCCGCCCAGTTCGCGCCGGGAGGCGGCCACGGCGGCGCGGGGAAGACCGCGCGGCAAGCCCATGCGCCCGCCCTGATCGACGACCACACGCCCCCGCCGCCGCATGCGCGCTTCCAGCGCCGCCGCTTCCTGCGCGTGCTGGTCGCCTGCCTCGGCCTGTGGCTGGCCGGGATGTCGGCGCTGGCCCTGGCCTTCGGCTGGCACGGCTTGCTCACGCAGATGGGCTGGTTTTTCACCAAGGCGGCCTTGATGACCTTCGGCGGCGCCTACGCGGTGCTGCCCTATGTCTTCCAGAACGCGGTCGAGCACCACCAGTGGCTCAGCGCGGCCCAGATGATGGACGGCCTGGCGCTGGGCGAAACCACCCCGGGGCCGCTGATCATGGTGGTCGCCTTCGTCGGCTTCGTCGGCGGCTGGGCGAAGGAGGTGGCGGGGCTGGGCGGCCCCTTGCTGTCGGGCGCGGCCGCGGCCGGCGTGGCCACCTTCTTCACCTTCCTGCCGTCTTTCTGCTTCATCCTGCTGGGCGGGCCTTTCATCGAGTCGACCCATGGCCAGCTGCGTTTCACCGCACCGCTGGCCGGCATCACCGCCGCGGTGGTCGGCGTCATCGCCAACCTGGCGCTGTTCTTCGCCTGGCATGTGCTGTGGCCGCACGGCGCATCCGGCGGCTTCGACGCGGCGGCCGCGATCATCGGCGCGGCGGCGGCGGTGGCGCTGCTGCGCTTCAAGGCGGGCGTGATTCCGGTGATCCTCGCGTGCGGCTTGCTGGGCCTGGCCTGGCGGTTCGCCGGTTGAAGCCAGGGCCACGCAAGCCAGGCGCCGCCATCAAAGGTCGAACTTCAACTCCGCATGCAGGCTGCGCTGCGGATAGGGGTGGAAGTTCCAGTACTTCTGATTGTTCAAGTTGTCGATGCCGAAGGCGGCCGACCACTGCCGGTCGAGCTTGTAGACGACGCGCAAGTCGGCGGTGAGGTATTTGCTGACGCCCTGGTAGGCGTCGCCGTTGACGTCGGCGTTGTTCAGCGTGCGGTACTGCCGTCCCGCGTAGCGCACGCCCAGCGACGCGCTCCACTGCTCGCCGAAGCGGTAGCCCGCGAGCAGCGTGGCGCGCCAGCGGGCGATGTTGGGCTGGCGCTTGCCGACCGTGTCGCCCGGCACCGCGACGAAGCCGGCGTTCTCCTTGATGACCGAGTCGGCGTAGGTCAGGCTGGCGCCGAAGTCCAGGCCCTTGACGGCGGGCAGCCCGCGGCTGTTGAAGGCCAGCTCCAGGCCGCGCGTCTCGATGCGGCCGACGTTCTGCACACGCGAGATGTTGCGATTGGCCGCCGGGTCGAAAGTGGTCTGCGAGTACAGCGAGTCTCGGGTGTCCTCGGCGAAAAGTGTGGCGCGCAGCAGCGCATCGGCGCCGAAGTCCTTTTCGGCGCTGAGCTCGCCGGTCCATGAGCGCTCGGGCTTGAGCAGCGGGTCGTTGATGTAGGCCGAATTGGCGGTGGAGGTGGCGCCATACAGCTCGCCCACCGTGGGAAAGCGCACCGCGCGGCCGAGCGAGGCCTTGAGCACCAGGTCGCCGCGCGCCTGGAAGGACAGCGCCGCCTTGGGCGATAGATGGCTTTCGCGGCGGCCGCCGTGGGCCAGCGAGCTACTGGCCGAGAACGCGGTCAGCCCGTCGTCTGCCCGCCATTGCTCGGCGCGCAGGCCGAGCACCGCTTTCCAGTCGGGCGCGAAGGCCCAGGCGTCCTGGGCAAAGGCGCTGAGCAGCCCGGTGCGGCCGCGCACCTCGCTGGCCAGCCCCCCCGAAGACGCGCCGTCGCCGATCCAGCTGCCGGCAAGCTGGGTGGTGCGGTAGCGCAGCTTGTAGCTGTCGTGCTGCAGGCCGAAGTCGACGATGTGCGCGCCACCTTCGCCCCCGGGCCGCCAGGTGCCCTTGGCGGCGAGGTTGACCCAGCCGGTGCCGTCGCCGTCGGCCAGCGTGCCCGCGCCGCCCTGGGCTGCCTGCGGCAGTGGGTTGGACGCCGCGTTTTGGCGCTTCTGGTCCTTTTGGTAGTCGTAGAGACTGGCGCTGAGTTCGCCATCCCAGGCGCCGCGGGTGTGGCTCTTGAGCGAGAAGGCGTGCATCACGTGCACCAGGCTTTCGTCGGTGAGCGGGAAGTCGCCGCCGCCCAGGGCCTGGGCGCCGGTGAAGGCGGTGCCGCCGATGTTGACCGGCCCGCTGTAGACCGGCTGGCCGGAGGCGTCAGTGAGGTAGGACGCAGGCCGGCCCTGCGCGGTGTTGCGCCACACGCCGAGAGCGTAGTGGGCCTTCAGCGCCGGCGTGAGGTCATAGGCGAACTTGGCCTTGAGCTGGTCCTGCCGGGTGGTGTATTCGGTACCGGTGCCCAGGATGTACCAGGGGTTGCCGGCGCTGTTGACACCGCCCACCGCGCCGTCGACCGGCGTTCCCGAGCTGCTGCCCGCGGTGCCGCTGCTTGCGGCCCGGGTGGCGAAAGTCAGCGGCTGGCCGTGGCTGTCGGCGTGGTTGAGGCTGAGCAGCCAGGCCAGGCCGCCGGCGGTCTTGTCGCCGAGCGATGCGCTGGCCTCCCAGGCGCGGTAGGTGGCGTGGGTGTTGTAGAGGTCGAAATCCTGCTGGGTGTAGCCCAGCTTGGCGTGGGCTTCGAACTTCCTGGGCATGCGGGTGGTGAAGACCACCACGGCGCCGACCGAGTTGCCGGGGTAGGCGGCCGAGAAGGGCCCGTACATCACGTCCACCCGCTCGATTTCCTCCGGGCCGACCATGCCCCAGCGCGGCGGGAAGCTCAGGCCGCCGACGCCGTTGCCCAGGTAGTTGGACAGCAGCGTGCCGTCGGCGTAGACCGCCGAGCGCGCGCTGTTCCCGGTGCCTGAGGCGCGGCTGGACAGGATGGCGTGGTTGTAGTCGCCGATGTAGCGCTTGCGCACCAAAAGGCTGGGGAAGTACTTGAGCGCGTCTTCGCTGTCGCTGGCGTTGACGGCCTGGTCGATCTGCGCTTTCGTGACGCCTTCCATCGTGGTGGGTATCTGCGTGGGCAGCGAGCTGGGCCGGCTGCCGGTGACGGTGACGACGCCGAGGGATTTGACGGGGGCGGCGGTGTCGCCGTCGGGCTGGGGAGCGATGGCGGTCGTCTGCGCCTGCAGCGCCAGACTGGACGACATCAGGGGGAAGGCCGTGGCGATCGCCAGGGCCAGGCGGTGGTTCTTCTTTCCGCGCATGGGGAATTCTCCGGGGCTCGTTGTGTGGGGTGAGGCGGCGCGCGGCGACATCGCCGGCGCGGCCGGCCCGTGCGGCCGCGTGTCGCGCGCAGGTCCGCGCGCACCGGCGGCGGCCGGGCATCGATCGAACGATCAGTCGATTAAACGAGCAGGAGGGGAGGCCCCCGGGGCTGGGCCGACAGCAGCGCCGAGGGACGTGCCGTCAGCGTCGCCGCCGAATGCGGCGCTTCGAAGCGCAGCGGCGGCGAACCGAAGGCGGGCAGGTCGGGCGCGGTGGCCAGGCCCGCCGCGAACAGCGACGCGTAGAGGCAGTGCTTGAAAGCCGGGTGGGTTGGCGACGGCTTGGACCCGGACGCTGCCGAACCGGCGTCATCCACCTGCACCCAGGTCGACCCGAGCACCGTGCAGACCTCGACCCAGCGGGCCGAGCCGCCGCGCATCGCCTGCGACACCGCCGGCGCCAGGCCCGCCACCAGGACGGCCAGCATGGCCATCCAGGAGACGAGGCGGCGGTGGGCGGGTTGCAATCGCATCCGGCTATTTTCCACGGCGGCGGCGATATGCTTCGCAGCTCCGCCGGCTTTCAACGGAACCAGCCTTGAACCTCCTCGCCCTGCTCCGCCTCGCCACCCTGGGCTGGCTCGCCGCCGGCAGCGCCTTCTGCGCCCATGCCGACGAGGTGCTGGCCGCGGTCGCGGCGAACTTCGCCGGCCCGGCTGCCCAGATCGCCCAGGATTTCAAGGCCAAGACCGGCCACGACGTGAAGCTGTCGATCGGCGCCACCGGCAAGTTCTACGGCCAGATCGTGGCCGGCGCGCCGTTCGAGGTCCTGCTGTCCGCCGACAACGAGACGCCGCGCCGACTCGCTGCCGAAGGCCATGCGGTGCCCGGCAGCGCTTTCACCTACGCCATCGGACAGCTGGTGCTGTGGAGCCCGCGGGCCGGCCTGGTCGACGACCAAGGCGCGGTGCTGGCCCACCCGGAGAAGTTCGACAAGCTGGCCGTCGCCAACCCCAGGCTCGCCCCCTACGGACTGGCGGCCACGGAGGTGCTGAAGGCACGCGGCCTCACCGAGGCAGTGGCGTCCAAGCTCGTCACTGGCGAGAACATCGCCCAGGCCTTCCAGTTCGTCGCCACCGGCAACGCCGAGATCGGCTTCGTCGCGCTGTCGCAGGTGCGGGCGCCGGGCAAGCCGGCGACCGGCTCCTTCTGGCGCGTGCCGGCTTCCCTTTACACGCCGATCCAGCAAGACGCCGTGCTGCTCAAGGCAGGCGGCGGCAAGAAAGCGGCGGCCGAGTTCCTCGCCTACCTGAAGGGCGCGGCCGCTCAAGCGATGATCCAGGCCCACGGCTACGGTTTGCCGCAGCCTTGACCGCCCTTGGACACTGACGACGGACGCCCCGCCGCATGAGCGACGCCGACTGGTCGACCATCCGACTGACCGCCGAGCTGGCGGCGATCAGCACCGCGCTGCTGCTGCTGGCCGGCACGCCGCTGGCCTGGTGGCTGTCGCGCACGCGCACGCGCCTGAAGCCGCTGATCGCCTCGGTGGTGGCGATGCCGCTGGTGTTGCCGCCCACGGTGATCGGCTTCTACCTGCTGCTGCTGACGGGGCCCCAGGGCCCGGTCGGCCAGTTCACGCAGTGGCTCGGCCTGGGCCGGCTGCCCTTCACCTTCGCCGGACTGGTGGTGGCCTCGGTGGTGTATTCGCTGCCCTTCGTGGTGCAACCGGTGCAACAGGCGTTCGAAGCCATCCCGGAACGGCTGCTGGAAGCCGCCGCCACGGTGCGCGCCGGGCCCTGGGACCGCTTCTTCACCGTGGCCCTGCCCCTGGCCCGCCCCGGGCTGGTCACCGCGTCGGTGCTGGGCTTCGCGCACACCGTCGGCGAGTTCGGCGTGGTGCTGATGATCGGCGGCAACATCCCGGGCCAGACACGGGTGCTGTCGGTCGCGCTCTATGAGCATGTGGAAGCCACCGACTTCACCGGCGCCCACCGCCTGGCCGCCGGGCTGGTGGTGTTCTCGCTGCTGGTGTTGACGCTGCTGTTCGCGGTCAACCGCCGGGCGGCGGCGGGCCGCGAGGCGCCGGCGCCATGACGCTGGACGCGCGGCTGCGGCTGGACCGGCCGGGTTTCAGCCTGGACGTTGACCTGCGGCTGCCGCCCAGCGGCGTCACCGCGCTGTTCGGCCCGTCGGGCTGCGGCAAGACCACGGTGCTGCGCGCGCTGGCCGGCCTGGAGCGCACGCGCGGCCGCGTCGCCCTGGGGCCGCAGGTCTGGCAGGACGACGCGCTCGGCGTCTGGCTGCCGACGCACCGCCGGCCCGTGGGTTATGTGATCCAGGAGGCCGCGCTCTTCCCCCACCTCACGGTGCGCGGCAACATCGACTACGCGCTGCGCCGCGGCGGCGCCCGGGACGCGGCGTCGCCGGCGCAAGCCTTCCCGCTGGACGCCCTGGTGGACTTGCTCGGCCTGTCGCACCTGATGGCGCGCCGGCCCAGCCTGCTGTCCGGAGGGGAGCGCCAGCGCGTGGCCATTGCCCGGGCGCTGGCCACCGCGCCGCGGCTGCTGCTCATGGACGAGCCGCTGGCCGCGCTGGACGCCGCGCGCAAGGCGGAGATCCTGCCCTACCTCGACCGGCTGCACCGCGTGCTGAGGCTGCCGATCGTTTACGTCACCCATGCGCTCGACGAAGCCGCGAGACTGGCCGACCACCTGGTGCTGATGCAAGCCGGGCGCGTGCTGGCGGCCGGGCCGCTGGCCGAGCTGCTGTCACGGCCCGACCTGCCCCTGGGCCCGGACGACGAGGCCGGCGTGGTGATCGAGGCGACCGTGCTCGAACGCGACATCGACTACGGCCTGAGCCGGCTCGGCTTCGAAGGCGGGCAGCTTTGGGCCGCCACCGGCCGCTCCGCGCCGGGCGAGCCGGTGCGACTGCGGGTGCTGGCCCGGGATGTCAGCGTCAGCCGCCAGCCGCCGCGGGAAACCAGCGTGCTCAACCAACTGCAGGCAGTGCTGCGCGACATCCAGCCGGGCCAGGGCGCGCAAGCCGCCACCGCGTTGCTGCGCCTGCAGCTGCCGGGCAGCCCGGTGCAACTGCTGGCCCGGGTCACCCGGCGCAGCGTCGAACAGCTTTCATTGCGGCCGGGCGATGCGCTGTTCGCCCAGGTCAAGGGCGCGGCGTTGATATAGCGGCGTGCTACCTCGGGCCGTCCCGCTCATGCGTGCGGCGCGGCTTGCGGGAACAAGGTGTTCGACAACACGCAATCCGGGTCGAACCGCACTTTCTTGAAGGTGCTGCGGCTCAGGTCGCAGTTCTCGAGCGCCGCCGCGCTGCACCCGGTCAAATGGCTCGTGGCCGCGGCGCCGAGGAAGTCGACCGAAGAGAACGCCGACTCGAAGCGGCAACCTTCGAAACGGATGGTCTTGAAATCGATCGATTTGAACCGGCACCGATCGAAGCTGCAGCCGGCCAAGTACAGGCCGTGGCCGAACAGGCTGCGTCTGCGGCCGCCGTCGAAGGTGCAGCGCAGGAAATCGCAGCCGTCGTAGCGCCCCTGCACACCGAGTTGGCCGGTGAAGGCGCATCGGATGAAGGTGCAATTCGCGAACAGACAGTCCCAGATCCCGATCTCGGTGAAATCGCAGGCCTCGAACCGGCAGTTCTCGAACACCGGCGACATCAGGTTGCAGTGGGCGAAATCGCCGTCTGACAGGTCGCACGATTCGAAGCGCAGGTTCTCGTGCGTCACCCTGTGCGGCGCCGCGGTGGTGTTGAAGAAAAAGCCCCTGCAATCGCCCAGCCCTTGCGGCGTCCTGGGGAAATAAGTCGAAAGCCGGGCGATGTCGAAGCCCGGCGCGTCCCGAAGGGGGATCCAGCGTTTGCGGTGGTTCGGGCCCTTGGCGATGATTCCTGTGAGCGAGGCGTCGGTCATGAGGCGAGACCTGGGAGTGCGGTGTCCCGCAGCATAAGCGCGCACGGCCCGCCCCGCCGGGGCCGTCACCGCGCCACGTTCCACCACAGGTCACCGTCGCGCCCCTGCTGTTCGATGAATCGCCAGAGCTTGGCGTCATAGTGGATGTTGGAGGGGATGGGCGGCAGCGCCCGCGCCGGCCGCGAGAACACCTCTTCGGCGTCGATGAGGCGCAGCCCCGGCCGGTCGGACAAGGCCTTCAGGCGGGCGTCCCCTTCGTCGAGGACATGGACATTGACGCACAGCAGTTCCACATCCGCCGGCTGGACCGCGCGGAAGCAGTCCGCCAGTGTCCCGCTGCCCACCGGCAGCCAGACCCGGCCGGGGGGCCCGCCGAGCTCGCGGCAGACGCACTGCCACACCCAGGCGATCTCTTCGGCCATCAAGCGCTTGAAATGTTCGTCGGCAAAACCCAAGGGAACCAGGTAGCGCGTGCGCTCGCCGGCCGCGAAGCGCTCCGCCTGGGCCTGCGCCTCGGCCAGGTCGCCGGCCAGCGTCACCTGCGCGCCGAAGGCGCGCGCCAGCGAAGTGAACTCGTGTTCGACGAAGCGCGGGCGCTGCAAGGCGTCGGCCGCGCAGAACAAGCGGCACTTCGCGCCCAGGTCGCAGGCGGCGGCGGCCAGGGCCACCTGGGCGAAGCCGCAAAAAGGCGAGGCGTAGACAAATTCCCCGTACTTATCGCGCATGACTTGTTTCAAATAAGGGTGCACGGCGCGCTCTTTGGTGCCGCCGCGCAATAGGTCGTCGCGCAGGACATGGATGTGCCGGCGGTCGTCCAGCCGGATCGAGTCGAGGGTGGGGAAGGGGCGCTTCATGGGCCGGTGTCGTCTGGGAGTTGGGAAGGGGCGAACGCATGCGTTCGACGGCACGCCGCCGTCCGCGGCGATGCTGTCGGCCGGTGAGTGCCCATGACAGGCCAGGTGGATGCGGTCGAGGCGGAAATTTCATCGCGCGCGGCGTGGCGCGTCGGCGACCGCCGTCACTGCGGCGCGGCGGCTGACATAGGAGCCCCGGCATGGCGTCGGGAAAAATCGCGGCAAAGCGGAAACGCCGGCGTCGGGCGCCCAAGCGGGCGCCGACCGGAACCGCGGCTCCTGTCTAATGCCGGGCACGCCCTGCATCAACCGCCTGACGTCCCCATGCAAATGGAACACCGCATCTCCACCTCCGCGCCGGCCGCGGACGTCTTCCGCATCTACCGCGAGGTGGACAAGTGGCACACCTGGGACCCCGACACCCGGGCCGCGTGGATCGACGGCCCCTTCGCAGCCGGGGCCAGCGGCCGGCTCACGCCGGCGAAGGGACGCGCGGTCCCCATGACGTTGACCGAGGTGGTCCCGGGAAAGTCCTTCACCGCCGAGTGCAGGATCCCGCTGTTGCGAATGCGCTTCGAACACGAGCTGCGGCCGGCCGGCGGCGGGACCGAGATCGTCCACCGCGTCACGCTGACCGGCTTGCTGTCCCACGTCGTGGGGCCTGCCCTGTTCAAGCAGTTGGACAAGGGGCTTCCCGCCACCCTGGCCAACTTGAAGCGCCTGGTGGAAAGCACGGCCTGACCTGGGCCTAGCCCAGGCGCAGCCGCCCGCCCATCAGGCCGCCGACAGGCGAGCCAGGTGCTCGGCTTCCTGGGCCCGCGCTTGCACGACCGACGGGCGGGCGTTGATGCGCGCGATATAGGCGGCGATCTCGGGCGTCTCGGGCACGAGCTTGAACATCGTGGTCCAGGCCAGCGCGGTGCCCCAGAGCATGTCGGCCGCACTGAAGGCGTCGCCGAGGATGTAGGGGCCCTGGGCCAGGCGGCCGCTCAGGGTGTTGAAGACGGAGTCCCAGTCGCCGTAGGGCGAGGTGCTGCGCGGCGCGGGCTCGCGCTTCATCGCGCGGTCGGTGACCGCGGGCTCGAAACAGCCGCCGTAGAAGGACAGCCAGCGCAGGTAGTCGCCGCGTAGCCGGTCGCCGATGCGGGGCGCCAGGCCGGCTTCGGGGTAGAGGTCGGCAAGGTACTGGTAGACGGCCGGCTGCTCGGACACCAGCACGCCGTCATGCAGCAGCGCGGGCACCTTGCCCATGGGGTTGACGGCGAGGTATTCGGGCTTCTCCTGGTCCTTGGCCTGCAGGCTCAGCACGTGCAGTTCGTGGTCGGCCTTCAATTCGTTCATCAGCGCCAGCACGCCAAAGGCGCGGGACTGGGGGGCGTAGAAGAAGGTGAGGCGGCGGGAGGGCATGGCGGTGGTGTTCATGTCTTGCGGTCTCCTGGGATGCCGGCCGCGCGGCCGGGTTGCGGGCACGGGCCCGCATTCTCGCGCCAGCGCGGAAACCCGCCCCGAGTCGGGCGAAAATCGCGTCAACCGACCAAGGAGCCCCATGTCAACCGCGCCCCACGTGCCCCCCTACATCGCGCCTGCACGCTTCACCGACGCCGCCCAGGCGCTGGCCCAGGTGCAGGCGATCTACCAGTCGAGCGTCGAACACTTGCGCGGCGCGCTGCAGCGTTTCGTCGCAGGCGACGTCTTCAACCACCATGTGCGCGCCTGCTACCCCTTCGTGCGCGTGCACACCGACACCGTGGTGCGCGCCGACTCGCGCCTGAGCTACGGCTTCGTCGCCGGCCCCGGCACTTTCGAGACCACCCTCACCCGGCCCGACCTCTTCGGCAACTACTACCTGGAGCAATTCAAGCTGCTGCTGCGAAACCACCAGGTGGCGCTGGAGGTGGGCACGAGCAGCCAGCCGATCCCGGTGCACTTCTCCCTGGGCGAGCACGACCACCTCGAAGGCTCGCTCGACGCGGCCCGCCGCCTGGTGATGCGCGACCAGTTCGACCTGCCCGACCTGGGCTCGATGGACGACGGCATCGCCAATGGCACGTTCGAACCCCGCCCCGGCGAAGCCCAGGCGCTGGCGCTGTTCACCGCCGCGCGGGTCGACTACTCGCTGCACCGGCTGCGCCACTACACCGGCACCGCGCCCGAGCATTTCCAGAACTTCGTGCTCTTCACCAACTACCAGTTCTACATCGACGAATTCGTGCGCCTGGGCCATGAATGCATGGCGCGCGAAGGCGGGAGCGACGACTACGTCGCTTTCGTCGAGCCCGGCAACGTCATCACCCGCCGCAACGGCCTGCCGCCCAAGCCGGGCGACGAAACCGGCACGCCGCCGCCACGCCTGCCGCAGATGCCGGCCTACCACCTGGTGCGCGAGGACGGCTCGGGCATCACCATGGTGAACATCGGCGTGGGCCCGTCCAACGCCAAGACCATCACCGACCACATCGCGGTGCTGCGCCCGCACGCCTGGATCATGCTCGGCCACTGCGCCGGCCTGCGCAACTCGCAGGCCTTGGGGGACTACGTGCTGGCCCACGGCTATGTGCGCGAGGACCACGTGCTGGACGAAGAGCTGCCGTTGTGGGTGCCGATCCCGCCGCTGGCCGAAGTGCAGGTGGCGCTGGAAGGCGCGGTGGCCGAGGTGACCCAGCTCCAGGGTTACGAGCTCAAGCGCATCATGCGCACCGGCACCGTCGCCAGCACCGACAACCGCAACTGGGAGCTGCTGCCTTTCCACGGCGCAGAAAGCTCGCCGGCGCGCCGTTTCAGCCAGAGCCGGGCGGTCGCGCTCGACATGGAAAGCGCCACGATCGCTGCCAACGGCTTCCGCTTCCGCGTGCCCTACGGCACCTTGCTGTGCGTCAGCGACAAGCCGCTGCACGGCGAGATCAAGCTGCCCGGCATGGCCAACCACTTCTACCGCGAGCGGGTCGACCAGCACCTGCGCATCGGCATCCGGGCGATCGAACTGCTGCGCGCGTCGGGCTCCAGCCAGCTGCACAGCCGCAAGCTGCGCAGCTTCGCGGAAGTCGCGTTCCAGTGACCGTGGGCCGCCGGCGCCCAGTCCATGACCCGGTTGCGCCCGGCTTCCTTGGCAGTATGGAGCGCCGTGTTGGAGACGCAGCCCTTACGGGCCCGAGGCATCGCCCTTGCCGATGAAGCGCACCTCCCCGTACCAAGCCTTCGCATGGCTGCGGGTGTTGTCGCTGTCGGTCATGAAGGCCACGCCGATCAGCGGGCCGGGGTCTTCGCCGAACGCGCGGCGATAGTCTTCGACGACCTGGCGGCGATGCAAGCGCCAGAGATTGAGCTGGGACGGTCCGGAGTCGACGACCACTTTGCGGATGCGGTCCGAAGTGGCGCCGGGGATGACCGTTTCCAATGCGACGCGGTTCTCCCAGACGTACATCAAGGTGGCGTAGGGTGTCTGCTCGCCGGTCAGCGACTCGGCCAGGTCGAACATCAGCCGGTTCTTCTGCGACAACTTGCTGCGGTCACCGTCAAAAGCCAGGACCAGGCGCACTGGGGAATCCGCCGTGGCGCGCTGGGTCAAATCGGCGCTGGAGATCAGTTCGGGCACGCGCCAGCTGAACTCCACCGAATTCAACTCGCCCGGTTCGATCCGCAACTTGCGGCGGAACAAGCTGACCGCTGCATCGGAATCCGCCTGGACCACCCAGCGGCCGTCGACCATGAGCGGCTGATAACGGGTAGCCCGCTTGCCGGGCAACGACCGGCGCGTCCAGTTTTCGAAAGCCAGGGGCGCCTGCGCGGCAAGCGTCCTTTCACTGCGGCTGCCGACGCCACTTGCCGGACCGGGCGCCTCGGAAGTCCCGGCACACCCCCACAAACCCTGCGCCACCACGAGCGCCACCACCTTGGCGCGCCATGCAGACCCTAACCATCCCATGCATACATCCTTGAACTTCAGCCGCACGAAGCGTGCGGCGCCCGACGTCCCCTGCCCATGGCCACCCGACTCGGTTTCACGATCCACGGGCCGCAGCCGGCATGCTGGATCGCTCCATTCGATCAGTCCATGGCACTTCCTTGTCCCGCGACCGCCGTAGCGGCGCCTCGGCCGGAGAAAGCCGGGGCCTTCCATCTTCGCCCACAAAAGACGAAACCCCGCCGAAGCAGGGTTTCGCGGCTGTGAAGAAAGACTCAAAAACGGTGGCGGATGCCCAAGGCCAGGCTGGTCGAATCCTTGCCCGCGCTGGCCGTGACGCCACCCAGGAAGCCCGCCTGTCCCGGTGCCGACTGGCCCAGGCCGGAGTTGTTGAAACGGGTCAGCACGGTGTTGATGTCGGTGCGCTTGGACAGCGCATAGGTGTAGGCCACTCCGTAAGACGCGGTGTCGGCGTCGCCCGGACGCTTGTCGTCGTATTGCGTGTAGGCCACCGAAATCGTGTTCGGTCCGACGACGTGCCGGTACCCCACATGAATCAGATCCCCATCCATCTTGAAAGCGTTGATGAAAGCGTTCTGAATGGGCAGGCCCACCGAGCCGGGCAAGCTGGCGGAGATGGTCGACAGGCCGGTCGGGTTGCTGTCCTTGACCTTGCCATACATCACGTTGAGAGCGCCCGAGCCGATACTGACCGAGCCCCCCGCCACCGTACTGGTGAGTGATTTAGAGCCAAGCTCGTTGTTTCTAGTGTTATGGGCCAGGCCGACAGAAAAGCCCGATCCCTTGTACATACCCATCACACCCCAGAAGCGTCCACTGGAGCTCGAGCCGGGAACTTCACCGAGGCTGTACATGGCGGCGGCAGTAAGACCGTCCTTCTGGATCCGATAAGCCAACGAATTTGACAAGCGGATATCAATCGTTGGTGGCAGCGAACCAACCTGCCCGGCCGCCAAACTGGATTCGGTTTTCATGATGTCGAAATTGGCATTCAACTCGTAGGCCGGTGTGTACATCCTGCCAGCAAGGAAGCCGCCGACCGGCGTCACCAGACCTACATAAGCCTGGCGATCAAATAGCGCGTTGTTCAAATTGACGCCGACCACATTCGATGAGCCAATGCTGTCGGCCACTCTCGTCACGATTTGCTGGAGGCTGGCAGGCAAGCCCATCAACGTTGCCACGCTCGCGCGGTCCGGCAATTGAGAACCAGACAAAGGCCGTGTGCTGTTGCCTCCGTTGTCGATCTCGACACGGCTCTCCAAAGTGAACAGTGCCCTGTAGCCGCCACCCAAATCTTCATTGCCGCGAAGGCCCCAGCGGGTGCCTTCCATGATGCCGCTGGCCACATAGTTGACAGAGCCCCCCCGCAAGCCGCTGACACGCATCACACCGGCATCCGCGATCCCATAGACCTCGACGGTCGGGGACGAAGTTTGCGACATTGCAGCAGACGAGGCGGTCAGCGCCACAGCACCCATAGCCAGCATTTTCTTCATCGGGTTGTCTCCATGTGAACGATCGTTCTATTTTGCGGCAGCTGCACCAAAAACATCCATCCTTGTTGCAGATCATCCACGCTCAGTTTCCCTTAACTGCACTGCAACATGGCCATGCTGGGACGCGATCGCGCAATGCCTTCTATTCGGTTCTTGTTGATAAGGCTCGCAGCTTGCCCCCATGCTTCCTCCCGCACTCGGTCGCCTTCGTGCGCCTTGCTTTGTTCGCTGTGATCAACTTACAGGAGGACTTGCATCTCCAGCCTTTGGCGAACGTCGACCCAACTCGTGCGCAGCACTTCGGCGGTCTGCTCGATGTCGAGCCCATCCACCCGGCTGCGCCTTTGTTGGCCTTGACCCGCTTCCACGCCCTGTTAGGTTCTCTCTCGTCAGCGCCGCCTCCAGCAAGGTGCCAGCCCCCGCCTTCGGCCTTGCCGACCCTGTGGCCGGGTGTTCACGCGGCGGGCCGCGGGCTTCGTCGCTGGCAGGATCACGCTCGGCTTCACCGCGCGCTGCACCTGCCCGCCCGGATCGCTCCGGCATCTGACGCATGGCCTTTGACATCACGCGCGTCCTCGGTCACTCACTCTCGTTCGGTCCTTCGTGCTTTTCAATGCCTGATCGGCCCCCGACTCGCACTACTACGACCTCTGCTGACTTCTCGCTCCGGCAGAACCGTCGGCCTTTGAGCCACAAGGCGAGATCTCCCCGGGTAAGAACGCACTCCTTCACTGCACAACCGCCGGATCTACGCTGCCTCGCCTTGATCACGAGAGCTTCGCGGCTCATGGCCCGCTCGCCCTGCTCGGCAGCGCCTTCTATCCGGTTCTTGTTCATCGGTTCGCAGTTGCGCTCCACGCTTCCTTCTCACACTCGGTCGCCCTCCTGCAGTTGCGCTTCGCTTCGTTCGCTGTGATCAACTTACGGGAGGACTTGCACCTCCAGGAGTGCGCCCGTGCCGGGCGCACAATGAAAAAGGCGCCCGAAGGCGCCTTTGCTTGGATCAGATCGACAAGGTTGATCGATCAGAAGCGGTGACGGATGCCAAGTTGGAACTGGTTGGAGTTCTTGTCGTTGCTCGGGCCATTAAAGCCCAAGCTGCTTTGGTCATCGTTCTTGACGTGGGTATAGAACGTGTAGAGAGCGGTGCGTTTGGACAGTTCGTACACCACTTGGACGTTGGCCAGCAACGCGTCATCTTCCCGATTGGCCAAAGCAGTCGAGTCTTTAGCTTGGGCCAAGCCCACAGCCAAGTTCACAGGGCCGAGGGGAGCCTCGACAGCCAAGCCATACGTCTGGCGATCTTTAGCGGTGTTGAGATCCATGCGGTCATAAGCACCCTTGATGGTGATACCACCGAAGGTGAAGCCGACATAAGCCAAATACCCCTTGGCTTCTTGATCACCTGCGAGCGCGAAAGAAGCATCGTCAAACTGGTGGTAAGCCAAACCGCCCTGGAACGGACCGCCTTTGTACAGCACATTGATACCGAACTGACGGCCCACCTTGTTGTTGGGCTTGTTCAATTCATTTCCGTCGTACTGGAAGGAGTACTGGGCATTGATGGTCAGGCCAGCGATGTTCGGCGACAGATAGTTGATGGCATTGTCGGTGCGATACACACGATTACCCGTGCTTTGGCCACCACCAGCGACATCAGTCACACCAGCAGGCAAAGAAGCAACCGACTGAGCAGCTTGTCCGACGGCGAACAAGTCAGCACCCTTGGTACCCAAAGGGCCCAGTTCGTCGGTCAGGGCACCGATCGGAGTGTACTGGCGACCCAAACGGATTTCACCGAAGCTCCCCCCCACACCGACCCAGGCTTGGCGACCAAACAGACGACTGCCAGCGCCAGGCGCGCCCGTGAGGGTAGGATTGGGAGAACCTTGCGCCGTGGCACCAGTGTCAATGTTGTAACCGTTTTCCAGCGCGAAGTTGGCCTTGAAGCCACCGCCCAGATCTTCAGAGCCGCGCAGACCGAAACGCGAACCGTTCAAACCACCGGAACCGAGCGACCACAGACGCTCGCCGCCGCCCTTGGCCGCGGTGATGTTGGCATCGGCGACGCCATACAGGGTCACGGAAGACTGGGCCGAGGCAGCGCCAGCGAAAGCACCCAGCACGGCCAGGGCGAGAAGAGATTTTTTCATTGCAACGATCTCCTAGGTTAGGACAAGAGGTCCCGATGAAGACGCAAAAATGCTTCATCGGGCCGAACCCCCGTTTCGGAAGTTGCCCGTATTCCACCAGACCGTTTCTTGATTGAGAAGCTTCGAGCCCCAAAAAAGATCGATACGTTGCAGCTGTGCAACGGAAAATTAATGCGGCGAGAACAACCCATCCACGCAGGGCAGCAGGAGAAAAACTGCTTCTGCGTAGGAGTCACCCATGACACAGTGCATGGATTGCCGGCTATTTCGTTTTCCTGCGATTTCCTCGTTAATCTGAATCAACCAAAATGTATTTATTGGATGAAATTATTTGTTCTTTTGATAATGCACTACGCACCTTGGGCGTGTCGCAACCGGCATCAAACGCCTACCCCACGAATGCAAAAGTTGCAAAGGAAACCACGCTTAACAGCGCTGAAAAGCAACTTTCCGGCGCTTTGATGCGCGTGAACCATGTGGGGGAAGTGTGCGCGCAGGCGCTTTACAACGGTCAAGCATTGGCAACCAAAAACCCGGCGCTTAAAAAAATGTTGAACGCCGCAAACCGGGAAGAAACCGAACATTTGGCATGGACGGCCCAACGCATTGCGGAACTGGGCACCCACCAAAGCCGATTGAACATGCTCTGGTACGCGGGCGCTTTTTGCCTGGGCTGGACGGCCGGAAAGCTGGGCGACGGGATCAGCTTGGGCTTCACGGTGGAAACCGAGCGCCAAGTCGAACAGCATCTGAAGAACCATCTTTCACAACTCCCTCAAAACGACCAGGTGTCCCGGGCCATCGTCGAACAAATGACCATCGACGAGACACGCCACGCTGAGTCGGCGGAGAAGGCTGGCGCCGTTCCTCTTCCGCATCTTGCCAAGCTCGGGATGAAAGCAGCGGCCAAAATCATGACCACCGTCGCTCACCGTTTGTAACCAGAGAATCGCCCTCGCCTCTTAAGCGAAATGTATTGCACTTTCGCTTTTTCACGAAACAATCCACTAAGCGGTCTTTTTTTCGTTGTCTTTTTGCATCAATTGAGACTTGAATTTCTCATTCTTGTCGGAACAAGTCGCCACGCATGACAGGATTATTTACCATTCAGTGCCGTGTCGAGCCGTTGATTCCTCCAACTCGAAAAAAAGCGCGCGACACGCTGAACGATCCCGCATAAACCTTCATAAAGGACAACCCGATGAAACGCTCTCTCTTGTTGCTGGCCCTGGCCTCCATGGGCGCCTCCTCCGCCATGGCACAAAGCTCCGTCACGCTGTACGGCCGCGTCAACACCACGGTGGAATCGCAGAAAGATGTTTCCTTCGACGGCAGCAACACCGTCCTGCAGAACAACAGCTCCCGCTGGGGCCTGAAGGGCAGCGAAGACCTGGGCGGCGGCCTGAAGGCCAACTTCCTGCTGGAGTCTGGCTTTGCTTCTGACACCGGCGCAGGTGACAGCCGCGGTCTTTTCGCACGCGAGTCGTGGGTTGGCCTGTCAGGTGGCTTCGGCGCGTTGAAGCTGGGCAACTTCACGGGTGCCACGGCGCTTTACTACGCGACTTCCGACTACATCGGTATGCACAACCACGAAACTGGCACGTCCTCAGATGCGTTCTACATTGGCGCAGGTAGCACGCGAAATGCTATTTCGTACGCCACGCCGTCCTTAGGTGGTCTGGTTGTGGAAGCCCAAGTTGGCCTGAAAGAAACCAAGGCTCCTGGCACGAAGGACACTTACGTTCTGGTCGCTAACTATGACGCCGGCCCGCTGCACTTGGGTGGTGGCTACTCTCAAGGCCCTTTGTCGTTTAGCCTGCCCGGTGTGCCTGCAGCGCTTACCACGACCCAAGAAGGCAAAGAGTGGGGTATCCGTGCGCTGTATGAAATGGGCCCCGTGGTTTTCGGCGCAACCTACATCGCCAACGAAGGAGAGTTCAACGACGGCGTTGGTGGCAAATTCAAGGGCAAGCGTGATGCCGCGCGCGTGTCTGCGATGTATGTTCTGGGCAGCTCCGAATTCCACGTGAACGTAGGCGCAGCAGGCAAGTACAAAGCCGATGGTGAGAAGCTTGAAGATTCCGACGCGATCCAGTACACCTTGGGCTACAACTACAACCTGAGCAAGCGGACGAAGGTTTACGGCTTCTACTCCGCCGTACGCAACAAGGACAACGCCGCCTACAACACGTATGCACCTGGCAAGGACCCCAGCTACCTGGCCGCTGGCATCCGCCACAACTTCTGATCGGCGCGAATCGATCCGACCGATCGACTCCCCCAGCGAAACGCCCTGCCAAAAGCAGGGCGTTTTTTTATTTCAGCGGCGCCACCGGCTGTCATTCGGCGGCGATGTCGTAGCTGGTCGTGATCTCGGCGGTTTTGGCCAGCATGATGCTGGCGGAGCAGTATTTCTCGTGCGACATCTCGATCGCGCGGGCCACGGCGGCTTCAGGCAAGTTGCGGCCCGTGACGGTGAAATGCATGTGGATCTTGGTGAACACCTTGGGGTCGGTGGAAGCACGTTCGGCGGTGACCTTGACCTGGCATCCCCCCACGTCATGCCGCCCGCGCTTGAGAATCAGGACCACGTCGTAAGCCGTGCAGCCCCCAGTACCCGCCAGCACCGTCTCCATGGGGCGGGGCGCCAGGTTGCGGCCGCCACCGTCAGGGGCGCCATCCATGGCGATAAGGTGGCCGCTGCCGGTCTCGGCGATGAAGGCCATGCCGGACTGCGGCTGCCAATTGATCGTGCATTCCATGGTTCAAAAATCCCGTCAAAGAAGTTTTCGTTGCGCGCCACGCACGCGGCGCGTTCGAATCGCCTGTGGATCGTGAATTGTGCAACGGCGGATCGATGGCCGTGGGTTATGGAGCGGGTGAATCATCCCCGGAGGCACCGACCATATTGCAGTGCAGCATCGATGGCGCTACACTGTTTCACATGGGGATGGATGTGGTCGGTCGATCCCCGCCGTTTGTCTCCTCCACCTCCTCTTGGTGGATTCAGCCCAAGGCAGCAATGCCTTGGGCTTTTTTCTTGGGCGGGCACGGATCGGCCTTCAAGCCGGCGCAACCCGCTCACGTATCATTCCGCGCCCCGTAAAAACAACTCCAGACAGGAAACAACACCATGGCAGGCCCGTCCGCCAAGAAACTTGCCGCGGCGCCCGCGGCCCAAGGCGCCCCCGGCGCGGCGCGGCGCGCCGGCAAGAAGAAAGCCGGCGTCGACTTGTCGGTCTACCTGCAGAAGATCCTGACCGCCAAGGTGTACGACGTGGCCATCGAGACGGCACTCGACCTGGCCCCCAGCCTGTCGAAACGGCTGGCCAACCATGTGCTGCTCAAGCGCGAGGACACGCAGGCGGTGTTCAGTTTCAAGTTGCGCGGGGCCTACAACAAGATGGCCCACCTCGGTGAAAAACAGCTCAAGAAGGGCGTGATCTGCGCCTCGGCCGGCAACCACGCCCAGGGTGTGGCGCTCAGCGCCAGGCACCTGGGCTGCACCGCCATGGTCGTGATGCCGGTGACCACGCCGCAGCTCAAGATCGACGCGGTGCGCGCCCTGGGCGGCCAGGTCGTGCTGCACGGCGAAAGTTACTCGGACGCCTACCAGCACGCCTTGCAACTGGAGCGCAAGCACGGCCTGACCTTCGTCCACCCCTTCGACGACCCGGAAGTGATCGCCGGCCAGGGCACGATCGCGATGGAGATCCTGCGGCAGCACCAGGGACCGATCCACGCGGTGTTCGTGGCCATCGGCGGGGGCGGTCTCATCTCGGGTGTCGCGGCCTACATCAAGGCGGTACGGCCCGACATCAAAGTGATCGGCGTGCAGACCACCGACTCGGACGCGATGCTGCGCTCCGTGCAGGCCGGCAAGCGGGTGCAGATGTCCGACGTCGGGTTGTTCTCCGACGGCACCGCGGTCAAGATGGTCGGCGAGGAAACCTTTCGCTTGACGCGCGCCCTGGTGGACGATTTCGTCCGGGTGGACACCGACGCGGTGTGCGCCGCCATGAAAGACGTCTTCCAGGACACGCGCAGCATCCTGGAACCCGCAGGCGCTCTGGGCGTGGCGGCGATCAAGCAGTATGTGGAGGCCCACAAGCTGCAAGGCCAGACGCTGGTGGCCATCACCTGCGGCGCCAACATGAATTTCGACCGGCTGCGATTCGTGGCCGAACGCGCCGAGGTCGGCGAGGAACGCGAAGCGCTGTTCGCGGTGACCATCCCGGAGGCGCGCGGCAGCTTCAAGCGGCTTTGCGGGCTGATCGGCGGGCGCTCGGTGACGGAGTTCAACTATCGCGTATCGCAAGGCAGCCAGGCGCACGTGTTCGTCGGGTTGACCACGGCCAACCGCGGCGAGTCCCAGAAGATCGCCGACAACTTCAAGCGCCACGGCTTCGATGCCATCGACCTCACCCACGACGACCTCGCGAAGGAGCACATCCGCCACATGGTGGGCGGCGCCAGCGACCTCGCCGAGGACGAGCGGCTGTACCGCTTCGTCTTCCCGGAGCGCCCGGGCGCGCTGATGCGTTTCCTGTCGAGCATGCATCCGAGCTGGAACATCAGCCTGTTCCACTACCGCAACCAGGGTGCCGACTATGGCCGCATCCTGGTGGGCCTGCAGGTCCCCAGGCAGGACAAGAAAGCGTTGCGCGAATTCCTCGACGGGCTGGACTATTCGTATCAAGATGAAACCGAAAATCCGGTGTACCGCCTGTTCCTGCGCCGCACGCCTTGAAGTTTTGAGAAAACACCGGTGACACCTGGCGCACCGCCCGGCTTCTCAGCGCGGGCGTGCCGCCACACAATGCGCGTTTTCCAAAAAGGAATGGGAAGCCCTCCAGGGAAGAGGATGGGGGCTCCCTCACGCACGCGCACCATGTCTGCCAACCGCTCCTTGATCAACCCCACCGCCAACCCGCAACTCGACAAGGCATTGCGGGACAAACTGCGCAGGCGGGCCGACGCGGCGGGATCGCTCGGCGAACTGGTGCCGCTGGCAGTACGTGTCGGGTTGATCCAGAACAGCCTGAAGCCGCGCTTCCGTTCGCCTCAGATGGTGGTGTTCGCGGGCGACCACGGGCTGGTCGTCGACAGCGTCGTCGAACCGGGCCAGCCCACCACCCTCCAGCGAGTCAACCGCCTTCTGGCCTCGCAGCTGCCGCTTTCGGTCTTCGCGGGCATCCACGGGATCGAGCTGTCGGTCGTCGACTCCGGGATGGCCGAGCCCACCAGCACCCATGCCCGACTGCTGGCCCGCAAGATCGCCCACGGCACCCGCAACTCGCGGGTGGCGCCGGGCATGTCGATCGAGCAGGTGCACGCCGCCATCCGCGCGGGCATGGAGATCGGCGACTCGCTACCCGGCAACGTGGTGGCCTGCGCCGGCATCGGCGAAGGCTCGCAGGAGGTCTCGGCCGCGCTGCTGTCCAGCCTCACTGGCACGCCGGTGGCCGAGCTGCTGATGTCCAACGCCAACACCGCGCCCAACTTCCTCGCGCACCAGGTCTCGGTGCTGCAGGCGGCGCAGCACCGGCACCGCGAGCTCGACGACCCGGTCGAGCTGCTGGCCGCGCTCGGCGGTTTCGAACTGGCGATGATGGTGGGCACGCTGCTGGTCGGCGCCAGCCGGCGCCATTTGATCCTCGTCGACGGCCTGCCCGCGTTGGCGGCATTGATGGTGGCGTCGCGCATCGCGCCCGCGCTGACCGACTACTGCGTCTTCTGCCGCAGCCACAGCCACCGCGGGCTGGACCGCGGGCTCCAGCTGTTCCACGCCTCGGCGCTCCTGGAGCTGGGCATCGACAGCGTGGACGGCACCGGTGCGGCGCTGGCCTGGCCGCTGGTGCGCAGCGCCGCGGCATTGTTGACCGAGGTCGCCGAAGGCGAAGAAGCCGGCCCGACCCTGCCGGCGGAGTTGAGCCAGCTTGCACCCGCGCCCCAGTCCGCGGCCGCCACCGGCGGTGGATGGGCCCGCGCCATCAAGGAAGGCTTCAGCCTGAGATAGGCGGATCCGTACGGCGCGAAACCCGCACAGGCTTCGCATCGACCCGGCACGGTGAGAACCTGGCCGCGCTTTGTGGCTTGGTCCCGTCAGCGCGCTTGCTGGACCGGGATGGCGCTGCCGGGCAGGGTGGCGCCCGGCGGGGCGGGGATGTCGCCCGCTGGCGCGGGCGG
>CBJNAE010000010.1:0-29449 GCA_966433995.1 uncultured Ideonella sp. | reverse complement strand
TGGACTGGCTGTCGGCCCTGCCGCCGGTCTGGTGCGGCGCTTGCGAGGCCTTCGAGGGCGCGCCCGGCTATGCCGCACTGGAACCGGTCAAGGGCCGCTGCCGCCTGTGGGCCCCGACGATGACACAACAACCAAGGAGGATTTCATGAGTTATCAACGCATCCTGGTGCCGATCGATTTTTCGGCCGATTCGATCGACGCCCTGAAGCGCGCAGTCGACGGGTTCGCGGGCCCCGGCACAGCACTGGTGCTGTTGCATGTCGCCGAATCCGAGGAAGACGAGGCCGCCAACCCGTTGACCCGCGGACGTATGCAAGCGTTGTCCCACGCCGACCTCTCGGCGCCCGCGCCAAGCCCCGGCGCCTCGCCCGCCGAGCACAGCCTTCACCAGCTCCAGGCCCTGGCGGCGCCGCATGCCGGCAGATTCCAAAGCATCGACGTGCTGGTGCAGCCCGGCGAACCGACCGAACGAATCATCGACTTGGTGCAGTCCCACGGGATCGACCTGGTGGTGATGGGCTCGCACGGCAGTGGGGGATTGGGCAAGATGCTTTTCGGCAGCACCACGTACGACGTGGCGCGCAAGGTCAAATGCTCCGTGCTGATCAACAAGCGCGCCTGAGCCCGGCGGGGGCCCGGCGCGTGCCGCCGGGCCGCTCCGGCCAAGCCGAGACAGGGGGCTGCGCTTGCTGAGTCTGAAGCTGTTGCTGATTGCTTCGACGGTCTACCTTTCCTCGATGGCCGCGCGCTTCGGCGGCCACCGCCTGTCCGGCCTGATCACCGGCATGCCGATGATCATCGGCCCGATCTTCGCGCTGCTGCTGCTCGACCATGGCCCGGCGCGCACCGGCGAGATCGCGCTGGCCACCCTGGTGTGCTTCCCGGCGACCCTGATGCATTCCGTCGTGTTCGCCTGGGCCTGCCGGCGGATGCATTGGGTGGCCTGCCTGCTGCTGGCCACGCTGGCCTACCTGCTGTGCGCCCTGCTGCTGAACCTCCTGGCGCTGCCACCCATGGCCGTGGGCGCGATCGCGGTGCTCTCCCCGGCGTTGGCCTTGCGCCTGATGCCGGCCGTGCCCAGCGGCGGCGCGGGCGCCGGCGCCGCGGTGCGCATCCCGCCGCAGGAGCTGGTGCTGCGCATCGCGGCCGCCCTGGCCATGGCCGCGTCCATCATCGTGGGGGCCGACTTCCTGCCTGTCTTCGTCAGCGGCCTGCTGCTGGCCGTGCCGATCACCGGCGCGGTGTTGCCGTGCTTCACGCTGCCGCGCTACGGCGCCGCCGCCACCGTCCAGTTGCTCGGCGGGTTTGCCCGGGGGCTGCACGGCTTTTGCGCGTTCGTCCTGCTGATGTACATGTTGCTGCCGGTTTTGCCGGGGCCGGCCGCTTTTTGCCTGTCGCTCCTGGCCGCAGCCCTCGCCGGCTGGGCGGCCAGCCGCAGGCCCGCGTTCATGCGCTGAAGAGCTGGCGCCTGGCGGCCGTCTGGATCGCCACCACGCAAGGGTGGGTGATGCGCCGTTCCACCGACACCGCGTAGAACTCCTCGACCAGTTCGCTGCTGCGGCCGAGCACCTCGACCGCGTATTGGGCCGCAGTCTCTTTCTCCATCACCGTGGGCGACATGAAAACGCCGCGGCCCTGCTTGCCGAAGGCGTTCATCAGCGCGCCGTCGTCGAACTCGCCGACGATGCGCGGCCGCAGCTGCCGGCGCGCCAGCCAGCCGTCCAGCTCCGCCCGCACCGGCGACGAAGCGCCCTGGATCAGCATCGGCGCTCCGTCCAGGCAGGCTGGGAACTCGCCCTTCAAACGGGCCTTCAGGGTGGGTGCGCAGAAAAAGGTCATCGTGCTCGTGCCCAGCAAATGGTTGAACGCCTTGACACTGACGCGGCGCGACAATGGCTCGTCCGCCAGCACCAGGTCAAGGCGGTGCAGGGCGAGCTGGGCCAGCAGGTCGGGGAATTTGCCTTCATGGCAGACCATGCGCACCGGCTCGGCCACCGCCATCGCCGGTGCCAGCATGTGGTAAGCCAACGACTTGGGCACCGAATCGGCCACGCCCACCCTGAAATCCAGCACCTGCTCGCGGCCGGTGTCCAGCCGCAGGACGGATTCCATCTCCGCGCCCAGCCCGAAGATCTCGTCCGCATAGCTCAACGCCAGCCGGCCGTCGTCAGTGAGTTCGAGCCGGCGGCCCGCTTTGCGGAACAGCTTGCGGCCCAGCCGCTCTTCCAGGAGCTTGATTTGCCCGGACAGCGTTTGCGGCGTGGTGTGCAGCTGTTCGGCGGCGCGCATCACGCCGCCGGCCTTGGCGACCACCCAGAAATAGTGAAGGTGCTTGAAGTTCATGGGGCCTCCCTGGGAAAGATCTGAAAAACTCTGCGAAAAAAACGAAGTTGAAAATCAATAAATACGAATTTACGCGAAGTGTAGCCACCGTTAAATTTCAATTCCGGCAACGGGTTCCCGGCTTGGAAACCCATCTTCAACGCCACTTGGCCTGTCTAAGGAGAACAGCATGCGCATGAGTACCAAAGGCCGTTTCGCCGTCACCGCCATGATGGAAGTCGCCCTGCGCGAGCGTGGCGGCCCCGTCAGCCTGGCCGGCATCGGCGAACGCCAGAACATGTCCCTGTCCTATCTGGAGCAACTCTTCAGCCGGCTGCGCCGCCACGGCCTGGTCGAAAGCACCCGCGGTCCGGGCGGCGGCTACACCTTGGGCCGCCGCGCCCAGGACATCACCGTGGCCGACATCGTCGTGGCGGTGGACAGCGAAGGCGAAGAGGCACAGCAGCGCGGCCAGGGCGGCGACGCCCCCCAGAACCTGACCGGCGACCTGTGGCGCAAGCTCGACGCCAAGATGATCGAGTACATGGACGCCATCACCTTGCGCTCGCTGGTCGACGAACAACTGGCCCAGGGCTTGAAGGTGGAAGTCAAGCCGGCCAAGCGCGGGCTGGTGGCCAAGATCTCGCAAAGCGCGGGCCTGCGCATCACCGCCCCCAATTCGGTGTTCGCTTTCGGCCGGTCCTTCCGACCCGCGTCCTGAGCGCTTTCCCCTTCGTTGATCGACAGCCCGCCCCGCGCGGGCTGTTTTTTTTGGTGCGCGTGTAAGAGGCCCGGGGATGAGGCTGACCAAGCAGGGCCTGGCGCCGGCGCACGGCCAGCCGCCAGGGCATCACTTCAAACCCATCAGGAGATCCCGACATGACCACCACCCCGCGCATCCCCCACGCCGCCATCGCCGCATCCGCATTGGCTTCATTGCTCGCCCTGGGCCTGGTGGGCCAGGCAGCGGCCCAGGACAAGCCCGCGTCCGGCAAGGAGAAGTGCTATGGCATCGCCAAGGCCGGCCAGAACGATTGCGCCAACCTGTCGGGCTCGCATTCCTGCGCCGGGCAGAGCAAGGTGGACAACGCGCCCGACGAATGGAAATACGTCGCCAAAGGCACCTGCGCCAGCCTGAAGGGCATCACGGCGGAGGACGCGAAGAAGAAAAGCGCCGCGGGCAAGTGATCCTCACCTCTCCCAGTGGACGCAACCTGTCGTGAACATGCCGACCCTGCACCAGCCGCGCTGGCCCGCCGACGAAAAAAACTGCGGCATCGGCTGGCGCCAGCCCCACTATGGCGAGCTGTTGCGGCGGCGGGAGCCGCTGGCCTTCCTGGAGGTCCACTCCGAGAACTTCTTCGTCGAAGGCGGAGCGGCGCTGGAAGTGCTGCGCCAGGGCCGGGCGCGCTACCCCGTCAGCCTCCACGGCGTAGGCCTGTCGCTGGGCTCGGCCGTCGGCCTGGACGACTGGCACCTGGATCGGCTCACCGCCCTGGTGGCGGCCATCGAGCCGGTGCGGGTGTCCGACCACGCCAGCTTCGCGCGGGCACCGCTGCCGGCCGGGGCGGCGCCGGTGCACGCCAACGACCTGCTGCCGGTGGCCTTCACCGAGGCCTCGCTGGCCATCATGTCGGCCAACGTCTCGCGGGTGCAGGACAGGCTCAGGCGCCCCATCCTGGTGGAGAACCTTTCCGCCTATCTGGCCTGGGCCGACGACGCGATCGCCGAGCCGGCATTCTTCAACGAACTCGCGTGCCGTACCGGCTGTGGCCTGCTCCTGGACCTGAACAACCTCGTGGTCAACGCCGTGAACGCCGGGCAGGAGCCGGTCGCCGCCTCGAAGGCCTGGATCGACGCGCTGCGGCCCGGCATCGTCGGCGAGATCCACCTGGCGGGTTACGCGGACTGCGGCGAAGGCCTGGCGGTCGACGACCACGGCAGCCGCGTGCGCGAGCCGGTCTGGTCGGCCTACCGCCATGCGGTCGCCGTGCTGGGGCCTTGCCCGACGCTCATCGAATGGGACACGGATGTGCCGGCGCTGGACGTCCTGTTGGGCGAAGCGGCGCGGGCCGAACGGGAATGCGCGCAGGCGGCGGAATTCCAGAAGGAGGCCGCGTGATGAATTCGGACTTCACGGCCCAGGACGGGCAGGGCGGCCGCGAGCGCGAGTTGTTGCGCCAGAAGCTCTTGCTGGGCAGTCTGGTGCTCGACCGCGCACCATCCGCGCTGCGTGGGTGGTTGAAGACGCCACCCGCGCGGCCACAACCGGACCGCGACCCGGCGCACCGCGCCTGGCAGGTCTACCGGGCCAACGCCCATGCCGGCGCCGCCCGCGCGCTTGCCACGGCCTTCCCCACGGTGCGGGCGCTGATGGGCGAGGCGTCCTTCGAGGCGATGGCCCGCGCCTATTGGCATGCCCATCCCCCGGCCCGGGGCGACCTATCCTGGCTGGGCGAGGGCCTGCCCGACTTCATCATCGCCGCCGAGCATCTGGCCTCTGAACCCTACCTGGCGGATTGCGCCCGCCTGGATTGGGCCCTGCACCGCTGCGAAGCCGCCGCCGACGCCGACCCCGCCGGCCTGTCCAGCCTGTCCGCCTTGGCCGAGGTGCCGCCGGACGGTCTGCGGCTGTGGCTGGCGCCAGGCGCGCGGCTGATCCGCAGTGCCCATCCCATCGTCGCGATCTGGAGGGCGCACCAGGCGCCGTCCGATGGCGCCATCGATCCCTTTGCACCGGTGCGCGAAGCCTTCGCCAGTGGGCGCGGCGAGTGCGCCTGGGTGCGACGCGAGGGCTGGCGCGCATGCGTCGAAGCCATCGACGAACCGACGGCCGCCTTCATCGCCGCCTTGTCGCCGCTGGCCGGGTCACCGGATGCCGGCAACCTGGCGCAGGCGCTGGACGCCGCCGGGCCGGGCTGGCGTTTCGACGCCTGGCTGGTGGATGCGGTGCGGCACGGCTTCGTCAGTCATTTGGAGCGGTTGGCCTGACCAGACGGTCTCACTCGCGGATGGGATGCCCGGAAACAACCCTCATTCATCACCACAACCCACTTCGGAAACAGGAGTCCACCCATGGCTTCACGCATCACCCTCACCACCGTCCTGTGCAAGGCGCACGCCGGGGCAGCCTCCGCGCTGGAGTCGCTGCAGCCTGCGGCCCAACTGGCGGCCCGGTTTTATGTCGGCCAAGTGTTTTTCCTCTCCGGCCTGACCAAGTTGCGCGATTGGGAAACCACCCTGGCGCTGTTCAACGACGAATACCGAGTGCCGCTGTTGCCGCCCGAGGTGGCCGCCTGGGCCGGTACGGCCGGCGAACTGGCGTTGCCGGTGCTGCTGGTGCTGGGCCTGGGCGGGCGCTTCGCCGCGCTGGGCTTGTCGTTGGTGAATATCGTCGCGGTCCTCAGCCTCACGGACATCGCACCGGCGGCCTTGCAGCAGCACGAGTTCTGGGGCAGCCTGTTGCTGGCCTTGTTGCTTTGGGGCCCTGGCCGCTGGTCCCTGGACACTTGGCTGGCGTGGCGGTGGGCACGAAGCGAAAGCGTGCGCTTGGCGCCGCCCCGGCCTTAAGGCGAGCGAAGGGGCGCCGGAAATTCCCGAGGCGGGTGCGAAGGATGGCGGTTCGCGGTCAATTCCCCGGGCGGGCCCGGCCCTGAAATCGCACCTCGGTCGGCCTGGAAGGGGTTGGCCTCGCGAAGGCCTGGACTCGGCAGGGCGTGCAGGCTGGCGCTCCCCGCGACAATACGGCCCGGCAGCTGCTGGCTGGTCCGCCGAGGACTTCCGCCGCGGCCTTGCCGAACCCTTCCTCCGCTCCTTCTTCATGGCATGAAACATTTGGTCTTGCTGGGCTGCGGCCGCGCCCATGTGCAGGTGCTGGCGCAGCTGGCCCGTACGCCGCTCTCCGGCGTCGAGGCGACCCTGGTGTCGCCCCAGTCCCGCTTCATCGACCCCGGCATGCTGGCCGGCTGGTTGGCCGGCCGCGGATCGATCGAGGACTGCAGCCTGCCGGTCGCGGCGCTGGCCGAGGCCGCGGGCGCGCAACGGATCGAGGCGCCCATCGACGCCTTGCGGGCCGACGCGAAACAACTGGTCTTCCCCAACGGCCAAGCCCTGGCCTACGACGTGCTCAGCATCGACACCGAGCCGGCCATGGACCGCGACCTCATCCCGGGTGCGCGAGAGCATACCCTGTTCGTCCGGCCGATCGAGCACTTCGTGCGCTTGTCCGCCGGCCTGCTCGAACTCGCCGGCACCCGGCCGCTGTCCATCGTGCTGATCGGCGGCGGGGCCGCGGGTTTCGAACTGTCCCTGGCCCTGCAGCACCGGCTCGGCGAGCGGGCGCGTGTCAGCCTTGTGACCGGTGGCGCGCCGCCTCTGGCCGGTTTCCCGGAAAGCATGCAGGCCCGGGCCGCGGCGGCTTTGCGGCGAGGCCGGGTGGCCATGCTGCAAGAGCGCTGCGTCGAAATCACCCCGACGCAAGTGCTGTTGGCCAACGGGGCCCGCTTGGCTTGCGATGCGCCCTTGGCGGTGTGGGACGCCAGTCCGGCGCCCTGGCTGGCCGGTTCGGGGCTGGCCCTGGACGACGGCGGTTTCATCCAGGCCCAGGCCACCTTGCAAAGCGTGTCGCACCCGGAAGTGTTCGCCGCCCCAGATTCCCCGAAGGGCGCCCGGGTGCTGCTTGAAAACCTGCGGCGTTGCCTGGATCCCCACCCGGGGCGGGCCCTTCGCGCCTTCGAGCCGCCGGCCAGACCGCTGCGCATCCTGGACTGCGGCGACCATCGTGCGCTGGCTTCGTGGGGCGGATGGTCCGCCGAAGGCGCCTGGGTGCAGCGCTGGAAAGCATGGCTGGACCAGCGCTGGATGCGGCGCCACGGCGCGCCAGCCGCACGGGGTTGACCGCGGCAGGCTTCCGTTGGCCGGTCAGTCCTGCGGGCGGAAGAGCAGTTGCATCGACGACGGCACGCGGCCGTCGGTGTCCCGGGGCAGCACTTCGGTGCGCTCGATCGCGCGCTGCACCGCGTCGTCCCAGGCCTTGACGCCGCTGGAGCGCACGAGCTTGTGGCTCATGATGCGGCCGTCCGGCGCGACGCGGACCTCGACCTCGGCCGCCGGGTTGCCATTGACCACGTCCGAGAAGACGATCCTGGGTTTGATGTAGGCGCTGATCCGTCCCGCATAACTGGCCGAAGGCCCGGCGGACTGGGCCGAGCTGCCGGTCGACGTCGGCGACCCGCTGCCGCCGGCCAAACCCTGGATGCGCTTGAGCTGGGCTTCCCGCGCCGCGGCGGTGCGTTGCTCCTGTTCGCGCCGCTGCTTCTCTTCCTCGGCCCTGGCCTTGGCTTGCTCTTCCTTTTCCTTGGCGGCCTTCTGGGCCGCGAGTTTTTTCTCAGCTTCGGCCTTTTCTTGCTCGGCCTTCTTCTTCTCTTCGGCTTCGGCCTTGGCCTTCTTTCGCGCCTCTTCCTGCTTGCGCTCTTTGTCCTCGCGCTCTTCGCGCTCTTTCTCGCGGCGGGCTTTCTCGATGGCGATCTGCGCGTCCTCGGCTTCGCGCGGCGGCGGCGGGGCGGGGCGGGGCTCGACCGGCTTGGCGGCGGGTGGTGGCGGTGGTTCCGGCCGTGTGTCCGGGGGCGGTTCGACCGCGCGGGGCGCGGCGGCGCGCGGCACCTCGGCCCACAGTTCGGCCTCGGCCGCGACCTGCGGGCTGGAACGCCAGTTCACCGCCAGCGCCAGCCCGAGCACCAGAACCGCGTGGGCCAGCACCGCCAGCGTCACGCCGATGCCGCGGCCCGGCAAGGGCTGGGGCAGGAACTGGTCGGGCGGAGAGGATGCGGGGGCGTTCATGCGGCTACGGTGCGTTGTTCCTTCAGGCGCCGCCGCCGGACTTGACCGACAACCCGACCCGCTGCACGCCGGCCCGCTGCAGCGTGTCCATGACCTTGACGACGGTTTCGTACTTCACCGACTTGTCCGCCGAGATCACCACGGGCGTGTCGGCCGAGCCGGCCTGGGCGTCGCGCACCTTGGCCGCCAGGCCGCGCAGCGGGACGCTCTGCGGATCCTTGCCGTCGATGCGCATGCGCACGGCCTCGTCGCTGCCCACGACGATCTCGACCACCTTCTCGGGCCGCTGCTTGCTCGAGCCGACGCTGGGTAGGTCGACCACGCCGGTGGTGATGAGGGGCGCGCTGACCATGAAGATGATCAGCAGCACCAGCATCACGTCGATGAAGGGCACCATGTTGATCTCGCTCATGGTGCGGCGGCGCGAGCCGCGGCTCGACACGGCCGGCATGTCAGTGCGCCCCGCCGGCTGCGCCGGGCTGGCCCGCGCTGCGGTGGAGGATGTTGGAGAACTCTTCCATGAAGGTGTCGAACCGGATGGCGATCCGGTCGATGTCGCGGGCGAACCGGTTGTAGGCGATGACGGCCGGTATGGCGGCGAACAAGCCGATCGCCGTGGCCACCAGGGCCTCGGCGATGCCCGGCGCCACCGTGGCCAGCGTGACCTGCTGCAGGTTCGACAGGCCGACGAAAGCGCTCATGATCCCCCACACCGTGCCAAACAGCCCCACATAGGGGCTGACCGAGCCCACCGAGGCGAGGAAAGACAGGTTGGCTTCGATCGCGTCGAGTTCGCGCTGGCAACTGGCGCGCATCGCCCGGCGGGCGCCGTCGAGCAGGCTGCCCGCGTCGAGGACGCGGCGCTCGCGCAGCTTGAGGAACTCGCGCATGCCGGAGGCGAAGATGCGTTCCAGCGGCGAGCTGTGCTGCGCGTTCCTTTGCGCATCGGAATAAAGGTCGTTGAGGTTCTTGCCGGCCCAGAACTCGCGTTCGAAGTTGTCGTTGCCGCTGCGCACTTTGGACAGTCCCACCAGCTTGCCGAAGATGACCGCCCAACTGGCCAGCGAGGTGATCAACAAGCCCGCCATGACGAGCTGCACCACCAGGCTGGCGTGCAAGACGAGGGTGATGATGGAGAGGTCTTGGTTCATGCGGAAAACAGGTTTCGTTCTGGGGGATGCGTGGGAGTTCGGAATCCTGCCGGCGCCGCCGTGCCGAAGTCGCGGTCGGAGAGTGCCGGTTTCGAAGTTCAAGAGGCCATGGCCCGACGACAGATCCCGGTTCGCCGGCTTGGTTCAATCGCTTGATACGCCGCAGGCCGGCCAACGGGGTGATGGCGAAGTGCCGGGTTCGCGGTCCACGGGCGGGGGCAGGGAGGTCAGGCGGGCATTCGCCCGCGTGTTCAGCGTTTGGCCGCGCGCTGGAACACCGGGCCCCACAGCGGGTGCCCTTGTTCCGATTTGTTCAGCGCGAACCCAGGGTCGGCCTGGATGGCGTTGCGGAACGCGGCTTCGCATTCGCGCTCGCGGTTGCTGGTGCAGTAGATGAAGGCAAGGTGCTTGTGCGCGGCGGCCTTGTCCTTCGGGGAAGTCAGGCCGGCGTTGATGGCGGCGACGAGCTGGTTCTCGGCGGTCGTGTATTGCGCGTCTTCATAGGCGCGGATACCGGCCAGCAAGGCCTTTTCGGCGGGACGCTCGGCCACGTCCAGCAGCCCCGGCGCGGGCGCCTGGGGAGGTTGGACGCAAGCGGTGAGCAAGGTCGAGAGCGACAGCAGGAGCAGTGCGGGGAATTTCATGATCCGAATCGTGTTTTAACGGTGACCGGTTGACCGGATGTAACGTTCACGGTCGCACTGTAAGGCGGAAACTCGCCGTTGCGTATGGTGATCTGGTGTTTGCCCTCGGGCAACACGATTTCGGTGAGCGGCGGGGCGGTGCCGACGGAGGTGCCGTTGACTTCCACCGTGCCCCAGGGGCTGACGGCGATGCGCACCACGCCCTTGGCCATGGGTGCCGCCGTGGCGGCGGCCGCCGCCTTGGCGGCTTGCTCGCGTTCGCGCGCTTCGCGGGCGCGTTTTTCCTTGGCGGTTTCCTTCGGAGGCGTGTCCTTGGCGGGTGCTGTCTTGGCCGCGGCGGTGTTCGCGGGTGTCGCGCCCGGCAGCGTGCCCGTGCCTGCCGGAGGCTGGGAAGGCTCGGCGACCGCGCTGGAGGCGGCGGCTTCGCTGGCCGCCGCAGCGCTGGCGCTTTCGGCGGCTGCGGTGGCTGCCGCGGCGGCGCTCGCTGCCTCGGCCGCGGCAGCAGCGGCCGCGGCGGTCGATGCGGCGTTCGCGGCTGCGGCGGCACTCGCGGCCTCGGCCTGGGCGAGCTGCTGGCTGGACGCACGCTGGTCGGCCCAGACCCACCATCCTGCGCCGACCAAGGCCACGGTGGCCAAAGCGCCGGCGATCCAGGGCCAGACGGCTTGGCCGCCGGCATCGGCGTCGCCGCTGCGGCCGAACACGCCGCCGTTCTCGCCGTTCTGCTGTTCCGATTCTTCCGTCCACTGCCGCAGCGAGCGCGACAGCGAGCGCGCGGAACTGAAACGCTTCTCGGGTTCCTTCTCCATCGCGCGCATGGCGATCTCGGACAGGCCCTGCGGCAGTTCCGGCTTGAGCACGTGGGGCGCGGGCGGCTCGTGGTGGAGCACGGCGTTGGAAATCTCTTCCAGCGAATTGCCGGTGAACGGCTTGGTGTCGGTGAGCAACTCGTACAGCACGACGCCGAGCGAGAACACGTCGGCGCGCTGGTCGGACGGCTGCTGGCGGATCTGCTCGGGCGCCATGTAGTAGGGCGAGCCGCCAGTGATCTCGTCGGTAACCTGGTGGTGGTTGTCGTGGTGGTGGGTGACCCGCGCGATGCCGAAGTCGAGCACCTTGGGCTGGGTGCGGCCGACCATGAAGATGTTGGCCGGCTTGATGTCGCGGTGGACGACGCCCTTGCTGTGCGCGTAACCCAGGGCATCGGCGACGCGGCGGATGATCTGGGCGGACTGGACCGTGCTGGCCCGCCAGCCTTCCTTGAGCAGCTCGCGCAGGTCCTTGCCCTTGAGCAGCTCCATCGCGATGTAGGCCTTGTTGTCGCTCACGCCGGCGTCGAAGACGGTGACGATGTGCGGATGCGACAGGCCGGCGGCTGCGCGCGCTTCGTTGAGGAACAGCGCGTTGAAGTCGGCGCGCTGTTCCTGGGAAACCTCGACGTTCAGGGTCTTGATGGCGATCAGCCGCGACAGCAGCGGGTCATGCGCCGCGTAGACGGTGCCCAGGCCGCCTTCGCCGATCTGGTACTTCAGCGCGTAGCGGCCGATGTGGCCGATGGTGCCCATCGGCTCGGCGGCTTCTTCAAGCGGGATCGGCAGGGTGGGCTCGCCCATCATGGCCTGGGGATCCATTTGCTGAGTGGAGGCGAAACCCGTGTTCGAGCCCTCCCAGCGTTCGTTGGAAGGCCCGGCCGGCAGCGCTCCGCGGGTGAATTCTTCTTCCGGCGGAGTGATGAATTGGCGCTCTGAAGACATGATGGATTCGCAGCTTAGACGAGAGCCGCAGTGCCAAGCCTGGAAATTGCAGGATTTTCTCTCTTTTCGTAACAAGATGACACGATTGCCACTTGAACAGGGGGAGCAAATCAGCGGGCTTGCGACAGCACCTTGTTGAGCCGGTCGGCGGCGTCCTGCAGTTGTTCGAGGCTGTTGGCGTAAGAAAGGCGGACGAACCGCTCCGCCCCTTGCCGGCCGAAGTCGCGCCCCGGCGTGATCGCCACCTGGGCCATGCGCATCATCTCGTGCGCGAACTCCCAGCTGCCGGCGCCGAATGCCGGCGTGAACCCGGAGCAGTCCGCCCAGGCGTAGAAGGCCCCGTCCGGCATCACCGGGACTTGCAGCCCGATGGCGTCCAGCGCGGGCACGAGGAAGTCGCGGCGCTTCTTGAATTCCAGGCGCCTGCGCTCGAATTCGGCCAGGGACTCCGGCTCGAAACAGGCCAGCGCCGCATGCTGGGCGACGGCCGAGGGGCAGATGTAGAGGTTCTGGGCCAGTTTTTCCACGGCGGCCACGCAGGACTCCGGCACCACCAGCCAGCCCAGGCGCCAGCCGGTCATGCTGAAGTACTTGGAAAAGCTGTTGATGGAAACCAGGCTTTCCCGCGCCGGGGCGCCGGGGAAAGACAGGGCAGTCTTGCCGTACCGTTCGTCGAAGCTCAGCCCGAGGTAGATCTCGTCCACCACGGTGTAGCCGCCCCGGGCATGCGTGCCGGAGACGATGTCTTCGAGCACCTCCGGTGCCACCGAGGTGCCGGTGGGGTTGGAGGGGGACGCCAGCAGCACGCCCCGGGTGCGGGGGGTCCAGGCGTCGGCAATGGCCTGGGCGCTGAGTTGGTAGCGGCTGGCCGCATCGGTGGGCAACAGCACTGGCACGCCTTCGGCTGCGGCGACGAAATGGCGGTTGCAGGGATAGCTGGGGTCGGGCAGCAGCACTTCGTCGCCCGGGTCCAGCAAGGCCATGCAGGCCAGTTGCAACGCCGCCGACGCGCCCGCGGTGACGACGATCCGCCCGGCCGGCACCTCCACGCCGAAGTGGCTGCGGTACCAGCCGGCGATGCGCTCGCGCAGCTCGGGCAGCCCGGTGGCGGGCGTGTACTGGGTGCGGCCCAAACGCAGCGCGCGCTCGGCCGCTTCAAGCACCAGGGGCGGTGCGGTGAAGTCGGGCTCGCCGATGTTGAGGAAGATCATCGGCCGGCCGCCCTTGGCGGGGTCGCAGGCGGGGCTGCGGGCCATGGCGGCGGCGGCCTTGGCGCACTCCATGACGTAGAAGGGCTCGATGCGGTCGACGCGCTGGGAGAGTTTCATGGCGGAAGCGGGGACGGCTGGGAAAGGGCGCCGGGCGGATGAGCCCCGCGCCGCGGCCGCGTCAGCGGGTGGGCTGGCGCAGCGACTGGACTTCCTGGGGGCGGAGCTGGGCGGCGGCGCCGTCGAGCACGCCGTTCACGTACTTGTGCCCGTCGGTGCCGCCGAAGCTCTTGGCCAGCTCGACGGCTTCGTTGATGGCGACTTTGTAAGGGACGTCGATGCAGTGCTTCAGCTCGTAGGCGCCGATCAGCAGCACCGCGTGCTCGATGGGCGACAGCTCGTTGGTCTTGCGGTCCACGTGCCTGGACAGCACGGCGTCCAGGTCGGCGGCCTCGGCGATGCAGCCGTGCAGCAGGGCGTCGTAGTGCGCCGAATCGCATTTCGCGAACTCTTCCTGTTCGCGCATGTGGGAGTCGATGCGCGATACCTCGGAGCCCGACAGCAGCCACTCGTAGAGGCCCTGCAGGGCGATCTCGCGCGAGCGGCGGCGGGTGGACTTGCCGCGCACGCGGTCGGGCCGCTGGCCGCCGCGCTGCCTTTTGGTGGCGGGGGACGAGGCATCCGGAGAACCGGCGCCGGTGGGTTTGGATTCGGGGGCGGTCACGTGAGGTCTTCCATCAAAGTCGCCATCTCGACGGCGACGCGGGCGGCGTCGCGGCCTTTCTCGGCGGCACGGGCCCAGGCCTGGGCCTCGGTCTCGACCGTCAGGATGGCGTTGGCCACGGGCACCAGGTGGTCGAGCGCGACCCGGCTGACGCCGGCGCCGCTCTCGTTGGCCACGAGTTCGAAGTGGTAGGTTTCGCCGCGGATGATGCAGCCCAGGGCGACCAGCGCGTCGAAGTCGCCGCTGTCGGCCATGGCCATCAGGGCGACCGGCACTTCCAGCGCACCCGGCACGGTGACGTGCTTGATGTGCTTGGCGGCCACGCCGAGCTGTTTCAGCTCCTCCAGGCAGGCCTGGGCCGAGGCGTCGGTGAGGGCACGGTTGAAACGCGCCTGGACGATCCCGACGCGCAGGTCCTGTCCATTGAGAGGGGGCGCGTCGCCGCGGTCAGCATCTTGCACGGTGGTCTTTCTCCGGTCTTTCCGGGACTTGGGGAATGTCGGGCCGATGCCTTCGGAGCGCCGGCCCTTCGGCTTTCAGGCGGCGACGAAACCCGTCACTTCCAGGCCATAGCCCGTCATGCTGGGCATGCGGCGCGGGCTGCCCATGAGTTTCATGCGCGCCACGCCCAGCTCGCGCAGGATCTGGGCGCCGACCCCGTAGGTGCGCAGGTCCATCTGGCTTTTCTGCGCGCAGCTTTCGGGCTTGTTGCCGTCCTTGAAGGCGCCCAGCAACGAGAAGGCGTCTTCGGCCGCGTTGAGCAGCACCGCCACGCCGCGGCCCTGGGCCTGCAGCGCGGCCAGCGCCTTGGGCAACGGCCAGGAGTGGGCGCTGCCACCGGCGTCGAGCAGGTCCATCACCGAGAGCGGCTCGTGCACGCGCACCAGTACGTCGTCGTCGGCCGTCCATCGGCCGAGGGTCAGCGCCAGGTGCAGGCCGCCGGTGCGGTCGCGGTAGGCGGCGCAGTTGAACTCGCCCTGCGCGGTGACCAGTGGCCGCTCGGCCACTTTCTCGATCAGGCTTTCGTTGCGGCTGCGGTATTCGATGAGGTCGGCGATGGTGCCGATCTTCAGCCCGTGGGTCTCGGCAAAAGCCTGCAGGTCGGGCAGGCGCGCCATGGTGCCGTCGTCCTTCATGATTTCGCAGATGACGGAGGCGGGCACGAGGCCGGCCATGCCGGCCAGGTCGCAGCCGGCCTCGGTGTGGCCGGCGCGCATGAGCACGCCGCCGTCCTGGGCCTGCAGCGGGAAGATATGCCCCGGTTGGACCAGGTCGCTGGCCTGGGCGTCGCGTGCCACGGCGGCCTGCACGGTGCGGGCGCGGTCGGCGGCGGAGATGCCGGTGGTGACGCCGGTGGCGGCTTCGATCGAGACGGTGAACGCGGTGCCGTGGCGGGTGCCGTTGCGGCTGGCCATGGGCGGAAGCTGCAGGCGCTCGCAGCGTTCGCGGGTGAGGGTGAGGCAGATCAGGCCGCGGCCGAAGCGCGCCATGAAGTTGATGGCCTCCGGCGTGACATGTTCTGCGGCCATCACCAGGTCGCCTTCGTTCTCGCGGTCTTCTTCGTCGACCAGGATCACCATGCGGCCGGCGGCGAGCTCGGCGACCAGTTCGGGTACGGGAGAAATGGGCATCTCGGGATTGTAAAAGCTGGGGCCGCGCGGGGTGCGGCCGCGCCTGGGCATGTTCACACTAAATCAGCGTCCGCGGGGCGGGGATGGGCCGCGGCCCGGCCTTCACTTGCGCAGCCAGGTCTTGACGCGGGTCTGCCAGCGCAGCGGGATGGCCCGCGCGACCCGCCCCAGGCCGGGCAGGGACCGCAGCCTGACCAGCAGCGGCAGCAAGCCGCGCTTGACGCCATGGACCGCGCCGGCCAGCCCGGGGTCGGGCCTGGCCTGGTGGCCCAACAGGAAATCGTCGCCCAGCGCCGCCTCGGCGGGCAGGGCTTCGATGTTCCGCAGGTAGTCGCTTTGATAGGTCCAGGCGCCGATCCGGTCGTCGGCATCGGCGGGCGCCAGCGCATGGACGGCTGCCGGCCCGCGGCCGGGGACGAAATGGCGCTCGCGGACCTCCGAGAAAAACGCCAGCCATTGCGCGGGCTTGGCGTCCCAGTGGCGCACCCAGGTCCAGGCGCGGCCGGCCAGCCTTTCTTCGAAGGCGCCCAGGTCGGGCGCGACCACGGGCAGCCCGGCTTGCAGGCAGGCGCTCAAGGTGTAGCTGTAGGTCTCGGGCCACTGGGCGGGGAACCAGACCAGGTCGGGCTGCAGCCAGGCCAGCAGTTCGGGCAGGTCGGCCTCCTCGTAGGCGCCGTGCACGGTGAGCCGCGAGCGCGGCTGGGTGGCCAGGTGGCGGTAGGCGTAGCCGAGCAGGTGGAAGTCCAGCGGCAGGCCCTGGTGGGCGGCCTCCCTGGCCACGTCGTCGAGCAGGTCGGCGCCCTTGATCGGGCTGAGCGCGCCGATGACGGCGATCTTCAGCGCCGCGCCGGGTTGCAGCGGCCGGGGCGCGGGCGCCGGCAGGGCCGTGGCGTCCGGGAGGTCGGTGTGGGGCGCCAGCCGCACGTCGGCGCCCGGCGCGGCGCGGACCAGCCGCCGAGCGGCGTCGCGGCTGGGCGCCAGCACGTGGCGCGCGCCCTGCAGGATGGGCAGGTATTTGGCTCGCCAGCTCTGGATGTCCAGCCCGCCGGGCGCGGGCGAGCGCTTCAGGCAGCCGTCGCACTGTTCGACGCCTTGCTCGCCGCAGTAGCGGTTGTCCTTGCCGGTGAGCGATATCTGCGGGCAGAAGGTGTAGTAGTCGTGGGCGGTGAAGTCGTAGCCCGTGCGCAGTCCTTCCGCGAGTGACAGGACGAGGTCTCCGTGGCCGATCAAGTGGTGGTAGTGCACATGCGCGACGCCGAGGGCGCGCAGCGCCGCGAGCAGGTCGTCCCATTCGAGGGGCAGCTGGAAGACCAGCTCCATGCCTTCCTGGGCGCTCGGCAGCCGCAGGCCGACGCGTTCGCCGGGCATGGGCACCAGCAACAAGAACGAAGCCCGGCCGGCCAGGTGCGCGGCCAGTTCTTCGGCATGGCGCCGCGTGCCGCCGGCGCGGTCGTGCAGGACGGCCAGCACAGTCGGCAGCCCGGCATGGCGGACACGTTCGATGTCGGCCCTCAAACGGTAGAGGCGGGCGGGGTCGCGCGCCAGGAAGGCATGCACCTCGGCCTCGTAGCGCGGGTGCAGCCGGCGCAGGGTTTCCATCGCGGCGAGCTCGCGGGCGCTCTTGGAGGCGCCGAAACTCACGCCGCCGGCGTGCCGGGCGAAGACATTGACGGCATGCACGTTGCGCCAGCCGGCTTCGCGGGCGCGGCAGCAGAAGTCGTTCTCCTCTCCGTAGCCTTTGCCGAAGTTGGCGGTGTCGAAGAGGCCGAGTTCATCCAGGCTGTCGCGGCGGATGTACATGCAAAAGCCGACGCCGGTGGGCACGTCGACGACCTCGGGCGGGTTGGCCCGCGCGAACAGGCTGTCCAGCGCCGCGGTATCCCAGCCCTGGGGCAGGTCGTTGGCTTCGCAAAAGCGCGGGTAGCTGCAGATCGTGGCGTTGTTGGAGAAAGGCGTGACGCTGGCGATGCGGGCGTCGCTGTAGGCGGCGGCCTGCAGGCGGTCGAGCCAGTCGTTCGCCACTTCGGCGTCGCTGTTGAGCAGCAGCACGTCGCTGCCCGGGTGCAGCGCCATGCCGCGGTTGACTGTGCCGACGAAGCCGAGGTTCTCCGGGTTCTCCAGCAACTCGATCCGGTCGGGGTGGCCCGCCTGCACTTCGCGCAGCCAGTCGGTCACCTCGGGTTCCGGGCTGGCGTCGTTGATCACGACCAACCGCATCGGCGTCTTGTTGCTGCTCTCCAGCACCGACAGGATGCAGCGCCGGGTGTCTTCCAGGCCGCGGTAGACCGGCACGATGACGTCGACCGGCGAGGACGGCGCGGGCACCGGCCTGGCCTGGCTCGCAGCGGCGGCCGGGGTGGCGGCCGGCTGCGGCGCCGGGCCGCCTTTGCCCCGCAGGCGGTCCACGCGGACCTTGAGATTCACCAGCGGGCGGGTGGCGCGGAAGACGGTGGAGCCTTCGATCCACTTCAGATGCTGCGCCAATTCGTTGAACTCCCTTTGAAGCTTGTCGTGCTGGCGCTGCACGCCGCGGGTCTCGGCGCGCGCCGCGGCATGGCGGTCGGCGGCGTCCTGGCGTTCGCGCCGGCGCTGCGCCTCTTCCTCGACAAGCTGCGCCTGCAGCGACTGCGACCGCTGGCGCTGTTCTTCGTGCCGTGCCTTCCATTGCGCCAGCTCATGGCTCAGCGAACCGATTTCGTCGCGCGCCCTAGCGCCTTCGTCTTCGAGCAGGCCGATGCGCGCCTTGAGCGGCGATATGGCGTGCGTGAGCGCCAGGTAGTCGGCGGACATCGGCCAGCCGAATTCCACCTCCAGGGCGCAACCGGCCGTGTCCGGCCCGAGCCGGGCGAGCACATCGCCCAAGGGCAACTCGATCCACGGGTCGTCGCCATGCAGCAGACAGACCACGCCTGCCGCCAGCGGCCAGGGCGGGCGCATCAGCATGTCTTGTTGCGGGCAGTCCAGGAGGGGTTGGACACCGTCGGCCTGCGCGGTCCATCGCCAGAGCGTTTCGCCGGCCGGACTGCGCAGGCGCAGCGCGTGCCATTGCAGGAAACCTGGCCGGTCGGCGGGATCCAGGCGCAGCGCCGTGACGGGCCGGCCGTCGTCCGGCAGGGTGAATTCGACGCGTTGCCGGTCCTCGCCGATCACGCCTCTGGCCAGCAGCTTGCGCTGTTCATCGAAGCCCGTGGCATGGCGCAGGTAGAGATACACGGAAAAAGTCGCTTGCGCCGCCGCGGCCTCGGGGGGCTCGGCCAGTGGGCCGGCCGCCGCCCCGGGCCGGGCCTGGACGATGAACTGGTAGGACAGCGCGTCGGGCAGGCTCAGCAGGTGCCGCGCCACCGGCGGGGGCAGTTTGTCGAACGCGACGGCGAATTCGGAGTCCGGCAATTCGCGCGCCACGGTGTCCCAGCCCACCGCGTGCCAGC
This sequence comes from uncultured Ideonella sp., assembly GCA_966433995.1. GTDB lineage: Bacteria > Pseudomonadota > Gammaproteobacteria > Burkholderiales > Burkholderiaceae_C > JANPCX01. The sequence goes on along the minus strand of CBJNAE010000010.1, from coordinate 10,749 downwards.
CGCACTCCTGCAGGAAGCGCTGCATCGACCGGCGCGTGAAGAAACGCAGGTGGGTGTTGTCCAGCAGGCCTTCGGGGCGGTATTTGAATTCGCCGGCCATCAGTTCGCCCATCAAGCCGGCGTAGCCCACGTTGGGCACTGAGATCAGCACTTGCCCGGTGGGCGTGAGCAACTCGCGGCAGGCGGCCATGACGCGTTCAGGCTGGCGCAGGTGTTCCAGGACGTCGGCGCAGACGATGAAGTCGTAGCGCTGGCCGGCGAACATCGTGGGCAGGTCGGCCTGTTCGAGGTCGGCGACTTCCACGCGGCCGTAGTGCGGGCGTGCCAGGTCGGCTTCGGCGGGGTTGTAGGTGACGCCGTCGGGCGCTTTCGCGCCGCGGGCGACAAGGTGGCGGCCGAGTGCGCCGCTGCCCAGGCCGAGGTCGAGCACCGAGGCGTCTTGCGGTGCGATCAGCCCGGCCAGGACGGACAGCGAGCTTCGTTCGGTGTTGGAGATTTCGCGCTCGTAGACGTGGAGCGCCGTGTTGTTGTTTTCCGGCATGGGGCGCGATTATGCCGGGCACCCCCGTCCAGCCTGGATGCCCGGTTCACGCATCGGGACGCGGCGGATGGAGGGATTTCTCTTGTCGAAAAAAGAGAGTCGGCTTGAAGAAAGGCCGTCCAAGGCTGAATGCCGTGGAGGGCCAGGGGTGCCGGCTTGTCGAAGCCGTTCGGGCTTCAGCGGTCGCGGCCGGTCGAGCGCTGCGATTTGAGCCGCTCCACCCAAAAAGCCGCGTTGGGTATCCCCAGCGCCTGGGGGTCGAAGACGGGCTTGCGTCCGGCCTTCTTCTGGCTTTCATAGTCCTTCAGCGCCAGCAGCGCCGGCTTCTGGATGATGAGGATGGCGATGATGTTCAGCCAGGCCATCAATCCCACGCCCACATCGCCCAGGTCCCAGGCCACGCCGGCGCTCTTGACCGCCCCGTAGCTCACCGAAGCCATGATGCAAAGCTTGAGCACGAAATTCATCCAGGGCCGGTGGGCTTTGCGGTTGATGTAGGCGATGTTGGTCTCCGCCATGTAGTAATAGGCGACGATCGTCGTGAAGGCGAAGAAGAACAGGGCCAGCGCGACGAACGTGGCGCCCAGGCCAGGAAAGACCGATTCCACCGCCGCCTGGGTGTAGGCCGCGCCGGTTTCCACTCCGGGCAAGCCGTTGAACAGCATGGAGCCATCGGGCGCCTTGACGTTGTACATGCCGGTGGACAGCAGCATGAACGCGGTGGCCGAGCAGACGAACAACGTGTCGACGTACACCGAGAAAGCCTGCACATAGCCTTGCTCGGCCGGGTGGTTGACTTCGGCCGCCGCCGCCGGATGGGGGCCGGTGCCCTGGCCGGCCTCGTTCGAATACACGCCTCGTTTCACGCCCCATTGCACCGCCATGCCGATCACCGCGCCGAAACCGGCCTCCAGGCCGAACGCGCTTTTGAAGATGAGGGCGATCATGGCGGGCACCTGGCCGATGTTGAGGGCGACGATCACCAGCGCCAGCAGGACGTAGGCCAGGGCCATGAAGGGGACGACGATCTCGGCGAACGTGGCGATCCGCTTGACGCCGCCGAAGATGATGAAACCCAGCAAGGCCGCCAGGATGGCTGCGCTCACTCCGGTGTCCACGCCCCAGGCGTTGGCCAGCCCGGCGGCGATGCTGTTGGATTGCACGCCCGGCAGCAGCAACCCGGTGGCCACGATGGTGGCCAGCGCGAAAACCCAGGCGTACCACTTCTGCCCCATGCACTTTTCGATGTAATAAGCGGGCCCGCCGCGGTATTGGCCGTGATCGTCTTTTTCTTTGTAGATCTGCGCCAGCGTCGATTCCACATAGGCCGTGGAGGCGCCGAGGAAGGCCACCATCCACATCCAGAACACGGCGCCGGGACCGCCGAAGGTGATGGCCGTGGCCACGCCGGCGATGTTGCCGGTGCCCACGCGCCCCGACAGCGACATCGCCAAGGCCTGGAAGGAGGACACACCGGCCTCGGAAGACTTGCCGCCGAACATCAGGCGGACCATCTCGGCAATGCCGCGCACTTGCATGAAGCGCGTGCGCAACGAGAAATACAGGCCGACGGCCAGGCAAAGATAGATCAGCGCCGGGCTCCAGATGATGCCGTTGGCGGCGCTGACGATCTGCGAAAAACTCATGGGGGTTGTCTCCTTTTTTGGGGTGTCAGGTTGCCGCTCGTGGCGCGGCGTGGCGCCTGCGCGCCTCAGCCTCTCAGGCGTAACGTTCGACGCCCAGGCCTTCCATGTCGATCTGCGGCTTCTTGCCGCTGATCAGGTCGGCCATGACGCGGCCGGTGCCGGCGGCCATGGTCCAGCCGAGCGTGCCGTGGCCGGTGCTGAGCATCAGGTTGTCCAGCCGGCAGGCGCCGAGGATGGGCGTGCCGTCCGGCGTCATCGGCCGCAGGCCGGTCCAGAATTCGGCGCGCTGCACGTCGCCGCCGTGCGGGAAGAGGTCGTTGACGACGAATTCCAGGGTTTTGCGGCGGCCGGATTCCAGGTCGAGGTTGAAGCCCGACAGTTGCGCCGTGCCGCCCACGCGGATGCGGTTGCCCAGCCGCGTGACGGCGACCTTGTGAGTCTCGTCCATGATGGTCGACTCCGGTGCCAGCGCCGGGTTGGTGATCGGCACGGTGATCGAGAAGCCCTTGACCGGATAAACCGGCAGATCGATGCCCAGCGTTTTGGCGATGGCCGTCGAGTAACTGCCCATGGCCAACACATAACGGTCGGCCGTCATCGGGCCACGGTCGGTGTGCACCGCCGTCACGGCCGAACCCTGGTGCTCGATGCGCTCGATGCGGGTGTCGAACTCGAATTTCACGCCCAGGGCCTTGGCCATTTCGGCCAGGCGCTGGGTGAACTGGAAGCAGTCGCCGGTCTCGTCGCCGGGCAGCCGCAGGGCGCCGACGAATTTGTCTTTCACCGCGGCCAGGGCCGGCTCATAAAGCAGGTAGCCGGCCCGGTCGAGCACCTGGAAGGGCACGCCCGACTGGCGCAGGATCTCCACGTCCTTGCCCACGCCATCGAGTTGCTTCTGGGTGCGGAAGAGTTGCAGCGTGCCCTGCGCGCGTTCGTCGTAGCGGATGCCGGTGTCCTCGCGCAGTTCGCGCAGGCAGTCCCGGCTGTATTCGGCCAGGCGCACCATGCGCGCCTTGTTGACCCGGTAGCGCGCTTCGGTGCAGTTGCGCAGCATCGCCACGCCCCAGCGCCACATCGCCAGGTCGGCCAGCGGCTTGATCACCAGGGGGCTGTGGTGCATCAGCATCCACTTGATCGCCTTGATCGGCACGCCCGGGCCGGCCCAGGGCGCCGAGTAGCCGGGTGACACCTCGCCCGCGTTCGCGAAGCTGGTTTCCATCGCCGGAGCTTTTTGCCGGTCGACGACAGTGACCTGATGGCCCGCCTTGGCGAGGTAATAGGCGACTGAAACTCCGATGACGCCGCTGCCCAGAACAAGAACTCTCATGACGCTGCACCTTTATTTAAACGGGCTTTAGAGCCGCCCGGCTCATTGGATTAGCAATCCTTGTGCCTGAAAATTAAATTAATTTAAATCAATGACATAAGCTTGAAAATTAAAGTTAATTCTCAAAAGAGTGTATTGAAATCAATACGCATAAATAGCTTCAGATTCGGGCCTTGCTTCGATTTACCTCGTCGTCGGCCATCACAGTCTGTTTCACCGCCAGATTACACTTCTGTCTTGATTTCCGTACGTTGTATTGGTTTCGATACGGAATATTCACCCTCATCGATCTCATGCGCCTGAAGATCCAGTTCATCGACCGAGTCGGCATCGCCCAGGAAATCCTCGCGGTGCTGGCCAGCCGCTCGCTCAGCGTGATGGCGGTGGAGGTCGACCCGCCGCACATCTACCTGGAAGCGCCGCGGTTGCAGCGGCCGGGCTATACGGAAATCCACGCGGCGCTGATGGCAGTCCCCGACGTCCGGCAAGTCGACGAAGTGTCGATGCTGCCCGGCGCCCGTCGGCGCCTCTACCTCGACGCCTTGCTCGCATCGCTCGCCGACCCGGTGCTGGCGGTGGACGCCCACGGCACCGTGGTGGTGGCCAACGCCGCCGCGGCTTCCGCCAGCGCGCTGCCGGAAGACCGGCTCATCGGCCTGTCTCTGCAGGCCCTGACGGGCGACGCGCTGTTGGCCGACGCGCTCATCGCGCACGGCTACAAGCTGCCGGTCAATGAAGTGCAGGTTGGCGGCCAGCCCTACCTGCTCGAGACCGTGGCGTTGCACGAGCCCGGCGGCGGCGTGGCCGGCGCGGTGCTCACCCTGCATGCGCCGCATCGCATCGGCGAGCGGTTGAGCGCGCTGCAGAACTACAGCGCCGGCGGTTTCGAGGCCATCCTCGGGCGGTCCGCGGCGATCCGCCAGCTCAAGCAGCGCGCGGCGCGCATGGCTCAGGTCGACGCGCCGCTGCTCATCCGAGGCGAGACGGGCACCGGCAAGGAGTTAGTCGCCCACGCCTGCCACGCCAGCAGCCCGCGCCACGCCCAGCCTTTCTTCGCGTTGAACTGCGCGGCGCTGCCCGAGAGCCTGGCCGAGAGCGAACTGTTCGGCTACGCGCCCGGCGCTTTCACCGGCGCGCTGCGCGGCGGCCGGCCGGGCATGCTGGAGCTGGCCCATGGCGGCACGCTCTTCCTCGACGAAGTGGGCGAGATGTCGCCTTACCTGCAGGCCAAGCTGCTGCGCTTCCTGAACGACGGCAGTTTCCGGCGCGTCGGCGGCGACCGCGAGATCAAGGCCGACATCCGCATCATCAGCGCCACCCACCGCTCGCTGGAAGACATGGTCTCGGCGGGTACTTTCCGCCAGGACTTGCTCTTCCGTCTGGATGTGCTGCAGCTGGCGGTGCCGCCGCTGCGCGAGCGCGCGGAGGACATCCTGCCGCTGGCACAGGTCTTCGTCGAGCGTGCCTGCGCCCAGTCCGGCCGCCCGCCCGCGCGGTTGAGCCAGGCCGCCAGTGCGGCGCTGCAGGCCAACCCGTGGCATGGCAACGTGCGGCAACTGCAGAACGTGGTCTTCCGCGCGGTCACGATGACCGACGCGGCGGTCATCGACGTCGGCGACCTCGAACTCGCTGGCGCCGCCACCCACACCGTCAGCGCCAGCGTTGCCGCAGCAGACCAGGAATCGCCCGGCGAAGACATCGCCGAGACCCTGGAAGAGGCCGTGGCCCGCTGCGAGCGTGCGCTGCTGCAGCGGCTGTGGCCGCAATACCCGTCGACGCGCCGGCTCGCCGAGCGGCTCGGCGCTTCGCATTCCGCGATCGCGGTGCGGTTGCGCAAGTACGGCATCCCGGCTTGATCGCCTTAAGCGCCCGTGAAGGACGGCATCCCTAGAGTCGCGGCGTTGAAATTTCCAACGCCTGCTCACGGATCCCCATGAAAAACAAAGAACTCCAACACGCCGGTGGCGCACGCGCGGCGTTGACCGGCCTGATCGCCGCCTTCGCGGCGCTGGTGCTGGCCGGCTGCGGCGGAGGCGGCGATTCGGACGGCGACGGCGCCGTCTCGCCGGCATCCTCATTGACCTACGCCCAGCGCTGCAAGCTGGCGCGGGCCGCCGCCGACACGCTGGAGCTGCCGGCGCCGACCGGCGTGCATTGCATCGGCAAGACCGTCTTCCACCTGGTGGACCCGGCGCGCGACGAGCCCTTCACGCCCGACGACCCCGCCGACCGCCGCGAACTCAGCGTCAAGGCGTGGTACCCGGTCGAACCGTCTGGCGGCCGCCGCGCCGACTACCTCGAACCGGCCATCCTGGCCGAGGTGAGGGCGTCCCTTTCGATCGACCCGAAGGCGCCCGACGTGGCGGCGAACGCCGTTGCGGGCGGCAGGCTGCCGGCGGGCGCGCGCTACCCGGTGGTGCTCTTCTCGCCCGGGTACGGCGGCGTGGTCGAAGGGTATTCGACGCTGATCGAAGACCTGGCCAGCCACGGCGTGGTGGTGCTGGCCGTCGACCACCCGTATGTCTCAGGCATCGCGACCCTGGCGTCGGGGCGCAAGGTGGAGGTGCTCTATCCGGAAGACCTTCAACAACTCCGGCCCGTGCTCCAGCTTGCGGCCCAGGTCACGGTGGACGACCTGCGCTGGCTGGTGGATTGGCTGCAGGGCGAAGGCACCGGTGTGCTGCGGGGCGGCATGGATTTCGCGCGCATCGGGGCCTACGGGCACTCGATCGGCGGTTCCGCAGCGCTGCAGGCATCGCGTCAGGATGCGCGGATCAAGGCCGGCTTGAACATGGACGGCAGCGTGCAGGGCGACACCTCGGTACCGTGGCCCCGGCCTTTGAAGATCATCCTGGCCGCCGACCACGGCCAGGATCCGACCATCGAAGCGACCTTGAACGCCGCGTCAGGCATGGCCTCGACATCGACCATCCCGCAGACCGGCCACATGGACTTCGGCGACCTCAAGCTGCTGCTCGACTTCTATGTGCCCGGGCAGGCCGGGAAGGAGGCCGGCCTCGGCGCGGCGGACGCCGCCGAGGTGATCCGCGCCACGCGGGCGCAGGTGCTGTCCTTCTTCGGGCAGTGGGTGTTCCGCTGAGAGCCCGTGGGGCCGGGCCGGCGCTCAAGCCGCCGGGCCGGTCTCCAGCGGAAAGCCTTCGTCCAGCCAGCCGGTGATGCCGCCGACCATGATCTTCACCGGCCGGCCGAGCTTGGCCAGCCTCACCGCCGCCCGGTGCGCGCCGTTGCAGTGCGGGCCGGCGCAGTAGGCGACGAAGAGCGTGTCGGCCGGGTAAGCGGCCATTTTGGACTCCACGATCTTGGCGTGCGGCAGGCTGACCGCGCCCGGCACATGGCCCTTCTCGTACAAGGCGTGGGTGCGCGCGTCGATCAGCACGTAGTCGGGCTTGGCGCCGCCCTGCATGCTGGCGTTGACGTCCCAGCAGTCGGTCTCGAAGGCGAAGCAAGCTTCGAAATGCGCGAGGGCCTGGTCGCTGGGGGCTGCGGGGACGGCGGTGACGGCGGAAGTGGAGGGCATGTGGGGCCTCTGTCGTTGTTGTTGAAAGTGACGCCATTTTGTCGCCCGGCGGTCGAATCGACGAGGTGTTCAAAGGTCAACGACCGGTAAGATCGCGCCATGCCCCACCTCGTCGCCATCCTCGCCTACGACCGCCTCTGCACCTTCGAATTCGGCTGCGCGGTCGAACTCTTCGCCCTCGAACGGCCCGAGCTGGGCGTCGACTGGTACGACCACGCGGTATGCGCGGCCGAGCCTGGCCCGTTGCGCGCCATGGGCGGCATCCGGGTGGACGCGCCGCGCGGCCTGGCCACGCTACGGCGCGCCGACACCATCGTCGTACCCGGCTGGCGCGACGCCGCCGAGCGCCCGCCGGAGCCGCTGCTGCGCGCGCTGCGTTCGGCCTTCCAGCGCGGCGCCAGGGTGTGCTCGATCTGCTCCGGCGTCTTCGTGCTCGCGCACGCCGGGCTGCTGGAGGGGCTGCGCGTCACCACCCACTGGCGCTACGCGCAGCGTCTGGCGGCCGAATTCCCGGGCGTCGAGGTGGACGCCGAGGCGCTCTATGTCGACCAGGGCCGTGTGATCACCTCGGCCGGCTCAGCGGCCGGCCTGGACATGCTGCTGCACCTGGTGCGCCGCGACCACGGCGTGCGCGTGGCCAACATGGTCGCGCAGCGCCTGGTGATGGCGCCGCACCGCGACGGCGGCCAGGCCCAGTTCGTGCCGCGGCCGCTGCCCACCCGCGAAGAAAACCCTGTGTCGCGACTGATCGACACGCTGCGCGGCAACCCGCGCGGCGCGCACACCGTCGAGTCCATGGCCGCCTGCGCCGCCATGAGCAAGCGCACCCTGCAGCGCCGCTTCAAGGAAGCGACCGGCCTGACCCCGCTGGACTGGCTGGTGCGCGAACGCGTCGCCGTCGCCAAAGAATTGCTGGAGACCCATGCCGACCTCGGCATCGAAGACGTCGCCGACCTGTCGGGCTTTGGCTCGGTCGAATCGCTGCGCCGGCACTTCCGCCTGCACAGCCTGCCGGCGCCGTCGAGCTACCGGCGGCAGTTCATGGGCCCGGACGCCGGCGCGGCGGCCGCGGCGCGCTGACGCACAGGCCCCGCGCCGGCCCGCGGCCCACGGCCAGGATGCGGTGCCCCAGGCGGGCGTCGAAATAAATGGATTCGCCCGCGCGCAGCCGCACAGGCTCATGCCCTTCGGTGTGCAGCTCCATCGTGCCCGACAGCACATAGACGAAGTCTTCGCTGTCATGCCGGTCCCAGCCTTGGAAGTCGTCCGGCGACGCGCAGGTCGCGGTGAATTCATAAGGCACGAAGGCGGGCTCGCGGATGTCGGGGGCCAGCATCCGCACCTGGTAGTGCCGCATGTCGTGCCGCGGGCCACTGCCCGCCCGGGTGATGCTGCGCCTGTCGGCCGGGGAGGGCGGCGCGGCCGCGGGGGTGTCGGCCAGCAGGTCGGAGATCTCCCGCCCGAAGCCGGCCGCGAGCTTGAGCAGCGCGTCGAAGCTCGGGGTCACGTCGCCGCGCTCGATCTTGGAGATCGCCGAGCGCGACAGGCCGATGGCCCGGCTGGCCTCCTCCAGCGTCCAGCCCTGGGCGCTCCGCATGGCGCGCAGGCGTTGCCCGAGCGTGGCGGCCGCGGCGTTCGCGGCGGGTGGGGCCGCAGGCGATGGCGGCGGCGTGTTGGCGCCACGGGCGCGGCGGGGCGAGGCTGGCGGCATTCGGGGCTCCCGGGATGGAAGGGCGGCGAAACGAAAGGGCGATTCTTGACATATTCTCTCTCAAGAGAATATTCTCCTATGAGAGAAATTTGCGCCGAACCATCCTTTTCTGCGGATGGGGTGGCCCCGTCACCACAGGAAGGGACACGACGATGAAAGCACTGTTCTTCGAAGACTTCGGCGGCCCCGAGGTGCTGCGCCACGCCGAGCTGCCCGAGCCGGCGCTGCAACCCGGCGGCCTGCTGGTGCGCATGCGCGCCATCGGCTTGAACTTCGCCGACATCTACCGCCGCCGCGGCCACTACGCGCTCGCCGGCCAACCGCCGCACGTGCCCGGCTATGAGGGCGCGGGCGTCGTGCAGGCGGTGTCGCCCGAGGCGGCGGGCCAGTTCAAACCCGGCGACCGCGTCGGTTTCGCCGACGTGCCGTTCGCCAACGCCGAACTCGTCGCCGTGCCGGCCGCGCATGCGATCGCCTTGCCCGATGCATTGGGCGACGTGCAGGCCGCTGCGCTGTTGCTGCAAGGCTTGACGGCGCAATACCTGTGCGAGGACAGCATGCGGATCGGCGCCGGCGACCGCGTCGCCATCCATGCGGCGGCGGGCGGGGTCGGTCGCCTGTTGGTCCAGATGTGCAAGGCCAAGGGCGCGTTGGTGCATGCGCTGGTGTCCACGCCGGAGAAAGCCGGGGTGGCGCGCCGCGCCGGTGCCGACGAGGTGCTGCTGTCTTCCAGCGATTGGGCGGGCCACCTGCAGCGCGAATGGGGCGGCATGCGGGCCGTCTTCGATTCGGTCGGCACCACTTTGCCCGACAGCCTGTCGGCGCTGCGGCCCAAGGGGCGGGTGGTGCTGTTCGGGCTGGCCGGCGGCGAACCTGCCGCCCTGCCGTCGCGCGGGTTGATGGCGCGCTCCACCGGCGTCATCGGCGCCGACTTGTGGGACTACCTCGACTCTGCCGAGGCGCGGCGCGACCGGTCGGCCCGGTTGTTCGGCATGCTGCGGGACAAGCTCATCACGCTGCCCGACATCGAAACCTTCGCCCTGCGCGACGGCGCCGACGCGCACCGGCGGTTGGAAAGCCGTTCGTTCTCCGGCAAGGTCGTGCTGGTGCCGGACGGCTCGGAGGCCCCGCTTTCGTCGGCAGGCCCAGAAGGATGAAACGGCGCCTGTCCGCCAATCGCCCATTACCCCAAGCCTCTCTCCCGTGCCGGAGGGTGAGGGAGTTTCGACTTCCTCCTCCAGTGCCGGGGGCAGGGAGTTCACCCCCCTCTCCCGCTTGCGGGAGAGGGTTGGGGTGAGGGCGTGGGCGAGCCATCAATCTCAGAGAACCTCCGCCTCTTCATTCCCCTGGGCCTATCTTCGAAAGAAAAGCACCATGTTCTTCCTGACCGTCATCCTCACCGCAAACACCGATGCCGATGCGCCGGCCATCGCCGAGGCGCTGGCCCGCATGCGGTCCTTGTGCCTGGCCGAGCCCGGCTGCGCGCGTTGGGAGGCCTACCAATCGCAGGACGACGCGCGCCGCTTCGTGCTGGTGGAGCACTGGCAGACCCGCGCGCACTGGGACGCGCACGGCGGGCTGCCGGCCATCCAGTCGATCTACCTGCCCGAGATCCTGCCGCGGGTGACGCGGGAGGTGCATCCTTCGTCGATGCTGGCGCCGCTGCCGGGTGATTGAGCGGCCGGCCCAGCGCCACGCGCGCGGCCGGCACTGTTCAGCGTCGTTGATCGGAATAGGCCGCTTGGTCCGCCCACGCCTTCCCGATCAAGGCGCCAGCAGCGCGTTGGCGGCCGCCACGTCCTCGGGCTTGAGCTGGCCGGAGGCCTGGCGCAGCTTCAGGCCGTTGAGCACCACGTCGTAGCGAGCCTTGGCCAAGTCGCGGCGGGTGGTGAAGAGCTGGGTCTGGGCGTTCAGCACGTCGAGGTTGACGCGCACGCCGACCTTGTAGCCGAGTTGCGTCGCTTCCAGCGCCAGCTGGCTGGACGA
>CBJNAE010000009.1:0-31321 GCA_966433995.1 uncultured Ideonella sp. | reverse complement strand
CGCCGTCCTGGACCAGCGTCAGGCTGGCGCTGCGCCGCGGCAGCAGCGCCCGCACCAGGCCCAGCCCGGAAACGCCGCCGGGAACCTTGCCCAGGTCGAACCCGTCCCTGAGCTGGCCGCGGTTGGCGATGCAGACGGTGACGCTGTCCGCGCCGCTGATGAGCACGCAGGCCACCGGCTCGGGCGCCGAGGCCTCCGCCTTGGCGGTGTGCTTGATGGCGTTGGTCAGCAGTTCGTTCACGCTCAGCGCGATCGGGATCGACTCGTTCTCCGGCAGCACCCAGCCTTGCGGCGGCGGGGCGCCGTCGTCCGCGCGCACCGACAGCGTGATCGGGTGGCCGAAGGTGCGCTGCACCGAGCCGGTGATGGCCTGCAGCACCGAGGCCAGCTGCAGCGGGCCGCTGGCGCCGACCTGCAGGCCGTAGACGTGGGCGATGGCCTGCACCTGGGTGATGACCTCGGCCATGGCCGGCGCCACCTCGGGCTTGCGCTGGGAGATCTGCTGCAGCAGCCCGGCCACGCCCTGCAGATTGTTCTTGATGCGGTGGTGCACTTCCTTGACCAGCATCTCCCGCTGCGCGATGGCGGCGTCGAACTTGGCCTGCTGGGCCTGGCGCTGCTCGGTCACGTCGGTGGCCACCAGCAGCAGCTGGTCGGGCGGCGCGTGGCGCGCGTCGGGCGTGGTGGAGGTGGGGCTGCTGGTGGACAGCGGCAGCAGCCGGGCATCCCAGGTGCGGGTGCGGCCGTCGCTTTCGATGGCGTATTCGCGCTTGGTGACTTCGCTGGCGCTCAGGGCCTCGGCGATGTCCTCGCGCATCGCCTGGGCCACAGGCGCGTCGTACATCTCCTCGATCGACTGGCCGATCAGCTCGGCCGCCGGGCGGCCGGTGATGCGCGCGGCGGTCTCGTTGATCTGCAGCACGCGCAGCGTCTTGGCGTCGCGCAGCGTGATGGCCATCGGCGCGGCCTCGATGATGCGCTGCAGGGAGGCCTGGGTCTGGGCGATCCGGGCCTCGGCCTGGCGGCGGCGTTCGATGTCGAGCAGGGCGTAGGTGAGCTGGCGGCCGGCGCTTTCGCGGCCGGTGGCCACCACGTTGCCGACCACCCAGAACTCTCGCCCGTCGCGCGCCTTGACGCGGCATTCGAAGGTTTCGGCCTGGCCCTCCACCAGATCGTTCAGATAGTGCGTCTGCAGGAAGGGGTGGTCGGGCTCGCTGGTGGCCACGGTGCTGATCGGCGCGTTGATGAAGTCGGCCAGGTCGCCGCCGAACATGCGCCGGGCGGAGCGGTTCATCCACTCGATGCCGGCCGGCCCGACGGTGACGATGCCCACCAGCACGGAATCGAGGATGGCCCGGGTGCGCTCGGCCTGCAGGGCCACGGCCTGCTCGGCGCGGTGGCGGTCGTCGACATTGACGTAGGAGGCGATCACGCCGCCGTCCAGGTCGCCGTCGACCACCAGGCGCTTGCTGACCTGCACCCACAGCAGCCGCGAGTCGCGCCGCTTCAGCGGCAGCTCGGCGAGCCAGCGGCCGGTCTGGCGCAGCGCGGCCAGCTCATGTTTGGCGTGCCGCTCGAATTCGTGGGTGTCGACGAAGAGCTGGGCCACCGGGATGCGTGCCAGCTCCTCGGGCGTGTAGCCCAGCAACTGGGCCAGGGCGTCGTTGGCGCGCTGGATGCGGTCGCCCCGCAGGAAGGCCAGGCCCACCTCCGAGACGCTGAACATCAGCTCGCGGTCGCGCGCCAGGCTTTCCAGCTCGAGCTGCTGCAGCTTGAGCCGGGTGATGTCCGACAGCACCGCGATCGCTTCCATCGCCTGGCCGCGGGCGCCGGTGCGGCGCACCGACAGCGAATACCAGGCGGTGCTGCGCCCGGAGCGGCTGTGCAGCGGCACCTCCAGCTCGGTTTCGAAGAGCGCACCGTCGGCCAGGGCCTGGGCGGTGTCCGCGGCGACGCGCCTGACCTGCTCGTTGTCGCCGAACAGGCTCTGCAGCGTGCGGCCCGCCACCCCGCCGCGGCCCGCGTCGCGGTCGTCGGCGCTGGCCAGGTGCAGCATGACTTCGAAACGCCGGTTGCAGCGCACCAGCACGTCGCCCTTGATGTAGGCGATGCCGGTGGGCGTGCTGTCCAGGATGGTCGACAGCTCGCGCAGCAGTTCCTGGTTGCGCGCGTCGGCCTGGTGCTGCTCGGTGATGTCGAGCGTGACCACCGCCGTGCTGCGCTTGCCCGAGGACAGCGTGGCGGGCTCCACCCGCGTCAGCAGCCAGCGGGGGCCGAGCAGCGGGTGCTGGATGGCGTAGCGCACTTCGGCGCGCTCGGCCTGCCGCAGCGCCTGCTGGAGCCGCTCGTATTCGTGCAGCGACTCGGGCAGCACGATGTCGCGGCTGATGCTCTGCAGCGCCGCGGAGGCGGGCGGCGCGGATTCGGAACCCTCCGGCGCGCCGGCATCGGGGCGGCGCCAGGTGGGGCGCACCCAGCCGATCGATTCCTGGTAGGTGGCCAGCCCCACGCCGGCGGCGTCCATCAGGGCGCCGATCTGCATCTGGGCCAAGTCGCGCTCGTCCTCCAGGCTGCGGTCTTCCAGGACGGCCATGAAACGGTGCTGGCCACCGGGCGTCCTGTAGCCTCGCACCGTGGCGCGCAGGCGCTTGGGCGTGCCTTGCGTGGTCGGCGCCCAGCCTTCGCGCAGCAGGGGCGTGCCGGAGCCGATCAGGGCGGGGTCGGGCGCGCCGCCTGTCCAGGCCAACAACTGCTGCAGGGCCTGGGGCGCCTTGTTCAATTGCACCTGGCCGGCGCCGACCAGGCTCTCGAACATCGGGTTGGTGCGCAGGAAAAGGCCGGTCTCGTCGAAGAGCACCATGCCGACCGGGCTCAGCTCGAACCAGTCGTCCAGTTCGCGCATCGACCGGTCGGCCCGCGCCCGCGCGGTGTGCTCGGCCGTGCTGTCCTGCAGGACGGCCAAGTAGAAGGTGCGCCCGGCGTCGTCCTGCAACACGCGGCGCGCGAAGCGGAAGTGCAGTTCGCGGCCGTCGGCGGCGATCACCCGCCGGTCGAGCAGCTTGGGGGGGTGGTAAGGCGCCTCGTTCTGCAGCTGCTGCCGGTCGGCGTGCACGCGGCCGTGGTCTTCCTTCGGCTGCAGCTCCTTGGTGTCGCGCCCGATCAACTGTTCCCGCGTGTAACCGGTGAAGGCGAGGTAGGCGGGGTTGACGTCGACGAAGCGGAACTGCGCGTCCTGCAGCGTGACGGGGTAGGGCGATGCCCAGAAGACGTCGACCACCTGCTGGGCCACCTCGCCGCGGATCGGCAGCAGGTCGGCCTCGGGGATGCGGCCCGTGCCACCTTCGAGCCGGGGCACCGGCGCGTTGGCGGGGATCACGGTCAGCGCGAAATGGGTGTTGTCCAGCGGCTGGAACGACAGGCGGGCCTGGCGCCCGTCGGCCAGCGAGGCGTCGGGGCAGGGCCCGGCCGCGGTGGCGCCGCCGGACACGGCGTGCGCCTGCAGCGCCTGGCGCAGCCAGGCCACCGCCGGCATGCCGACGACCTTGCCCAGGCCGACCAGCGGGGTGCCCGGCTCGCAGGCGAGCAGGCGCAGTGCGCTGCCGTTGGCGAAGCGGACCGCGCCATGGCGGTCCAGCAGCAGCACCGCGTCGGACAAATGGTCGAGCAGCGTGCGCAGCTCGCTGCGGCTGGCCCAGGCGTCTTGCGGCTTCACTGCGGCGGCTTCTGCGTTCCGTGGGCGGTGTTCTTCTTCCCCGGCGGCGCCGTCAGTCGAGCTGCATGCCGGCGGTCAGCGCGCGCAGCAGCGAGCGGTTGATCTCGCTGACGCTCATCATCAGGTTGTCGGCGGCGGTGCGGAAGTCGTAGGGCGAACCGTCCTCCACCGCGCGCACGACTTCCAGGTAGGGGTGGTAGGGGCCGGTCTCCTCGACCAGCGCCTGGAACACGCGCTCGGGCACCGGTATGGACTTGAGCAGCTCGTCGAAGGGCTGCTTGAACATTCGGTCCAGCAGCGAGAACACCCCGCAGATGAACATCTCGTTGCGCATCTCCTCGTCGCCGCTGCTGCGCACCAGCTCTTCCATCAGCAGGCCGCGGCGCACCGCGGCGAACATCACCGGTTTGAGGTTGGCGTCCTTGCTGGCGGTGGCCAGCAGCAGCGCCAGCCAGCGCTTCAGGCGCGAATAGCCCAGCATCATGATGGCGTGGCGGAAGGAGCTGATCTCCACCGACAGGCCGAAGGCCGGCGAGTTGATGTAGCGCATCAGCTTGAAGGCCAGGGAGGGGTCGCGCTTGAGCGTCATCTCCAGCTTCTCGATCGGCTCCTGGGTGTCGACGCGGTGGATCAGCTCGACGATGGTGTTCAGGTCGGTCTGGCCGGCGGGCTTGCCCTTGGCGGCGTTGCTCACGATCACGTCGTCGATCGGCCAGCCCAGCACGGCCGCCGCGCCGCGGCTGAAGCTCAGTTCCATGTCGGCCACGGTGCGCACGCCGGCCTGCACGTGCTGGATGCTGCGCGAGACGCCGGCGGGCGCCTGGGCCTCTTGCAGCCGGCGGTCGTCGGAGAAGTCGATGATCGAGTACTTGAAGCAGGGCAGCACTTCGCGCGGCAGCTCGGTCAGCGGCCGGCCCTTGAGCATCAGGGCGTTGCCCCGGGCGTGCAGGGCGACGATGGCGCCGGTGTTGGCCGCGTCCGTGGCCATGAAGGCCGGCACCTCGACCATGACGTTGGTCGTGGGCTCGGCGCGCATCAATTCCTGCAGCAGGCTCTCGCTGGCGACGTTCAGCGCCACGCGCCCGCCCTCGGCGGGCCAGACGCCGCCCACGGCTTCGAGCAGTTCGGAGGCGTCCAGGGCCATGTCCGGCTTGAGCGGGAAGACCGTCAGCCGGGTGGCGATGACGGCGCGGTTGCGATCGATCACGGGCGAATAGCCCAGCGACACCAAGCCGAGAATGGCGACGTCAAACACTTTGTTTCCTCCTGTCGTGGGGGCCCGCCGGCCGCCCTTGGGCGACCTGGATCAACCGGGCGCCGGCCCGCGCCTTTCGGCGGCGCCGCGGACGGTCCCAAGCTCATCCGTTGATGTACTGGAACAGCGACATGCGCTGCACCATCGCATAACTCTTCAACGCCGCATCGTAGCTCGTTTGCTTGTTCTGGAACTCCGAAATCGCCTGGATCATGTCCAGGTCTTCCGCGTTGGAGCGTTCGGTCTGGGCGGCCAGTTTCTGGCTGGACTGCCGGTCGGTCTCGTTGTCGGCCTGGTTCAGCACGTCGCCCGCGGCGGAGCGGGCCGACAGCACGTTGGCCAGCACCGCGTCCAGTCCGAGCAGGTTGTCGGCGTTGAACTGCGCCACCTGCACGCCGGTGCGGAACGGCGCTTTCAAGTCGGCGATCGCCTTGTCCACCACGTCGAACACGCTCAAGTCCGCGGTCGAGGGCTGCACCTGGAACTGGTCGCCCGCTTGCGGCGTGCCGGTGATGGTGAACGACATGCCGTCCAGCACGATGGCCTGGCCCGACACGTAGTTGCCCGTCTGCGCCACCACCGTGACGGGGGCGGCCGGCGGGTTGGGCGTGCGGTTGATGGTGTAGGTGACGGGCGTCGCCGCGGTGTTGAAGCTGATGTCGTAGGTGGACGGCGGCACCGCGTAGTAGGCGCTGGGGTCGATCACCTGGCCGCCGTCGATCTGCACCGCCTTGGGGTAGTCGTTGGTCGTGGTGTTGATCGGCGCGCTCGTCTCGAACACGCCGTTGCCGCGGCGGCCGGCCATGAACACCGCGTTGCCGTCGGCGGACAGCGGCATGTTCGTGCCTTTCTCAGTGGTGGCCTGCCCTGGCGTGCCCTGGTAGATGACGCCGCCGGGCGCGTCGACGAAGGGCGCCTGGGTCGAGCCTTGGCCGCCGAACAGGTAGCCGCCCACGCCGTCGCTGCGGTTGGCCGTCATGAAAAGCTGCTCGCGCAGCGCGACCAGCTTGCTGGCCAGCGTCAGGCGGTCGGAGGGGGTGTAGGTGGCGTTGCCGGCGGAAACCAGGGTTTCGCGCACCTGCTGCAGCAGGCTGGTGACGTCGCCGATGGCGCCTTCCACCTGGCCCATCGCCGTCTGCGCCGCGTCGACGGCGCGCTGGTTGGCTTCGCTGCGGGTGATGCGCGCCAGCGCGCGTTCGGCGCGGGCGGCCGCCGCCGGGTCGTCGCTGGCCTTGTTGACGCGCTTGAGCGTGGTCATCCGGTCCTGCACCTCGGCGAGTTCGGCCTGGCGCCGCGTCAGCGCGTCGACGCCGACGTCGTAGGAATTGGCGGTGCTGATGCGCATAAGGGTGCTTCCTGTCTACAACTGGGGGCGGGCCGGTGCTTCAGCGGGCGGCGATCTGCAGCAGCGAATCGAACAGCGATTGCGCGATCTGCAGCATCTTGGCGGCCGCCTGGTAACTCTGCTGGTACTGGATGAGCCGGGCCGCCTCCTCGTCCAGGTTGACGCCGGAGGAGGCGCTCTGCCGGGCGACCGCGTCGCTTTCGATGGTGGCCGATTGCTCGGCCGCGAGCTCGCCGCTTTGCACGCGCACGCCGATCTCGGCCAGGGCGCCGGCGTAGGCGTCGGTGGCGCTGACGCCGGCGACGATGGCGTCGCCGGCCGCCGGCGCGGTCACGCCGTTGTTCGCGCGCACCGAGCCGACCAGCGGGTCGTCGCGCAGGCTGAAGAGGGCGTTGGCGTTGCCGTTGTTGTTGGCCGGGTTGAGTGTCTCCGAGATGTCCAGCGTGTCGCCCGACTTGGGCACTCCGTTGAGCTGCAGCTCCCAGCCGTTGAAGGCGATCGGCGTGCCTGACGTCCAGGTGCCGGTGCCGGTGGTGGTCACCGGCGGCGGCGTGGTGTTGTCGACCTGGGTGTAGGCGTAGGCGCCGCTGTTGTTGGTGAAGGTGATGGCGACCGACACCTTCGGATTCACCGAGCCGCTGACCACGCGCAGCTCGCCGATGGTGGCGCTGCCGGTGTTGGTGGTGCCCACGGTGGCGGTGACGGGCGAGGCGGCGGCGATGCCGCGCGGGTCGTCGAGCACGCGCTTCATGTCGCGCGCCGCGCCGCTGACCGGCTGCAGCAGGAAGCGGTCGCCCACGGCCGGCGCGCCGCCGGTGAGCTGGATGTTCATGCCGTCCACCATGCGGTAGCCGGCGGCGAGCTGGGCGGCGGTCACGGTCACCGGCAGCGGCGCCACCTGGTTCGACAGCCGGCTCAGGGTGTAGTTGCCGCCGCCCTGGTAGACCAGCTCGTAGTCGCTGGCCTGCACCAGCGAGGTGTCGTCGATCGTCACGCCGACCACGCCGGTGCCGGAGTTCAGCTTGGAGGGCAGCACCCGCGGGGCGCCGACCGAGAGGATGTCCACGCCCAGGTTGCTGGTCAGGTCCCAGCCGCGCGACTGCTGGCCGTTCAGGCCGCCGGCGACGGCCACGGCGAGCTGGCCGACCAGGTTGCGGGCCTGGGACAGGTCCTCGTCCTGGAACCTCAGCAGGCCGGCGATCGAACCGCCGCCGAGCGTGTCGTTCGGCACCGGCCGGGCCGAGCCGATTTCCTGCACCGCGATCTGCAGCTTGCTGCTGTCGTACTTGTCGGGCACCGTGGTGAGCGTGGTGGCGTTGTTGCTCAGCACGAGCGGTTCGCCGCCGGAGAAGAACACGCCCACGGTGCCGTCGTCCGCCTGGATGGTGCTGACCTGCACCAGCTTGCTCAGGCTGCTGATGGCCAGGTCGCGCTTGTCGAGCAGGTCGTTCGGTTCGTGGCCCAGGCCCTTGGCGTTGGCGATTTGCTGGTTCAGCGCGGCGATCTGGCGCGACAACTCGTTGATGTTCTTGACGCTGACAGTGATGTCCTGGTTGATGCCCTGCTGGATGGTGTCGAGCTGGCCGGCGGCGGTGCGGAAACGCGCCGAGAGCTCCTGCGCCTTGGACAGGACCACCTGCCGGGCCGAGCTGTCCTGCGGCTGGTTGGCCACGTCGACGAAGGCGTTGAACAGCTGGCCGGCGGCGTGGCCCAGGCCAGCCTCGCCCGTCGGGAAGACTTTCTCCAACTGCTTGAGCTGCTCGGCGCGCGCCGCGTCGGCCGCGGCGACGGCTTTGCTGGCGACGGCCTCGCGCACCAGGAACTGGTCGTACTGGCGCGACACCGTCTTGACGTTGACGCCCTTGCCGAAGAAGCCCGCGCCGGTGAACTGCCCGGTGGCGGTCTCCAGCTGCACCGTCTGGCGCGAATAGCCGTCGGTGTTCGCGTTGGCGATGTTGTTGCCCGTGGCCTGCAGCGCCGCGTAGTTCGCGGTCATGGCCCGGGAGCCGATCGACATCAGTGGAGAAACGCCCATCTCGATTCCCCCTGCGTCAGGTCGCCATGCTGCGCTGCAGGCGCAGCGTGGTGTTGATCACGCGGCCGAGCTTGTCGGCGTAGGCCGGGTCGGTGGCGTAGCCCGCCTTCTGCAGCCCCTGGGCGAAGCCGTGGGCGGTCGACGACTGGGCCACCACCTTGGCGTAGCGCGGGCTGTTCTGCATCAGGCGCGCGTAGTCCTGGAACGATTCCTCGTAAGAGCCGTAGGAACGGAACTTGGCCACCACCTTGCGCGCCACGCCGCCGATGTATTCGGTGGTCGTCACCTCGGCCACCGGGCCTTTCCAGTTGGCGCCGGCCTTGATGCCGAACACGTTGAACGAGGTGGTGCCGTCGGCGTTCTTGATCTCGCGCCTGCCCCAGCCCGACTCGTGGGCGGCCTGGGCGACCATGAAGCTGGCGGGGATGCCCGTCATCGCCTCGGCCGAGCGCGCGGCCTCGGTGTGGGTCTTGACGAAGGCCAGCTGGCGCTCGCTGCCCTTGACGGGCGCGCCCGCGGCGGGACCGGCGGCCTGGGCGGCCAGCGGCTCGCGCCTGCGCTGGACGACGCCCGGCAGGTTCAGCGTCGACGCGGGGCCGGTGCCCCATTGCAGCGGCTTGAGTTCGGTCGCGGCGGCGCCGCCGTCCGCATCGGCGCCGCCGCCCATCTGGCGCTCCAGCTGCTTGATGATGGCCTGGCTCAGCCCGCCGGGCAGGCCGGTCATCTGGTTGGCGAACTGGGTGTCCAGCATCTCGGTGCCCATCTTGGTGCCCGAGTTCTCCAGCATGCCGGAGGACAGCGTGGACTGGCGCATGCTCTTCATCAGCTCCTGCATGAACAGGGCCTCGAACTGCTTGGCCGCGGTCTGCACCGCCGCCTTCGGGTCGCGGCCGGCGCTGGCGCGCAGGGCCTCCATGCTGCGCACGTCGCCGGCCAGGCCGGTGGCGTTCGGGAGCTGGGCGGAGGACAGCGGCGCGGCCATGTCAGATCACCTCGATCTCGGCGTTGAGGGCGCCGGCGGTCTTCATGGCCTGCAGGATGGCCAGCAGGTCCTGCGGCGTGGCGCCCAGGGAGTTCAAGGCCTTGACCACGTCGGCCAGCTGCGTGCCGGCGGCCATCTGCACCAGCGAGCCGGGCTGCTGCGTGACGGTGATGTCCGATTTCTGCGCCACCACCGTCTCGCCCTGCGACAGGGCGTTGGGCTGGCTGATGACGGGCGAGCTGCTGATCGTCACCGACAGGCTGCCGTGCGCCACCGCGCAGGCCTTGAGCGTGACGGACTGATTCATCACCACCGAGCCGGTGCGCGCGTTGACGACGACCTTGGCGGCGGGCGCGGCCAGGTCGACGGGCAGGTTCTCGATGTCGGCCAGGAAGGCGATGCGGGCGTTGCCGGGCGGCGGCATGCGCACGCGCACCACGCGGCCGTCGATGGCCTGGGCCACTTCGCCGCCCATGCGGGTGTTGATCGCGCGTGCGACCTCGCGGGCGGTGCTGTAGTCGCTGGAGGCCAGGTCCAGCTGCATCACGTCGCCCTGGTTCAGCGGCGTGGCCACGGCGCGCTCGACCGAGGCGCCGTCGGGGATGCGGCCGGCGCTCAGGTGGTTGATCTGCACCTTGGAGCCGCCTGCGGAAGCGCCCGCGCCGCCGACGATCAGGTTGCCCTGGGCCATGGCGTAGATCTGGCCATCGGCGCCTTTGAGGGGCGTGGCGATCAGCGTACCGCCGCGCAGGCTCTTGGCGTTGCCCAGCGAAGAGACGTTGACGTCAATGTTCTGGCCCGGCTGGGCGAAGGCGGGCAGCTGGGCGGTGACCATCACCGCGGCCACGTTCTTCAGCTGCATGTTGGTGCCGGGCGGCACGGTCACGCCCATCTGCTGCAGCATCGCGTTGATGCTCTGGGTGGTGAAGGGGGTGGAGGTGGTCTGGTCGCCGGTGCCGTCCAGGCCCACCACCAGGCCGTAGCCCACCAGCGCGTTGCTGCGCACGCCCTGGATGGAGGCGACTTCCTTGATGCGGGTGGCGGCCTGCGACGCCCGGGGCCACCACAAGGCCGCGCTGGCCAGCGCGGCGGCGAAGACCAGCAGCAACCTCACCCAACGGTCGGCGGTCCTGCGTGCGGCTCGGGTTCGGGTGAGTTGGGCTTGGAAGGGCTTCATGGCGGGCATCCGGCGATGGATGCCCCCATTCTTCCGAAACTTAAATCGGCAGAACGTTCAAAAAGAACCGGGACAACCAGCCTATTCCCTGCGCTTCGGCCTGGGCGCCGCGGCCGCGGTGCTCGATGCGCACGTTGGCGATCTGGGCCGACGGGACGGAGTTGCCGGGCTGGATCGCCCGCGGGTCGACCTGGCCCGAGAAACGCAGCACGTCCACGTTGTGGTTCACGCCGATCTGCTTCTCGCCGGCGATGATGAGGTGCCCGTTGGGCAGCACCTCGATCACGGTGGTGGTGATCGTGCCTGAGAAATTGTTGGTGTTCTCGGTGCTGCCTTTGCCCTCGAAGGTGTTGGCGGTGCTGCCGCCGACGCTCGCCCGGGCGAAGGCTTTGGGGGAGATGCCCGGCAGCGCGGTGATGCCGCCGGAGATCGAGCCGCCCTTGTCGATCGAGCTGGTGCTT
The DNA here is from genome assembly GCA_966433995.1 of uncultured Ideonella sp. GTDB lineage: Bacteria > Pseudomonadota > Gammaproteobacteria > Burkholderiales > Burkholderiaceae_C > JANPCX01. The sequence goes on along the minus strand of CBJNAE010000009.1, from coordinate 20,354 downwards.
TTCTGGCTGGCCGAGACTTTTTCCACGATCTGCACGGTCAGGGCGTCGCCCACCAGCCGCGCGCGGTGGTCTTCGAACAGCGGGCGGTACTGCGTCGACTGGAAGATCGAGCCGTTGCTCACTTCAGGCGTGGGCGCTGCCACGGGCCGGGCGTAGGTCGGGCCGTTCATGTCCACCGGTGGCGGGGAGTTCAGGGTCTGGCAGCCGGTGAGGCACAGCGCGGCCAGCGGCAGGGCTGTGGCGGCCAGCCTGGTCGGGGAAGGAAAAGTTGAAGCTTTCATGGCGGATTTCCTTTCTCGTGGCGTTGCGGCTCGCCTCAACCCTCACCCCTCACCCCAGCCCTCTCCCGCGAGCGGGAGAGGGAGAGGGAGCGCGTCGTTGCAAACCTCTTCCGCATGCGTGAGGGGGACTGCAAGAGGCTCCCTCGCCCCCGGCACGGGGGAGAGGGTTGGGGTGAGGGGGAGGCGGCGCAAAGCCATCGTTTCAATCATTCACCGGGCTCGCGCCATCACATCTGGCTGAGCCGCTGAAGCATCTGGTCCGAGGTCTGGATCGCCTTGGAATTCAATTCGTAGGCGCGCTGCGTCTGGATCATCGCCACCAGCTCCTCCACGACGTTGACATTGGAGGTCTCGACGAAGCCCTGGGTCATGCCGCCCAGGCCGTTCTGGCCCGGCGCGCCGGTGGCGGGAGCGCCCGAGGCGGCGGTCTCGGTGAAGAGGTTCTGGCCTTTCGGCTCCAGGCCCGCCGGGTTCACGAAGTTGGCCAGCTGGATCTGGCCGACCGACTGCGGCGCGGCCTGGCCCGGGATCGTCACGCTGACCGTGCCGTCGGCGCCCACCGAAATGTTCTGCGCGCCGGCCGGGATGGTGATGCCGGGCGCGACGATGTCGCCGTTGTTCGTCACCAGTTGGCCCTGGGGGCTGACCTGGAAAGAACCGTCGCGGGTGTAGCCGGTGGTGCCGTCGGGCAGCTGGATCTGGAAGAAGCCCTGGCCGCGCACCGCCAGGTCCAGCGGGTTGCCGGTCTGCTGCAGGTTGCCCTGCGTGAACATGCGCGAGGTCGCCACGGCGCGGGTGCCCAGGCCGACCTGCAGCCCGGTGGGCAGCGTCGCCTGCTCGGAGTTGTTGGCGCCGGCCTGGCGCAGGTTCTGGTACATCAGGTCTTCGAAGACGGCGTGCGAGCGCTTGTAGCCGTTGGTCGAGACGTTGGCCAGGTTGTGGGAGATGGTGTCCAGCTGGGTCTGCTGGGCTTCCATGCCGGTCTTGGAGATGTACAGGGAGCGCATCATGGCGGTGTTCCTTTGCTCTGCTTCTGGCTTCTGGCGGGGCGGTCCGGGTCGGCTGTCAGCCGTTCATCGACAGCAGCTGGGCCGAGGCTTTCTCATTGGCCTCGGCCGTCTGCAGCATCTTCATCTGGGCCTCGAACTGCCGCGCGGCGGCAATCATCGCGACCATGGTCTCCACCGGGCTGACGTTGGAGCCTTCCAGCGCCGAAGACTGCACCCGCGCGTTGGCGTCGGCCGGCAGGTCGCCGTCGGCGGCGCGGAAAAGGCCGTCGTCGCCGCGCGTCAGCGGCGCCTCCGGGGTCACGAGCTTGAGCCGGCCGATGGGGGTGGAGCGGCCGTTGACGGTGCTGCTGACCGTGCCGTCGGCCCCGAAGCTGACGGTGCCGTCGGTGGGCACCTGGATCGGCCCGCCGTCGCCCATCACCGGCAGGCCGGATCGGGTCACCAGGGCGCCGTCGGCGCTGACTTCGAAGCCGCCGGCCCGGGTGTAGGCCTCGGTGCCGTCCAGCGCCTGCACGGCGAACCAGGCGTTGCCCTGGGCGGCCACGTCCAGGTTGCGTCCGGTGTGGGTGATGGCGCCGGCGGCGTCGCTGTGGCCGGGCGTGGTCTCCAGCGCGTAGACGCGGGTGCTGGCGCCGCTGCCTTGCACAGGCACCGAGCGGAAGGCCTGCAGCTCGGCGCGGAAGCCCACGGTGGAGACATTGGCCAGGTTGTTGGCCAAGGTGTCCTGCCGCTGCATCGTGGCCTTGGCGCCGGCCATGGAGAGATAGATCATCCGGTCCATTTGGATGCTCCTCGTGGGTTTCCTACTGCGGCTTCAGCCCATCAACGCAGGTTGACCAGCGTCTGCAGCACCTGGTCCATCGTCTTGATGGTCTGGGCATTGGCCTGGTAGGCGCGCTGCGCGGTGATCATGTTGACCAACTCGCCGGTCAGGTCGACGTTGGATTCCTCCAGCGCGCCGGCCTGGATCGCGCCGATGCCGCCGCTGCCGGCGACGTTCAGGATCGGTTCGCCCGAGGCGAAGGTCATCGCCCAGGCGTTGCCGCCCACCGGCTGCAGGCCCTGCGGGTTGCGGAAGGTGGCCAGCTCCAGCTGGCCGGCCGGGCGGGTCACGCCGTTCGAGTAGCGCGCCATCAGGATGCCGTTGGCCGCGATGCTGACGCCGGCCAGGTCGCCCGGGCGGTTGCCGTTCTGGGTCACGTCGTTCACCGCGTAGGCCGAGGCGTACTGGGTGATGGCGGAGAAGTCCATCACGATGTTGGAGACCGGGTTGGTGGTCGTCACCCCGTCTTCCAGCGTCAGCGCCGGGATGCTGAGGAAATCGCCCTTGGCGTCGATCTCGTCGGTGTCGATCACCGTGCTGGTCGGGTCCAGCGGGTCGGTCGGGGTGTGGAAGGTCACGAAGCCGCCGGGCACGGTCGGGTCGGACGGGTCGCCGTTGATCGGGGGGCCGCCGTCGGAGGGGAAGGTGATGCTGGCCACCGGTGCCGGCGCGGCGGCGGTGCCCAGCAGGGTCGACTTGTTGGCGGTGGCGTAGACGTCCCAGGTGTTGTTGCCGGTTTTCTGGAAGTAGTAGTTCACCGCGATGCCCCGGCCGTTGGAGTCGTACACCGTCATCGAGGTCGACTTGTTGTAGGTGGTCGGGTCGGTGAAGTCGATCTGGGCGGCCGGCGCGGCCGGCGGCGTGATGACGGGCAGGCGCGAATCGAGGTTGGCCTGCATCCCCATCGTCGTGGTGGCGCTGGCCTTGATGCCGGCGGTCGGCAGCTGCAGCGGCACCGTGGCGCTGGTGTCGATCACGCCGTTGTCGTCGGCGGCGTAGCCGAGCAGCACCTGGTTCTGGTTGTTCACCAGGTAGCCCTGCTTGTCGGTCTTGAACTGGCCGTTGCGGCTGTACAGCGGCACGCCGTCGACCACCGGCGCGGTCAGCGTCGTGCTGTCGGAGCTGCGGCTGACGTTGGCCACCTGGAAGAAGCCGGCGCCGTTGATGGCCAGGTCCAGCGGGTTGTCGGTGGCGGTGATGTTGCCCAGCGAGAACTGCTGCGACACCGACGCCAGCGTGGTGCCGATGCCGATGTTGTTCTGGCCCGAGCCGTTGATGGTGTTGGCGTACATGTCGGCGAATTCGGCGCGCGCCACCTTGGCACCGTAGGTGTTGGCGTTGGCGATGTTGTTGCCGATCACTTCCAGGCTCTTGGAGGTGACGTTGAGACCGGAGAGACCTTGTTGGAAGCTCATGGTGTGTCCTTCGTGGGGTGGAATTCGTCGGGATGCCCGGGGCGCGCCGCGTCAGTTGAACGCCTTGACGTCGCTGTAGGCCACGGGGCCGCTGTTCTGCAGCTGCAGGGTGATGGTCTGGCCGGCGGTGCTGACCGCGTCGACGCGGTCGCGCATCAGCGGCGTGCTCGTCAGCTCGACGGTGCCGGACTTGGCGACGACGCGGAAGGTCATGCCGGCCTCGTCGGCGTGCTCGCCGGCCTCCCAGTTGAAGCTGCCCATGCCGCTGGACTGGGCGCCGAGGTTGATCGTGTCCAGCACTTTGCCGGCCGAGGAGAGGATCTCGACCTTGACGTTGTCGGCCGCCGAGTCCAGTTGGAAGCCGCCCTGGCCGACGCCGTCGGCCACGTCGAGCTTGCTGCCGGGCACGATCACGTCCTTGCCCACCAGCGCGGCGCTCTGCAGCGCCTGCATCTGCGTGAACTGGCTGGTCAGCCCCTGCACCGTGGTGTTGAGCTTGTCGATGCCGTTGACGGTGCTGATCTGCGCCATCTGGGTGGTGACCTGGGCGTTGTCCATCGGGTTCAACGGGTCCTGGTTCTGCATCTGCGCGACCAGCAGCTTGAGGAAACGGTCGGCCGATGCCTCTTCGTTCTTCGTGGCGGGGCGGGGGTTGGTCGCCGCGCCGATGCTCGACGCGTCCGTGGCGGATGAGACGGCCATCTGTGTTCTCCTTAGTTGCCCATCTGCAGGGTCTTGAGCAGCAGGCTCTTGGCCGTGTTCATGACTTCCACATTGTTCTGGTACGAACGCGAGGCGGAGATCATGTTGACCATCTCTTCCACCGGGTTCACGTTGCTGTAGGTGACGTAGCCGTCGGCGTCGGCCTGCGGGTTCTGCGGGTCCATCACCTTGCGGCCCGGGGCCTCGTTCTCCGTGATGGTGCTCACCCGCACCCCGGCGGTGGTGGGGTCGTTGCCCTGGGCGCCCATCAGCTGCGTCTGGAAGGTGACCTGGCGTGCCTTGTAGGCCTTGCCGTCCGGCCCGGCGACGGTGTCGGCGTTGGCCAGGTTGGAGGCTACGACGTTCAGCCGCTGGCTCTGCGCGCTGACCGCGCTGCCGGAGACGTTGAAGATGTTGAGCATGCTCATGACAGCCCCCCGCTCGCCGAGCATGCCCAGCGAATGTCCCGGAGTGTCGTGCCTTGCTGGCGGCGGCCCGGCGCGGCGGCCCTCGGGACTTGCGCCCCGTCAAAAGGTGGTTTCGACGTGTTCATGTTCATTGCCCCTTGATCGCGTCCAACATGGTCCGCACGTTGCCGTTGATGAAGCGCAGCGTGGCCTCGTACTTCACCGCGTTGTCGACGAAGCTGGCGCGCTCGCGGTCCATGTCGACGGTGTTGCCGTCCAGGTTGTTCTGGGCGTTGGTGGCGTACAGCAGGTTGGCGTCGCCGAGCGCGCCGGGGGAGCCGGGCAGGTGGCCGGCGGTGCTGGCGGCCAGGCGCGAAGCGCCCTGGCCGGCGCCGGTGGCTTCCTTCAGCGCGGTGGCGAAATCCATGTCGCGTGCCTGATAGCCGGGCGTGTCGCCGTTGGCGATGTTGCTGGCGATCAGCTTCTGGCGCTCGGCCCGCAACGTCAGGGCCTGGCCATGGAAATTCAGCGAATCCGTCAGACGATTGAGCATGTCGGCACCTCTTAAACAACCACCTCAAGCCGGCCCGGTTTTTGCCGATGTCCCCTCAGGGACCCGGCGGCCGGCCCAGGACGCGGGCTTGATGAAATTGTGAGAAAACTTGAGGGTCGGCATTGACGCGAATAAAGCGGCAAAGGCCGGTCAATTCGGGCCACCGGGCGGCGGGCCGCGCTTCTAAAGTGAGCGCCATGGAAAACGCCACTCCTCCGAAAGCAACCGGCCGCGCCGCCCGGCTCTGGCGGCTCGCCGCCGCCGCGCTGCTGGCTGTTTCGGTCGCGTGGCCGGGCCTGGCCTGGGCTGCGCCGGAAGTGGTGGTGGAACCGGCCGGGTTGAACCACCTGGCCGCTGGCGGCGCCGCGACGCCGTCCGGCGCGGGCATCGCCGACGGCGTCCAGCAGCAAGTCCGCCAGCTTGCGATGGATGGGTTGCGCCAGATCGGCGACACGCCCATCACCCGGGTGGAAGTCCAGGTCGGCAGCCTGGATCCCCGCCTGCGCCTGGCGCCGTGCAGCCAGGTCCAGCCTTATGTGCCCACCGGCAGCGCGCTGTGGGGCCGCACCCGCATCGGCTTGCGCTGCGTGCAGGGCGAAAAGGCATGGAATGTGTTCCTGCCGATCACGGTCAGGGTCATGGCGACTGCGCTGGTGGCCTCCCGCAGCCTGCCTTCCGGCCACGTGCTGGCCGAATCCGACCTGTCTCAAGCCGAGGTGGATCTGGCCGAAAACGCTTCTGGCGCCGTGATGGACACCGCCTTGGCCCAGGGCCGGGTGCTCGGCCGAGGCATCGGGCCGGGCCAGAGCCTGCGCCTGTCTCACCTCAAGCCGCGGCAGTGGTTCGCGATGGGCGACGTGGTCACGGTGGTCGCGGTGGGACCGGGTTACCGGGTGGTCAGCCAGGGCGAGGCCGTCACGCCCGGCCTGGAAGGGCAATCGGCCCGGGTGAAACTGGAAAGTGGGCGAACACTGACGGGAATGCCGGTCGCCGATCGACAGATGGAGTTGCCGCTATGAGGCCGCACCGCCACCTGCCCAGGATTTTTGAAAAAACTTCTAAAGTCGGCTGGAAGAAGGCCGATACACCGTCCATGTTGTCGGGTCGACGCTGGCTTACAGTTCACGCTGGAAGCGGCAACCTTCCTAGTCTGGCCCCATGGAGAACGTCATGAAGATCGGTAACTCAGACAGTCCGCAGCCACTGGCCACCACCACGCTGTCCACATCCCGCCCCGCGGCGCAGGAGTCCAACAAGGCTTCCGCAGGCTCGGGCGCGCCGGACGCCAGCGCGCAGGTCGCGCTGTCCAGCACGGCCGCCTCCATGCTGCAGAACACCCAGGGCGCCAACGCCGCCACGGCCGATTTCAATGCCGAGAAAGTGGCCCAGATCTCCGCTGCCATCGCCGACGGCAGCTTCAAACCCAACCCGGAGGCGATCGCCGACAAGCTGATCGCCAACGCCCAGGAATTGCTGAACAAAGCGTCTCCCTGAATGCGAGACGCCGCGAACGGCAGCCCTCCACCCCAACCGCGCTGAAAGTGCCGGACCACCATGACGCCCTCCACACCCGCTGAATCCAAGCTTGTATCGGTCAGCCCCGCACTGGAGGCCAGCCTGGTCGACGTGGAGGCCTGCCTGGCGGCCTTGGGCGAGGCGCTGCGCGCCCGCGATTCCATGGCGATCGACCTCAATGCCAGCGGCTTGCAGAATGCCCTGGCGCGCGCGGTGGACCAGTTCTCCCAGGCCGCGCGCAGCGGCCCCATCCCCCCGGTGCTGCGCAACCGGTTGGCCAGCGCGAGCGGCCAGGTGGCGGCCCAGCGCGAATCGCTGGCGCGCGCCACCGCGGCGCTCGACCGCGCGATCGACGTGCTCATCCCGCGCGAGGCGCCTTCCGTGTATTCGGCCTACGGCGCCACCAGCCGTTCGGTGCGCGGCGGCATGGTCCAGGCTTGACCCGACCTGCGGCTACTCCCCGCGTTCCCGATCCGCCGGCTTGAAGCGATTCAAGCCGGTTTTGTTTTTCAGAACGCGAATTTGAAGCCGACGGCGGCGAGCCTGACCGTCGGTGTTTCGGTGTTCGCGGCATAAGACGCGTTCAAGCTCCAGGCCTTGCCGAGGTTCCAGCGCAAGCCGGCGCCGATCCAGCGCTCGCCCCGGTCGTCGCCATAGGCTTCGGCCCCGAGATCGAACGATTCGCCGACGGCTTTTTCCATGGCCAAAGCCCAGGTGGCGCTGTCGCGCCGCTCGGCATGGTCGCGGCGCCAGCCGAGGTTGGCGTGGGCCGTCCAGCCGGCGCCCAGGGGGCGGGTGGCGACCAGGCTCAGGAAAGAGGCGCCATGCCGGTAGGACCGCTGCGGCCCCTGCCTGTCGGCTTCGGCGCCATAAGCCAGCGCGAACGCAGTGGCTTGGTCGTCGCCGGTACCTGACAAAGCAGTCTTGAAGCCGAGCGACCAGGCTTGGCTGCGCTCGTCCCCGTTGCGGCTGCGGCCTGCGGCCACCGCGCCTTGGGTGCCCAGGCCCAGGCCGCAGCCGAGCTGGGTCGACAGCGAACGTTCCGTGGGGCTGCCGCGGCTGCGGCTGCGTCCCGCCAGGGATTCCCATTCGCAGTCGCCCCGTTCCAGCACGCCGGCGTCTTCGGTGGCGAAGGGACGGCCGGCCCAGGCCGGGGCGGCGCCGGCAAGGACGGCCGCGGCGACTGTTGCCCAGAACGCGTGGGCCGGGCGCGGCGGTGTCGGCGATGCGCGGTTTTTTTCCATATCTTCCAGTTCCTCCATGTCATCGATGTGCCGCCCCATGGCGGCGCAACCGCTGGTTGATCGAGCGGTTGTCCTGTCCATACGCGGGCCGGCGCGCCGCGGATGCAGCGCCTCGCGCCCGATGCCGGGACTTCGGAAGGAGGGGTCGCGGCTTGAGGGCCGCCCCCCGGTCAGGGTGCCTGCCGGTCGAAGGTCTGGCACTGGGCCAGGCTGCCGCTTTCGAAGCCGCGCTTGAACCATGTCACGCGCTGCGCGCTGGTGCCGTGTGTGAAGGTTTCGGGGCGCACGGTGCCCTGGGATTGCCGCTGCAGCGCGTCGTCGCCGATGTGGGAGGCGGCGTTGAGCGCTTCTTCGATGTCGCCTTGTTCCAGCACCTGGCGGGCCGCCTGCGCATGGTGCGCCCACAAGCCGGCCAGGCAGTCGGCCTGGAGCTCCAGGCGCACGCTCAGCGCGTTCTGCTGCGCCTGGCTGACGCGCCCGCGCATGCCGTCCACCTTGGCGGTGATGCCCAGCAGGTGCTGCACGTGGTGGCCCACCTCGTGCGCGATCACATAGGCCTGGGCGAAGTCGCCGGGCGCGCCGAGCCGGGTGCGCAGGGTGTCGTAGAACGACAGGTCGATGTAGACCTTCTCGTCGCCGGGGCAGTAGAAGGGCCCCATCGCCGCCTCGCCGCGGCCGCAGGCGGTGGGCTCGCTGCCGCGGAAAAGCCGCAGCTTGGGTTCGCGGTAGGCCTGGCCCATCGCCTGGAACTGCCCGCGCCAGACGTCTTCGGTGTCGGCCAGGACGGTGGACACGAAACGCGCCATCTTGTCGTCGGCCGGCGGCGGGCCCGCGGGCGCCTGCTGCTGTTGCGGCGCGCCTAAATCGCCACCGCCCAGGATGCCCAGCAACGTCAGCGGGTTGATCCCGAAGGCCCAGCCCGCCACCAGCGCGACCGCGACCGTGCCCAGGCCGATGCCCCGGCCCCCGCCCAGGCGGATGCCCGGGCCGCCGCCGCCGTCGCGCGCGTCCTCGACGTTGTCGCTTTGCCGGTTGCCTTCCCATTTCATGGTGTCGCTCCTTGGTGCTGCCCGTGCCCCCCGCGGCGCGGGTTGGCCGCCATGTTAGGCCGCTGGGGATCCCGGCCGTAGGGGGTGGGATGCGTGCCGGCCCCCGCCATTTGCGTCATTGATACAAAACAGTCTCCGGCGTGGCGGGCAAACTGCTAGCCTGCCGAAGCCTCCACGAAATGCGCGACGCGCATGGTTCGCCCCGCCACGATTCGCCGACCTGCCGACAGAAGACCGATCCCCGCCCTATGCCGCCCCAACAATCCCCTTCCGTGATGCACTGGACGATCGCCACGGCGGTTGCCGGCATGAGCTACCTCGCCATCGGCTGGCTGAGCATGTGGCTGAGCATTCCGCCGGGCCTGGCATCCCCGCTCTACCTGCCGGCGGGCGTGGCCCTGGCGTTCGCGCTGGTCTACGGCGCGCGGATCCTCCCGGCGGTGGGTGTGGCGGCCTTTGCAGTCAATGTGCTGATCACCGTGGAGCGAGGCCTGCCGTCCCAAAGCTGGTGGGTGGCTGCCTGCATCGGTTTCGGCGCCGCGGCGCAGGCCCACGCCGGCATGCTGCTCGTGCGGCGCTGGGTCAGGCAGCCGCTGGTGCTGAACGAGCCCCGGGACATCGCTTTGTTCTTCGGGCTGGGCGGCGCGGTGGCCTGCACCGTGAGTGCCACCGTCGCCACCGCCACGCTGATGGCTTCACAGGTGCTCGCGCCGGGCGGCGCCCTGTTGATGTGGGCGACCTGGTGGATGGGCGACACGCTCGGGGTGTTGGTGGCCGCGCCGGTGGCGCTCACGCTGATCGGCCTTCCCAGGGCCGACTGGGCGCCCCGCCGCTTGACCGTGGGCGCCAGCCTGCTCGTGGCATCGGGCTTGCTGGCGGCCGGCATCGTGCTGGCCGTCCACGACGGCACCGACCAGTCCGAGCAATTGTTCCTGCATGACGCGGCCCACGCCGAAGCCGAGCTGGCCATCGCGCTGAAAGGGCCGCTGCAGGCCCTGACGGCGCTGCACGGCGTCTATTCGGCCTTGCCCGAGCCGTCCATCGCGGCGCACCGGCAGGCCGCGGCGGCTTCGTTGCAAGAGGCTTCGGCGCCGCAGTCGATGGGCTGGGCCGAGCGCGTGCAGCCGGAGGGCGTCGCCGCCTTCGAGGCGCGGGCGCAGCAGGAGGGTCTGCCCGGTGTCCGGGTGTTCAGCGCCTCCGGTGACACGGAGGTGCGCGCGGTGCGGGTCGACGAGCAGGTGGTCGCGCTGCGTTTCCTGGCATCCGGCGCCTCGGCCGCGAGGCCGTCCTTGATGCGGCCGGGGCTCAACTTGCTGTCGCTGCCGGGCGCCCGCCCGGCGATCGAGGAGGCCGCGCGTTCGGGCAAGGCGGTTGTCGGCTGGTTGCCGGCCGCGGACTCCCCCCCGACATTGCCCGGCAGCGCGCTGGTGTTCCGCGCGGTCTACGCGGGCGAGCCGCTGAGCGATGCGCAGCGACTGGAGTCTTTCCGGGGCGTGGTGTTCGTGCTGGTGCGCATCGAGGGGCTGCTGCAGTCGCTCAAGCCGCACCTGTCGACCGCGCTGAGCCTTTGCGTCGACTTGCCTCCGGCGGTAGCCGGCCCCGGCGCGGCGGCCTGCCCCGCGCCGAAGGCGCATGACTTGCGCGCGGTGCGGACCATCGCCTGGGCCAACCTCGACCTGCGGCTGCACGCCCGCGCCGACAGGCTCGGCGTGCCCGAGACCGGCCGGTTCGCCGCGCGCGCCCTCGCAGTGGTGGGCCTGCTGTCGGTCGCCATGCTGGGGGCCTTGCTGTTGACGGTCACCGGGCGGGCCCACCGCATCCAGGCGGCCGTGACGGAGCGCACCGCCGAGCTGCTCCAGCAGATCAAGGAGCGCGAAGCCACCGAGGCCAACCTGCGCGAGAGCGAAACCCGGCTGAGCAACATCTTCAACAACTTGCCCCTCGGGGTCGTCTACACCAATGTGGAAGGGCAGCTCAAGCAGGTCAACACCCGGTTCTGCGAACTGCTCGGCTACGACGCCGGCGAGTTGCTCGCGATGAACGCGCTGGATTTCACCCACGCGGAAGACGCCGCCCAAGACGACGAGCTGGTGTCGCAGCTGGTGAGCGGCCGCATCCCCGTCTTCAGCCGTCAGAAACGACTGCTCCGCAAGAACGGGGAGACGGTGTGGGTGCAGTCGACCGTCTCGCTGTTGCGCGACCTGGAAGGCCGGCCGCGCCGCATCGTCGCGGCGGTGGAAGACATCACCGAGCACCTGCGCCTGGGCGAGGCGGAAAGCGCGCGCGAGGCCGCCGAGGCGGCCAACCAGGCCAAGAGCGTCTTCCTGTCGCGCATGAGCCACGAGCTGCGCACGCCGCTGAACGCGATGCTGGGCTTCGCCCAGCTGATGGAGCTGGACACCCGCCACCGCCTGCACGACTCGCAGCGCGCCTGGGTGGCGCAGATCCAGAAGGCGGGCTGGCACCTGCTGGACATGATCAACGACGTGATGGACCTGTCGCGCATCGAATCCGGCAACCTGCGCCTGCAGGAGCAGACCCTCGACCTCTTCGAGCTGCTGGCCGGCACGCTGCCCTTGATCGAGGCTGACGCCCGCCGGCGTGGCCTGACCATCACCCACGACATCTCGCCCGACGCGGGCCTGGTGTCGGGGGACGCGACGAGGGTGAAACAGATCCTGACCAACCTGCTCACCAACGCGGTGAAATACAACAACGACGGCGGCCGCATCCACATCGCCAGCCGGCAGCGCTCGGGCATGGTGGACGTCTCCGTCACCGACACCGGCATGGGGCTGTCGCCCGAGCAGATGGCCGAGCTGTTCCAGCCTTTCAACCGGCTGGGCCGCGACCGCTCGAATATCGAGGGCACCGGGATCGGCCTGGTCATCAGCCAGAGGCTTGCCGAATGGATGGGCGGCAGCCTGCGGGCCCACAGCACGCTCGGCCAGGGCTCGACCTTCACCATGAGCCTGGCGCGCGTGGAGTCGCGCGACACGGTGCGGTCCGACCTCGACGAGCCGGAGGCTTCGCTGGACACCTACCACCGCCGGCGCGTCCACTATGTGGAGGACAACGAGACCAACGTGGAGGTGATGCGCGGCATCCTGGCGCAGCGCTCCCAGATCGAACTGTCGGTCTCGACCACCGGGCTGGACGGGCTGGCCGCCATCCGCACCCTCAGGCCGGACGTCGTCCTGCTGGACATGCACCTGCCCGACATCAGCGGCATGGAGCTGCTCAGGCACCTGCGAAGCGACGCGGGCACCGCCGCCATCCCCGTCATCGTGGTGTCGGCCGACGCACTGAACGCCCAGACCGAAGAAGCCCTGGCGCTGGGCGCGCAGCACTACCTGACCAAGCCGGTCAACGTCGGGGAACTGCTGGGGCTGCTGGACAACATCCTGATCGCCGCTGACACCGTCTTCGGTTGAACTAAATCCCTCCTGCGAATTCAAAAAAGTGCTCGCTCACATTCTGTTTATTTGAGCGGACCGAAAAGTGCTGCGGAACCTTCATCAGCACTCTCGATCAGAGAGTGCTAATATGGAACGACGAACCGAAGGAGGGTTTTCCATGACTTCAATGGCGATGACTTTGACTGGCGGTGCCAACCAGGCTGCAGGCCATGCCTTGGCGGTCCGCGACCCTTGGGCCATGGTGCCGTCGCTCGGCAACCTGGACGCCTATATTTCCGCCACCAACCGCATCCCCCTGCTCAGCCAGGAAGAGGAAGTCCGGTTGGCCAAGCGCCTGCGCGAAAGCGGCGACGTGCAGGCCGCGGGGCAGATGGTGCTGTCCCACTTGCGCCTGGTGGTGTCCATCTCGCGGCAATACCTCGGCTACGGGCTGCCGCACGGCGACCTCATCCAAGAAGGCAATGTCGGCCTGATGAAGGCCGTCAAACGCTTCGACCCCGACCAAGGCGTGCGCCTGGTGAGCTACGCCATGCACTGGATCAAGGCCGAGATCCACGAATACATCCTGAAGAACTGGCGCATGGTCAAGGTGGCGACCACCAAGGCCCAGCGCAAGCTGTTCTTCAACCTGCGCTCGATGAAGCAGAGCCTGAAGGAAGAAGCCGGCGACGGTAACACCCACCGCGGCACTTTGACCCAAGGCGAAGCCGACACCGTGGCCCGCAAGCTGAACGTCAAGACGGAAGACGTGCTTGAGATGGAAACCCGCCTGTCCGGCGGCGACGTGGCCCTGGAGCCGCAGAACGACGACAGCGAGGAGAGTTTCGCGCCCATCGCCTACCTGGCCGATGACTCCACCGAGCCGACCCGGGTGATGGAAGCCCACCGCCGGGACTGGCTGGCCGGCGACGGCATCGCCATGGCGCTGGACAGCCTGGACGACCGCAGCCGCCGCATCGTCGAGGAGCGCTGGCTCAAGGTCAACGACGACAGCTCGGGCGGCATGACGCTGCACGACCTGGCCAGCGAATACGGTGTCAGCGCCGAGCGCATCCGCCAGATCGAAGTGGCCGCCATGAAGAAGATGCGCAAGGCCCTGGCCGAAGCCTGAGCGGCGGCCGTCGTCCCCTCCCCCGAAAAAGAAACCGCGGCCTCGACCGCGGTTTTTTCATGCCCCGGCCAGCAAGGCCTTCACGTCGGCCGCCAGGGATTCCGCGCCCTGGCCGTACCTCACGAACAGCCTGACTTTGCCTTGCGGGTCGAACACATACGAGCCCGCGGTGTGGTCCATGGTGTAGCTGCCCTCCGTCTTGCCGGGCACCTTGGCGTAGAACACCTTGAATTCCTTGGCGGTCGCCTGGGTCTGCTCCGGCGTGCCGCGCAGCGCGACGAAGCCGGGGTCGAAACTGGCCATGTAAGCTTTCAGGATCTCCGGCGTGTCGCGTTCCGGGTCGACCGAGATGAAGACCCCCTGCAAGCGGTCGCCGTCCGGGCCCAGGGCTTTCTTGACCTGGGCGAGTTCCACCAGGGTGCCGGGGCAGACGTCGGGGCACTGGGTGTAGCCGAAGAACACGACAGTGACCTTGCCTTTGAAGTCGGCCAGGCTGCGCGGCTTCCCGTCCTGGTCGGGCAGCGAAGCATGGCGGGCGTAGTCGGCGCCGGTGATGTCCACGCCGCGGAACGCGGCCTTGGGGGCGCCGCCGCCCGACGACGGGCCGCAACCACCGAGCAACGGCAGCCCAGCCATGCAAAGCAGGGTGGCCGCAAGGGCGCGTCGGGTGTTCTTCGTCATCATGGTGTCGTCGGCCTCATGCGAACAGCAGCGGTTGCAGGTAGTGGTCCAGCAGCAAGGCCGCGAACAGCAGCATCAGGTGCCAGATCGAGAAACGGAAGGTCTGCCGGGCGAGCTGGTCCGAGTAGTTGCGCCAGAGCTTCCAGGCGAAACCGGTGAAGCCGGCGCCCAGCGCGACCGCGGCGCCCAGGTAAATCCAGCCGCTCATGCCTGAGATGAAGGGCAGCAGCGTGGCGGCGAACAGGACCAGCGTGTAGAGGAACACATGCAGCCGGGTGAATTCGGAACCGTGGGTCACCGGCAGCATCGGCAGGCCCGACTTGCGGTAGTCCTCCGCACGGTAAAGCGCCAGCGCCCAGAAATGCGGCGGCGTCCACAGGAAGATGATCAGGCACAGGATCAGCGACTCCGGCCCCACTTCGCCCCGTATCGCCGCCCAGCCCAGCACCGGCGGCATGGCGCCGGAGGCGCCGCCGATGACGATGTTCTGCGGCGTGGCCGGCTTGAGCACCAGCGTGTAGACCAAGGCGTAGCCGATGAAGGTGGCGAAAGTCAGCCACATGGTCAGCGGGTTCACCCAGAACCACAGGATGGCGCTGCCCAGGGCGCCGAGCAGTGCGGAGAAGGTCAGCGTCTGAGTGTTGGTCAGCTGGCCCTTGGCGGTGGGCCGCCATGCGGTGCGCGCCATCTTGGCGTCGATCTTCTGTTCGACGACGCAGTTGAAAGCGGCGGCGGCGGCGGCCACCAGCCAGATGCCGGCCGTCGCCGCCAGCGCCTGCCGCCAGTCGGGCAGGCCCGGCACCGCCAGCAGCATGCCGATGACGGCGCAGAAGACGATCAGTTGCACCACGCGCGGCTTGGTGAGTGCATAGAACTGTCTGGCGCGCGAGTCGCGGGCGACCGGCGCTTCGCGCGAGGTCAAAGTGTCGGCCATGGCAAGGGGGCGCGGGTCAAGTTGGGGCCTGCGGCTGGATGGGTGGGCGGATGGGCTCTCAGCCCACGTTCGGCCGCAAACGCGGGCTGCAAGGAGGCAAGCTTTTGATTTTACGGCGGGAGCCGAGACGATGTATGCATCGAGCTACACCAATGCGGGTCCGTTTCCATGAAGCGGTAGAAACATTCGGTTTCAAATTCATGAGGGCAATGCTCAAGTCCCAAAAGAAACCACCGATAACGACCGTACCAGCCAGCTCTTTTTTCGTTTTTTGAGGAGGCAATATGAACCTAGGCGGCGTTCAGGGCACAAGCCCTGTGACTGCTTCGCTGGTTTCAAGCCAAGCGGCTACGGCCACGGAGCGTTCTTTGCAGGAAAAGCCGACGGCAGTGCCGCCGGTCGACCCGGTGACCAATCAACCCCTTCCACCACGTTTCCCGTGGTTGAGCCGTCTGGCGATGGAACTGGAGAAATCGTCTCCGCAGCCTTCGCCCTACGGCACGCCTGCCAACTTGGGCAATAGCATCAATAAATCGGCCTGACCACTTTCATTGACGCCGCGGCTTAGACCACGTTACGGCTCGTTCACCCGCTATCGGCCGCGAGGGTCGTAGCGGGGTTGCGGCGTTTCCGGCTGCCAGACAGATTTGTTTCTTATTGGGGTACATGGGACGGCCTTGACTTGTCACTGGTTACAGGTTGATCTGGATTCGCGCACATAGCGGCGCTTGTGCTGTCTAAGATCGGCAACATTGCCGATAGATGAAGGCCTATTTGCCCATCAGAACCGCCAAAAGACGAAAAAAAGAGGTGGTTGGGGGCCTGCAGTCGCCCAAGGTCCACATCACATGCCCCTCCACTCCAATGCTTCATTGATTGCTCGATTGACGGGTGTTTTGGCGTTTTTGGTTGGTGTTCTTGGTTTGGTTGGTTGGGTCCTCGACATCGCTTGGCTCAAGAGCGTCTTGAGCGATTCGGTGGAAATGAAGGCCAACACCGCGGTCGGCTTGTCATTCACGGCGGGCGCTGTGTGGCTCCTTGGAGCGCAGGGCCACAACCCCACCTGGGGTTTCGTGGTGCGGTGCGTCGGTGGTCTGGTTTCGGTGCTGGGGCTTTGCACGCTGAGCCAATACATATTCGGTTGGCAGTTGGGCATCGACGAGCTGTTGTTCCGCGACCGGGCCAGCGCCTACAACCGCATTCCGGGCCGCATGTCGCCCTATGCCGCGCTGGCCTTCACCGCCATAGGCCTGGCCCTGGCCTCGGTGGGCAGGCCCGGCTGGCGCCTGGTATCGATGGCGTTGTCTACCTTGGTCTGCGGCCTGGGTCTGCTTGGCGTCCTCGGCTACCTGTGGAACGCCAGCGAACTCGTCACCGACGAAGTGTTGCCGCCCCTGGCTCTGAACACCTCGGTCGCTTTCACTCTGCTGGGCCTGGGCAGTTGGTTCGCGGCGGGCTGGCGGCCTCCGCAATCGGCAAGCGCCGGCGAGCAGGCCAGCCCGTTCGAACGAAAGCTGCGCGGCAGTTTTGCGATGGCTTTCGTTCTGCTGTTGATCGGCGGCGGCCTGACCTACCGTACCAGCGCGGACACCGTGCGTTCGGCGCAGTGGATCGTCCATACGCAAGAAGTGCGGGCCGGGCTGGCGCATTTGCACGCGAATCTGCTGAACGCGGCGGTGGCCGCCCGCACCTACCTGCTGACGGCTTCGCCCAACCAGAAGAACAACTTCTCGCATTTCTCGGACGAAGTCGAGCGCCAGTCCCTGGTGCTGGAGCGCATGATCCGCGACAACCCCGCCCAGCTCGGGCAACTCGTGCAGTTGCAGGCGCTGAGCGCCGAATACCTGCAATGGCTGGCCCGCAGCATCGACGTCCACGACCGGCAGGGCGCCGAAGCCGCGCGGCAGGCGGTCGTCCCCCCGGAAGGCAAGCCGACCATGACGGTCCTGCGCGGCATCATCCAGGAGATGGACCGGGGCGAGGCTGCCCTGCTCGAAGAGCGCGGGGCCGCCGCCGCCCGAGCGCGGCGCAACACCCTGGTCTTCATGTTGCTCACGCTGGGCTGGGCCGGCGGTGTCTTCGTCTACCTCATGCGCAGCACGCGCCAGGAGACCGTCGCCCGCGCGGCCGCCGAAGCGCGCATCAAGGCGATGAACGCCGACCTGGAGCGCCGCGTCGAGGAACGCACCGCGGCGCTGCTGGACAACCAGCGCCGTTTCGTCGACCTGTTCGAGTTCGCGCCGGACGCCTTCGTCATGACGGACCGCGCCGGCACGATCATCCAGGTCAACCAGGCCGCGGAGACACTGTTCGGCTGGCGCCGCGCCGAGTTGCTGAACCAGCCGGTCGAGATGCTCATGCCACCCGAAGCCGGCCTCACCCACGTGGCGCTGCGCGAGCGCTACCTCAAGGCGGCGGTTCCGCGGCCGATGGCATCGGGCCGGCCCGACTTGCGGGCGCTGCGCAAGGACGGCAAGGTGTTCTCGGTCGACATCAGCCTGAGCCCGCTGCTGCTCGGCTCCGAACAGGTGGTGCTGGCCGCCGTGCGCGACACCACCGAGCGCAAGGAGATGAACGACGCGCTGCTGGCCAGCGCCACGCTGTACCGCGACACCCTGGACAACATGCTCGAAGGCTGCCAGATCATCGGCCACGACTGGCGCTACCTCTACGTGAACGCGGCCGCCGCGCTGCAGAACCGCCTGCCCCGGGAGACCATGCTCGGCAGCACGATGATGGAAATGTTCCCCGGCATCGAGGAGACCGATGTCTTCAGGCAGCTCAAAGCCTGCATGGAGCAGCGCCAGAGGCAATACACCGAGACCGATTTCACCTTCCCCGACGGGCGGCTGGGCTGGTTCCAGGTCACCGCGCTGCCGGTGCCAGAGGGCATCGCGATCTTCAGCTTCGATGTCACCGAGCACAAACGGGCCGAACAGGAAATCCTGGCCATCAACGCCGACCTGGAACGCCGGGTGGAGGAGCGCACCCGCGAGCTGGTGCAGGCCCGCGAGGCCGCCGACGCCGCCAACCGCGCCAAGAGCGCCTTCCTGGCGACGATGAGCCATGAGATCCGCACGCCGATGAACGGCGTCATCGGCATGGTCGAAGTGTTGGCGCAGAGCCAACTGCTGGACCACCAGACCGAAGCGGTGCGCACCATCCGCGCGTCGGCCTTCTCGCTGCTGGGGATCATCGACGACATCCTCGACTTTTCCAAGATCGAGGCCGGCCGGCTGGAACTGGAGCGCGTGCCGGTCTCCGTCGCCGCGGTGGTCGAAGGCGCCTGCGACACGCTGCTGCCGGTGGCCGCCAAGAAAAACGTGGCGGTGCGGCTGTTCGTCCAGCCCGACATGCCGGCGCAGGTCTGGTCCGACCCCACCCGGCTGCGGCAGATCCTGTTCAACCTGCTGGGCAACGCGATCAAATTCAGCGCCCAGGTGCCGCCGCGCTACGGCGAGGTCTCGGTGCGGGTGTGCCTGTCGACCCAGACACCGCCGCGGCTGGTGCTGCGGGTCGCCGACAACGGCATCGGCATGGAGCGCCAGACGCTGGACCACCTCTTCTCGTCCTTCCAGCAGGCCGAAGCCTCGACGACGCGCCGCTTCGGCGGCACCGGCCTCGGCCTGGCGATCTCTCACCGACTGGCCACATTGATGAAAGGGGAGATCGAGGTCTCCAGCATGCCGGGACGCGGCTCGGTGTTCACGGTGCTGCTGCCGGCCGAGGCGGTCGAGGGCGCCGAGGCGCCGCCGGGCCCGCCGCTGGCCGGCGCCGACTGCATCATCGTCGGCCTGGATGGCGAGGCCGACGCCTTGCGGGCCTACCTGCAGCATGCGCGCGCCGCCGTCGAGCAGGTGCCCACGCTCCAGGTGGCCGCGCTGCACGCGGCGGCGGTCGACAGGCCGGTGGTGGTGGTCCATGGCGCCTGGCGCGAAAGCCCGCCGCTGCAGCTGCTGACCGGTGCCTTCTCTCCGACAGCCGACGTGCGTCACCTGGTGGTCGTGCGCGGCCCCAACCCCGACTTGACGCCGCCGGAAGACAGCGTGTTCGTGCTCGACGGCAACGGGCTGAAACGCTCCACGCTGCTGCGCGCGGTGGCCCTGGCGGCGGGCCGCCTCGCACCCGACGCGCCGCGCGACGACGGCGGCGCGCCGCTGCCGCAGGCCGCGGCCCAGGTGTCGCCGACGCGGGCCCAGGCCCGCGAGCGCGGCCAGCTCATCCTGGTGGCGGAGGACGACGAAGTCAACCAGCAGGTCATCCTGCGGCAGGTCGAGGTGCTGGGCTACGCCGCCGAGGTGGCCGGCAACGGGCAGGAGGCGCTGCGCATGTGGCGCGAAGGCAGCTATGCGCTGCTGCTGACCGACCTGCACATGCCCGACATGGACGGCTACACCCTGACGGAGAGCATTCGCCAGGAAGAGGCGACCCGCCCGGGCGACCGCCGAATGCCCATCCTCGCGCTGACGGCCAACGCGCTGCACGGCGAAGCGATGCGCGCGTTGGCCAGCGGCATGGACGACTACATGACCAAGCCGCTGCAGCTGGACATGCTGCGCGCCGCCCTTGAACGGTGGATGCAGCCGCAGCAGGCCGACCAACCCGCGTCGGTCTACTGAAAGGCGTGGACTGAATCCACCGGGAGGTGGAGCCCGCCGGAGGCCGCGATGCAGCCGCGTGTCGCCGAATTTGTGGTCATCGGGAAACAGTCCGCCGAGTCTGCATCCAAGGTATCAAGATGTGTTCGCGTTGGCGTTTGGCGCTCGAGAATGCCGCGGCAGCTTCATCAGAGGGCTGTCATGCACACAACATCAGGGAGGGTTATTCGTCATGAAATTTTTCGGCAAGAGTTTGCGGCGCCGGGATGTCCGGTTCACCCGAGTCGCGCGGTCTCCAGGGAAATGTTGGCCGCTCCTGGGTTTGGCTTGGGCTTTCGGTGCCCATGCTCAAAGCGCCACGGCCGCCTGGAGTTTCGCCGCCCATGAGAATCAAGGCTTTGCCGTCACCAGTTCTTCCGCGCAGTCGCGGTTGACACGGTTTGGCCAAGGTGAGCGATGGGTGGAAAAGCGGGTCAGCGGAAATGCCCAGTGCTCCGTGGCCTTTTACGGCCAGGATCCTGCACCCGGCGTGCGGAAAATGTGCGCTGTCTTTGTGGGCGCGCCCGCACCTGCACCTGCACCTGCGCCTGCACCTGCAGCTGCACCTGCACC
>CBJNAE010000008.1:0-32283 GCA_966433995.1 uncultured Ideonella sp. | reverse complement strand
TGGAGCCGGCGGGTGCGGCGGCCCGAGTACATCAAGAAAAATCCTTCTTTCTTGTTCGAATGGAAACCCCGGCGCGGCATGCGCCGGCCGGGGGGCGCCAGTGTCGCACAGCGACGATGGCGGACCACCCCCTGGATCGAGGTTCAAGGCGCGGCTGTGACGGGCCGTGCGGCCCGCCTGAAAGACAGCCAACGGACGGCCAGCATCGACAGGGTCAGACCGGCCAACGCCAGGCATTGGGCCAGCAGGAAACGCATCAGCAGGTCGGCGCCGGTGGCGTAGTGGCCGCGGTCGGTGCTGAGCAGGAACTGCAGCGCCGAGAACACCTGGTCGTACTTCACCAGCGTGGACTCGGTGGCCGCCCGCGCCAGCCCGTAGCCCGCCGCCGAGGCAAGCAACAGCCGCGGCAGGAAGGCCGCCCATCGCCCGCAGGGCGGGCCCGCCATGGCTTTCAGCGCCTCGCCGGCCGTCCAGCCCAGCAGCGCGCCGTGGGCCAACAGGCACAGGCTGGGCACCACGCCGCCGCCGCCGGCCATCAGCTCGGTGAGGTTGTCCGTCCCGGCGAAGACCACGACGACGGCGTGCCACAGCGGCGCCACCCACAGGCCGTGCGCGAGCAGCCGCGCGACGCCCACCGCGCGGTGCGACGGGGCCGCCGCGCAGCCCGACAGCGCCACTCCAAGTGCCAGCGACCAGAGCACGCCCAGCAGCAGCACCGCCAGCCGCAGCACGGTTTCGCCGGGCGACCACAGGCCCCAGACCGCGGTGCCGACCACGTCGTGGACGCTCTCCAGGTCGACACCGGCGTAGAGCAGCAGCGCCAGCAACCACGGCGCGCCGAGCAGCCAGGCGGTGGTGACCCCGGCGAGGCGCTTGTCACGCGGCGCGCCGGCCCGGGCGGCGATCAGGCCGGGCAAGCCCAGCAGGCCAAGAAGCGCCGCCGTCATCGGCAGCACCGGCCAGGGCAGGCCGCCCTCGGTGAGCAGTTCCCGTACGTTGTAGGGCGTCCCGGGCGCGTAAGCGGCAAGCGCCAGCGCCACCGGCAGGCCCACGCAACCGGCCCAGACGAACAGCGCCAGCCTGCGCGGCGGGATGCGGTCGAGCGCGGCGGTGGCGGCGTCGCCCGCGTGCGATTCGCCGCGGCGGGACCGGCGCCTGCGCCCTCCCGCGGCTCGCGGCCCGGACACCGCATCCGCTGGCGCTTGGCCGGCGTCCCGGCCGGACGACGACAGGCGGCGCACCACCGCCGCGGCCACCGCGCCGCAGAGCCCGGCGAAGAGCACATCGCCCGAATCGAAATAACCGCGCGGCAGCGCCAGCTGCATCGCCTCCATCAGCAAGGCGCTGGCCATGCAGGCCAGGAGCACCGCGGGCGTGTGCCAGCGCAGACGCAGCTTCGAGGCGCAAAGCGTCCACTGCAGCGCCGCGCCGATCGCCGAGAACAGGAAGAAGCGGCGCAGCAGGTTGGTCACCAGGTACAGCTCGCCGTTGGAGACATAGCTGGCGAAAGGCATGAGCGAAACGGTCTCCATGCGCAAACGCAGCGTCCAGGTGTCGCGAATGAAATCGAAGGGATAGGCCCTGAGCGCGAAACCCGCCGCGATCAACAAGGCCGGCAGCGCGGCGCGGCGCGCCCAGGCGGCGCCGGCGCCTTCTTCCCCGCCTTGGCGCTGGGCTGCCCCGTGCAGCCGGCCGCGCGCCGCGGCGACGATGCCGATGCCCAGCGCGGCGGTGAGGATGTCGGTGGTGTCGACGACGCGCGACAACACCAGGAATTGCGCGCACTCGATGCCCACGGCGAACACGAACAAACCGGCCACCGCGGCCGCCGACAAGCGGCCGGCGGCGCGCAGCACCAATACAGCGGCCAGGGCCCAGATCGCAGTGTCGAGCGCGGCGTCGGTCAGCGCGGTCAGCGGCTGGGCAACCCAGCCCGAGAACGGCACCAGCCTCACCATGCCGGTGGCGACCTTGTTGGACAGGTCGGACAGGCTCACCGTCAAGTCCAGCGGCATCAGCGAATACAGCAGCAGGCCGCCGAGGTAGAGCGACCCGACCTGCTTCCAGGCCGTGGCCGGCGAGTTGGACACATGCCAGAAGCCCGCCGGCACCGCCCACCACGCCGCCAGGCCGAGGCCGGCGCCGACGGACTGTGCGACGACGTCCGACAACGCCGGCGAGCGGCCGCTGAAAAAGATCTGCGAGAACTCCAGCGCCAGCGCCAGCGCGCTGCAGCCGAGCCAGACCGCCGCCGCCGCGGCCACTTCGGTCGGCGGCGCGCGCCGCCCCCGCCCGCCCACCATCGCCGCCATCCACAACGCGGCCAGCGGCACGGCCAGCAGGATGTTGGCGGCGAAATCGGCCCGCGAAGCGATGGCCAGCGGTTCGGACAGCAACTCGGCGAACCGCCGCGCTGCATCGGCGAGCCCGACCTCTTGCCAGGCGAAGGGGATCAGGCTGCCGTAGACCGGGAAGAGCAGGTAGAGCCAGGCGGCCGGCCACAGCCAACCCGCCTTGGCCGGCGCGGTCGCGGCGGCCTGCCCGGCGCCGGGGGGATTGCGGTCGGGTTTCATCTGGGGCCCGTTCACATGGAGGAAGCCCGCGCCGGCGGTAAGGCACGGCGAGCGGCGATGCGGGCCGGAAGTATGGCACTGCACAATGGCGGCCTCGCCGCTGGCCGACCCGCGGCACCCCCTTCCCCAGCGACCGACCGACGCACCAGCATGTTGAAAAAAACACCCGCATCCCTCGTCGTCCTTTCCTGCTGCGGACTGCTTTGGCTCGCCCTGTGCGGCAAAGCCACCGCGGCACCGCTGTCGGCAGGCAACAAAGCCATCGACACCTCGGCGGCGCAAGCCAGGCCGGTGTTGCAGGTCGGCCCGGGCCGGGCGGTGCGCACGCTGCGCGAGGCGGCCAAGCTGGCCGAGCCGGGCACCGTCATCGAAGTCGACGCCGGCCGCTACACGGGCGACACCGCGGTGTGGACGCAGGCCGACCTCACCCTGCGCGCCGTCGACGGGCGCGCCAGGCTGGTGTCCAACGGTTCCGCGGCCGAAAGCAAGGCGATCTGGGTCGTGCGGGCGCAGAACATGGTGGTGGAAGGCTTCGATTTCGAAGGCACCGCGGTGCCCGGGCGCAACGGCGCGGGCATCCGCTTCGAATCCGGCTCGCTGCGGGTGCGCGACTGCACCTTCACCGACAACGAGATGGGCCTGCTGACCAACAACGACGCCAACGCGGTGCTGGAGATCGAGAACAGCGAGTTCTTCCACAACGGCCGCGCCGACGCCCACAACCACCAGCTCTACGTCGGCCGCATCGCGCGGCTGTCGGTCACCGGCAGCTACTTCCACCACGGCCGGGTCGGCCACCTGCTCAAGAGCCGCGCGGCGGAAAACTACGTGGCCTACAACCGGCTCACCGACGAAGTCGGCGGCACCGCGAGCTACGAGCTGGAGTTCCCGGACGGCGGCGTGGCCGTCGTGGTGGGCAACGTCATCGCGCAAGGCTCGCAGACTTCCAACCCCCACCTGATCGCCTACGGCGCCGAAGGCCTGCGCTGGCCGCGCAGCGAGCTTTACCTGGTCAACAACACGCTGGTGGACAACCTGCCCAAGGGCGGTGTCTTCCTGCGCGTGGCCAGCAATGCGCAAGTGGTCAAGGCGATGAACAACCTGCTGGTGGGCAACCCCGGCGAGCTGGCTCCGGCCAAGGCCGGCTTCGTGTCCAACAACTACAACGTCGACTGGGACGAGTTCCTGCAGGCCGCCCGGGAGGACTTCCGCCTCGCGCCCAAGGCCAAGGTCAGGGGCAAGGCGAAGGACGCCGGCCGCAGCGGCAAGGGCGGCGCCCTGTCGGAAACCGACCTGAACCCGGCCCGCGAATACAAGCATCCGCGCGGCACCGCCGCCGTGAACGGCCCGCCCCGGCAGCCGGGCGCATTCCAGCAATAGCCGGGGCGCCCCACCGGAATGAGTGGCGGGGAAAGCCTGAAACCGGCGATCCGCTTGCGACAATGCCGGCTGCATAAAACGCGAAGAACCACGGCCCCCCACCATGAACGCTCCCGCACCCCGTACCGCCCAGGCCGCCTTGTGTCTCGGCTCGCCCGCCTTCACCGACGCCGGACTGGCCGAACTGGCCCGCCTCGAAGGCGCCCTGGCCGCCTGGCGGCGCGCAGTCGAAAGCCGGGGCGACCGCGCCGCCGAGGGCGTCGAAGGCAGTTTCGCGGTCGGCCTGCAGGATGACCGTGGCCGCACCTTCCTGGCGGTCGACCGCTTCGCGCAGCAGACGCTGTGCTACCGCGTCGTGCGCACCGAAAGCGGCCCGCAGCTGCGCTTCGCCGAACGCGCCGACGCGCTGTCGGACGACGGCGCCGGACGCCACGCCGAGGTCGACCCCCAGGCCATCTTCGACTACCTGTATTTCCACGCCATCCCGTCGCCGCGCACCATCTTCAAAGGAATCCACCGTTTGCCGCCCGGCCACTGCGCCTGGTTCGAGGCCGGGAAACTGACCGTCAAGCCTTACTGGACGCCGCGCTTCCAGGAACCCCGGTCGGCCGACTTCGGCGCCTTGAAAGAGGAATTCCAAGACTTGCTGCGCGACGCCGTGGCGCGGCAGCTCGACGGCAGCAAGCCGGCCTGCTTCCTCAGCGGCGGCACCGACAGCTCCACCGTGGCCGGCATGATCGGCCGCGCCGGCGGCAAGGCGGCGGCCACCTACTCGATCGGCTTCGAGGCCGAGGGCTACGACGAGATGGCCTTCGCGCGTATCGCAGCCAGGCAGTTCGGCACCGAACACCACGAGTACTACGTCACCCCCGACGACCTGGTGCGCAGCATCCCGGCGGTGGCGCAGCACTACGACCAGCCCTTCGGCAACTCCTCCGCCCTGCCCGCCTACTACTGCGCCCGCATGGCGCGCAGCGACGGCGTCACCAAACTGCTGGCCGGCGACGGCGGCGACGAACTCTTCGGCGGCAACAGCCGCTACGCCAAGCAGCGCGTGTTCGGCTGGTACCAGGCCGTGCCCGGCCCCTTGCGCACCGGCCTGATGGAGCCGCTGCTGGAGCGCAGCCCACTGGGCAAGCTGCCGCTGCTCAAGAAAGGCGCCAGTTACGTCGAGCAGGCCAAGGTGCCGATGCCCGACCGGCTGCAGATGTACAACCTGCTGCTGCGCCTGGGCACCGCCGACGTGCTCACCCCCGCCTTCCTGGCTCAAGTGAACCCGCAAGGCCCGGCCGAGCACCAGCGCGGTGTTTGGTCGCAAGTGGAAGGCGCGGACGACCTGAACCGCACGCTGGCCTTCGACTGGCGCTACACCCTGGGCGAAAGCGACCTGCCCAAGGTGCGCGAAACGACAAAGCTCGCCGATGTGGCGGTGGGCTTCCCCTTCCTCGACGACAGGCTGCTCGACTTCTCGCTGAAGCTGCCCCTCGACTACAAGCTCAAGGGCCTGAAGCTGCGCTGGTTCTTCAAGGAAGCGCTGCGCGGCTTCCTGCCCGACGAGATCATCACCAAGAAGAAGCAGGGCTTCGGCCTGCCCTTCGGGGTGTGGCTCACGCGCACGCCGGCCCTGCGCCGGCTGGCGGAAGACTCGCTCGGCAGCCTCTCGGAACGCAACATCGTCCGGCCGGAATTCATCCGCTCGCTGTTGCTGGAGCGTCTGCCGGAGCACCCCGGCTACTACGGCGAGATGGTGTGGATCCTGATGATGCTGGAGCAGTGGCTGCTGCGGGCGGCGCCGGACTACGCGTTGGAGTGAGGAACAGGCTCGCAACCACCCTCACCCCTGCCCTCTCCCGCAAGCGGGAGAGGGAGCCAGAAAATTTCCCCACCTCACCATCGGAAGAGAGTCGCAGGCCCCCTCGCCCCCGGCAACGGGGGAGAGGGTTGGGGTGAGGGGGCAGTGGAGGAACAACCTGCCGCCACGAACCGAGCCAGCATCCACCCACACAGCCCATGCTGTTCACCACCGTCCCTTTCGTCCTGCTTTTCCTGCCGCTAACACTGGCCGGCTTCTTCCTGCTCGGCCGGCGTTCACCGAACGCAGCGGCCGGTTGGCTCTTCCTGGCGTCGCTTTTCTTCTACGGCTTCTGGATGCCGGAGTTCACGCTGCTGCTGCTCGGCTCGATCGCGATGAACTTCTGGGTGGGGCTGCGCATGGCGCGCTGCCACGCGGGCGGCGGGCGCAGCCTGGGCTTAAGCGCCAGGCAGTGGCTCATCGCCGGGGTGGCGGCCAACCTGCTGGTGCTGGCCTATTTCAAATACGCCAACTTCTTCCTGGGCAACCTCAACGCGGTGATGGGCACCGAGTGGAGCCTGGGCAAGGTCGTGCTGCCGATCGGCATCTCGTTCTACAGCTTCACGCAGATCGCCTTCCTGTCCGACACCTTCCAGCGCCGCGTCAGCGAATTCAACCCGGTGCACTACGGGCTGTTCGTCACCTACTTCCCGCACCTGATCGCCGGGCCGGTGCTGCATCACGGGCAGATGATGCCGCAGTTCGCCGACCCGGCCATCTACCGATGGAACGGCGGCCACGTCGCGGCGGGGCTGGCGATCTTCGCGATCGGCCTGGCAAAAAAAGTGGTGCTGGCCGACGGCATCGCGCCCTATGCGGACGCGGTGTTCAAGCCGGTCGACGCCGGCTTGCTGCCCAGCACGCCCGAGGCCTGGCTGGCCGCGGTGGCCTATACGCTGCAGCTGTACTTCGACTTCTCCGGCTACTCCGACATGGCGATCGGCCTTTCCTGGCTGTTCAACGTGCGGCTTCCCTTCAACTTCGACTCGCCCTACCGCGCCGCGAGCATCAGCGATTTCTGGCGGCGCTGGCACATCTCGCTGTCCACCTTCCTGCGCGACTACCTCTACATCACGCTCGGCGGCAACCGCCGCGGCCCGGCGCGGCGCTACGCCAACCTCGCAGCCACCATGCTGCTGGGCGGGCTGTGGCACGGCGCGAGCTGGTCTTTCGTGCTGTGGGGCGGGTTGCATGGGCTGTACCTGATGGTCAACCACGGTTTCCGCGCGATGCTCGGCGCGCGCGGGGAAACCTTGGCGGCCTGGGACCGCAGCCGCGCCGCGAAGCTGCTCGGCTGGGCCCTGACGATGCTATGCGTGGTGGCGGCCTGGGTGTTCTTCCGCGCCGAGACGCTGGGCGGCGCGCTGCGGGTGCTGGGCGGCATGGCGGGTGTCGAGGCCGCGGCGTCGGATGCGCTGCTCTGGAACGCCGGCCTGCACCTGCAGACCGGCCTGGTGTGGTGCGGGGTGCTGGCTGCGATGGCCTGCCTGGCGCCCAACAGCAACGCCATCGGCCAGGCGCTGCTGGCGCGCGCCGGGGCGCGGCCGGCGCAACGCGCCTGGCTGGCCGGCTTCAGCCTGGGCGCGGTGGCGTTGCTGATCGTCGTCAACACCGCGCGCGACAGCGTCAGCGCCTTCATCTACTTCAACTTCTGAGAAACATGCCGCGCCGCCTCGCCTGGATGCTCGCCGGCCTGCTGTCCATCGGACTGGCGGCCGAACTGCTGTGCCGGCTGCTGCCGGTGTCGACCTCCACCGAGACCGGCTACTACCTGAACGGGAAGATCCTGTCCTACCCGCCGAACCACGTTTGGCGCGCCGCGACCGGATGGGACCTGCGCAACGCCCACACGCTGCGAAGCAACCGGCAGGGCTTCGCGGCGGAACGCGACTTCAAGCCCGGTGAAGACGCCGTCGCGCTGGTGGGTGACAGCTATGTCGAGGCCTCGATGCTGGCCGCGGGCGACCGGCCCGGCATCCAGCTGGAACGCGCGTTGCAAGGCCAGCGCCCGGTCTATGCCATGGGCAGCCCCGGCACCGCGCTGCTCGACTACGCGGAACGCATCCGCTGGGCCCACGAAACTTTCGGCGTGCGCGACGTGGTGGTCCTGATGGAGCCGGGCGACGTGCGGCAGTCGCTGTGCGGTTCGGGCAACGTGCACAGCGAATGCCTCGATCCGCAGACGCTCGCGCCGCGCAGCCAGACCCAGCCGCCGCCTTCCACCGCCAAGCGCTGGCTGCGCCGCTCGGCGCTGGCGCAGTACCTGTTCAGCCAGCTCAAGCTCAGCCCCGACCGACTTTGGGAACAGGCGAAGCTGCAGTCCCGCCCCGCCCAGGGCCACGACGTGGGCGCCGCGGCCCCGACCGCGCCACGCCGTGCGCCGGCGTCGGCCGACCTGGCGCTGGTCGACCGCGTGGCCGCCGAGTTCTTCGGCCGCGTCAAGCCCCATGTGCCGGGCCGGCTGGTGCTCGTGGTCGACGGCCCACGCGCCGCGATCGCCCGTGGCGTGGAAGGGCCCGACGAAGAACGCCGGCATTTCATCGCGCTGGCGCGCCGGGCCGGCGCCGTGGTGGTCGACGGCAACGACCTCTACCGCGCCCACTTCCGGCAGTCGGCGCTCAGCCTGAACGTCGGCCCCTACGACGGCCACCTCAACCCGCTGGGCGTGCGGTTGCTGACCGAGGCGGCGGCGCAGGCGCTGCGCCCATGACCCGTTGCCCGGGCAAAGCGTTTCCCCGCGACCCCGCTTCCTCGACAGCCGTTTTTCTGTAGGAGCGGCTTCAGCCGCGATCGCGTGGCACCGCATATCGCGGCTGAAGCCGCTCCTACAGCGCCCCTGCACCGGTGCAATCAGGCTGAGGCCAACGCCGCGATCTGCGACTGCGCTTTCTCGATGCCCGCCTGCCGCCCTTGCGGTCCGGTGTTCACGCCTTCGGCGGCCACCACTTCGACTTCCGGGATGCCGAAGAAGGCGAAAACACCGCGCAGGTAAGACTCGGCATGCTCCAGCGAAGCGGCCGGCGCGCCCGGGCCGTAGAACCCGCCGCGGGAAATCGCCAGGATCACCCGCTTGCCGCCGGCCAAGCCTTCGGGGCCTTTCTCGCTGTAGCGGAATGTCTTGCCGGCGATGGCGAGGCGGTCGACCCAGGCCTTGAGCTGGCTCGGCACGCCGAAGTTGTAGAAACCCAGGCCGACCACCACCACGTCGGCGGCGAGGAACTCTTCCAGCACGGCGCGACCGAGTTCCAGGTCGGCTTGCAGCGATGGGTCGCCCGCCAGGTGGGCGCCAGACAGATGGGGGATGGGCGCGGACACCAGGTCGCGGTAAGTGACCAGCAGGCCGGGCGCGTCCTTGCGCAGCTGCGCGACCACCGCCGCGGACAACTGGCGGCTGACCGACTGGCCGGCCAGGATGCTGGAATCGACGTGGAGCAATCGTTGGGGTTGGTGGGCGGTGGACATCGTTTCTCCTTCGGTATAAATTTGATACCAAGGATTCTTTGGTGACCACCCTCCCCCGTCAAGACGGCACAAATTTGATACCCAGGCACATGGCTGTAACCACTGCTCGATCGAAACCCGCCGCCAAACCCGTCCTGGCCCGGGTCGCGAAAGCGGCGACGGAGCCACCGCCCGACACCGATGGGCCCAAGGCGATGTCCCACGACTGCAAGCGCGTCGGCGAAGTGCTGGCGCGAATCGGCGACAAATGGACCGTCCTGGTGGTGATGATGCTGCGCGGCGGGCCGAAGCGCTTCAGCGAACTCAAGCGCGAGATCGGCGCCGTCTCGCAGCGCATGCTGACATTGACGCTGCGCGGCCTGGAACGCGACGGGCTGGTGACGCGCACCGTCCACCCCACCATCCCGCCCCGCGTCGACTATGCGCTGACCCGGCTCGGCCATTCATTGCGCGAGCCGGTGGAAGCGCTGGGGGATTGGGCCTTCGCCCACCTGGACATCATCGCCAGGGCGCGCGAGGCGTTCGACGGCCGCAACGGCGGCGACAGCACCAGCGACGGTTGAACGAACCCATCGCCCACCACCGTTTGGGCTGAGCTTGCCGAAGCCCCTTTTTGCGAACCGCGCACGCTTCGACAACCGGAGGCGACCGGGCCCTTCGACAGGCTCAGGGTGAACGGAGAGAGAGGGCGGACGGGAAGAGGAAGATCCCACCCATCACCGTTCGGGCTGAGCCCTTCGACAAGCTCAGGACAGGCTTGTCGAAGCCCTTTGCGCGGACAGCGGCCGCTTCCGCAAACCGAGGCGACCGGGGCCCTTCCACAGGCCCATGGCGAACGGAAAAAGCGCAGGGGCACCGCCCTCAGCGGCTTTTCCAGAGGTTGGCCGCCAGCCGCAGCGCGAAGCGCGAGCGGCCCCGGTCCCAGGGGGTGAAGCGGGGGATCTGGAACAGGTCGGTCTTCGCGTTCGACGCGCCCCACGACGTGGCCACGGCGGCTTCGAAACCCAGCTCGCGGGCGAGTTCGACGCTGCGCGGCGAGTAGTCCTCGCCCGGTTTGCCGTTGGGGTAGGCGAAGAGCGTGACGGGCTCGTCGAGCAGGTCTTCCAGGCGGTGCTTGCTGTCGCGGATCTCGCGCCGCGCCGCCTCGTCGTCCAGCTTGGCCAGGATGGGGTGAGAGACCGTGTGCGCGCCGATCTGCATGCCGGCGCGGCGCATCTCGCGCACCTGGGCGGACGTCATCATCAGGTCGGTCGGCGGCGCCACGCGGGCCAACGAGGCGAGTGACTCGGTCAGCGCCAGGCGCTCGTCCACCGGCAGGTATTTGATGGCCCGGATGACGGCCCCGATGGCGGCCTGCTTGGCCGGCACCGACGACACGTCGGTCTCGCCCAGGCCCGGCACCGCCAGCGCCTGAAGCGGCAGCGAGGCCAGCGGCGTGCGGCGCACCGATTCGATCACGGTGTCGTTCCACATGCGGCCGCCGTCGAGGAAGCCGGTGGCGATGAAGAAGGCGCACGGCAGGCCGTGGCGCTTCAAGATGGGTAGCGCCACGTCGTGGTTGTCGGCGTAGCCGTCGTCGAAGGTGAGCGCCATCGCGCGCTGCGGCAGCGTGCCGTTCTTCAGCCGGCGCACCGCCTCGTCCAGCGGCAGCACGTTGAACCAGCCTTTGAGCCAGCCGCACACCGCGTCGAAGCGGGCGGCGTCCATCTCGTCGGGGAAGAGCGGGTCCACCCGCGGCAGCACGCGGTGGAAGATCGGGATCGACAGCCGCCCGCGCTCGCCGGCGGGCGAGATCGCGCTGAACAGCGTCCGGGTCATCGTCGTCATCATGATTGCCAGGCCGGTTTCTTTTTCTTGGGCAGCCGCGGCGCACCCGGCGTCGCCAGGCCGGGGATGGTGGTCCAGTGGTCGGGGTAGACCGGCTCGCGCTCCCAGCCCTTGGTCTTCACCCATACGCGGGCCAGCACCACCATCACCATGATGTAGTACGGCAGGTCGAAATAGGTGAGGCTCAGGAAAGCGCCGCCCACGCCATAACCCAACAGAGACACCTGGGCCATCGAGCCCAGCTCGCCGCACCACTTGGCTTCGGGAATGCCTCTGGACTTGGCGCGCAGCCAGCCCGCCGACTGCCAGGTGAGGACCCAGATGCCCAGGAACATGAATAGGCCGATGAAGCCGTGGTTGCCCAGCGCCTGGAAGTAGATGCTGTGCGCCGCCTGGATCAGGGTGGGGTAAGGCGAGTACACCGCGAACAGCTCGGGCCGCGCTGCGTCGAAGCCCACGCCGGTGGGGTAGTGGAAAGCCAGGTTCCAGGCGTTCCACCAGGCGCTGATGCGGCCCATCGCCGAGGCGTCTTCTTCATAGGTCTCGATGGTGGACATGCGGTTGCCCCATTCCTCGGGCATGAAGGACACCAACGCCACCGCCGCCAACGCCATCAGCACGCCCACCATCGCCCGGCTCTTGCCGCGCCACCACAGCAGCATGGCCATCGCGCTGATCGCCAGGAAGCCGCCGCGCGAGTGGCTGCCCAGGACCGAGGCGCCGAGCAGCAGCATCACCACAGTCATCGCGTGCCGGGCCCAGAAATTGGTCAGCTGCATCTGCAGGAAGCGCAGCAGCGGGATGGTGATGACCAGGGCCAGCGCGAATTCGTTGTTGTCTTCGATGAAGGTGCCCGGCGGCCCCCAGACCCGGTGGTTGCCGCCGCTGAGCACGGTGAACACGCCGCCCTTGGCGCCCAGCAGCGCGAGCGAGCCGGCCGCCACCCACACCAGCGCGATGATGTGCTGCTTGCTGTGCAGCAGGGCCAGCGCGACGATGACCATGAAGTTGATCTTCATGACCTTGTTCCACTGCTCGTAGTCGCCGGACGGGTCGATGCCCAGCAGCCACGACAGCGTGATCCAGACCGTGAACAGCACGAACAAGGCCACGGGCGGGCCTTTGAAGGGCGAGCCCTTCTCCTGCGTCATCAGCAGGCCCAGCAGCGTCACGCCGGCGGCCATCGCCGCCAGCGGCGCCGAATAGGCGAAGCCGTAGGTGTAACGGTGCGGGTTCATCAGGCTGAGCCAGGTCCAGAGCATCACGCCGATCCAGGGGCGGCGGAAGGCGGCCAGTACCATCGGCATCACGATGGCCATCAGCACGATGTCACGCATGTCTCTTCACTCCCTGTGCGCCACGGTCATTGCGGCGCCGGCGCCACGCGGCTGACCACGTAGCGGAACTTGCCCGACTTCTCGGGCGGTATGGCGTCGACGAACTCCACACCCACCTCCACCGCCTCGCCGAGCCGGCGCTTGAAGGCTTGCTGGATCGAAGCCGCTTGCGCGCGGTCGAAGGCCGGCGTGGCGACGATCATCACCCGGGTGTGGCCGAGCGTCTCCTGGACGATCTTGAAGGATTCGACACCGGGCAGGTCGCGGATCACATAGACCAGGGCCAGGCCGTGCATCACGGTGCCGTCGGCGGCCACGACGAAGTCGGTGGTGCGGCCCTGGATCTCCTTGAGCATGGGCAGGCCGCGGTGGCAGGCGCACGACGCGGTGTCGATCACGGCGACGTCGCCGGTGCGGTAGCGGATGAAGGGGAAGTCTTTCGTGGCCAGGTGGGTGACGACGATCTCGCCGGCCTCGCCGTCGGGCACCGGCGTGCCTTGCCGGTCCACCAGCTCGACGATGATGTCCTCGCTGGTCAGGTGCATGCCGCCCTGCGGGCACTCGTGGGCGATGAAGCCGGCGTCGCGCCCGCCGTAGCCGTTGGCCACCTTGCAGCCGAAGACGCGGCCGATGGCGGCGCGCTGCTCGTCGTAGAGCCGCTCGGAGGTGACGAAGGCCACGCGCACGCCGAGGTCGTCCATGGCGATGCCGCGCTTTTCAGCGTGCTTGGCGATGTGCGTCAGCGCCGAGGGGTAGCCGAAGAGCATCTTCGGCCGGCGCTTGCGGATGGCAGCGACGAAACCGTCGAGCTTGGCGTCGGACATCTCGAAGGCCGGCAGCAACTCGGTGCGCAGGAGCTTGTCGCGCAGTTGACGCACGCGGTCCTGGGCGCCGAGTTCGATCGGCGAGCCCCAGACGACGATCTCGGGGTCGCCGATGTCCACGCCCCACCAGCGCGTGGCGCGCCACTTGGCCGCGACATCGTGGCTGACGCGCTCGTTGCCGATGTAGAAGATCAGCGGCTCGCCCGACGACCCGCCGGTGTTGAAGCGCGCCAGTCCCTGGGCATGCTCGTGCTTGAGCCCGTCCTGGTGGGCTCGGATCTCGGCCTTGGTGAGGAAGGGCAGGCGCCGCAGGTCAGCGAGCGACTGGACCTGGCCGGGATCGAACCCCAGGCGCTGGAACAGGTCGCGGTAGTAAGGCACGTGCCGGCCGGCCTGCGCCAGCAGCGCGCGCAGGCGCTGGAGCTGCAGTGCGCGCAGTTCTTGCGGCGTCTGCCACTGCGTCTTCTCCAGGCCGCGGCGAACCGCCACGGTGCTGTGCCGCTTGAGCCGCTCGTGCAAGGGGAAGAGCAGGCCGGAGACCAGGCGTGTGTAGGTCGAACTCATGGAAGGACGTCTTTTTCTCTTCTTGCCGCGGCCGCGGCTTTCGTCGCGCCTGTGAGCCGGTTCATTTCACGACCTCCAGGCCTTTTTTCTTCGGCCGGCGCTGCCGCGCCTGCGAGTAGACGGCCGCCAGCACCGGCGCGACGCAGGGCCAGGTGTAGCGCCGAACCTCGGCCAGGCCGGCTTCGACGAGGCGTGCCTTCAAACCGGCGTCGCCCAGCAGGCGCAGCGCCGCCCGGGCCATGGCGGGCGCGTCCCGCGGCGGCACCAGCAACGCGGTAACGCCGTCCTGCACGATGAAAGGCACGCCGCCGACGTCGGTGCTGACCACCGGCACGCCGCAGGCCAGGGCTTCCAGCACCGAGTTGGGCATGTTGTCGGCCAGGCTGGGGTTGAGGCAGGCGTCGGCCTGGCGGTACAGGTCGGCCATGGCGTCGCGGTCGAGCCGGCCGGCGAAGCGCACCGCATCGGCCACGCCCAGCCGGGTGGCCAGGGCTTGCAGCTCGGCCAGGTCGGGGCCGGTGCCGGCGATCGTCAGGCGCGCCTGCGGGTGCCGCGCCCGCACTTCGGCGAAAGCCTGCAGCGCGGTCTGGTTGCTGTAGATGGGCTCCAGGTTGCGCGCCACCACCAGGTGGAGCGGCCCGGCTTCGCGGCCGGCAGGCGAAGGCGAGAAGCGCGACAGGTCGATGATGTTGGGCACGACGCTGCTGGGCATGCCGTGGCGGTCGAAGACTTCCTGCAGGAAACGCGAGGGAACCGCCAACGCCGCCGCGCGGCGCATCGACCAGGCCACGAGGTGGCGCGACCGCGCCAGGAACCCGGCCGCTTCGCCGCCGCGGTAGTTGACGACCACCGGCACGCCCCGCGCCCGCGCCACCCAGATGGCCGGCGCGGCGAACAGGTGCCAGGACCAGCCCGAATTCGCCATCACATGGAACAGGTCGCTGCGTCCCGCTGCGCGCCATAGCGCGGCCAGGTAGGGCAGCAGCCGGACAACGGCGCGCGCGCCGGGCCAGCCCGCCACCCAGCCGGGGTAAGGCGCGTTGGTCTGCACCACCGCCACCTCGGCGCGCGCTTGGCGCAGCAGTTCGGCGAGCTGGCGCGTCTGGTTGGCCATGCCGCCGGCCGGCGGCGGCAACGGCCCCACCAAGGCGATGCGCAAACCTTCAAAGTCCATCGATCGAATCGCCCAGGACGGACCGGTAGGCGGCGCGGTAACGGCCCACCGAGGCCGTCCAGTTGCGCTCTTGCTCGACGAACTGCCGGCCGGATCGGCCCAGGTGCGGCCAGAGGTCTTTCTTGGCGACGACTTGCAGCAGCGTGTCGGCCAGCGAATCGGCGCTGCCGGCCTGGAACAAGAGGCCGGTCTCGCCGTGGCGGATCAGTTCCCTGTGGCCGCCGACGTCGGAGGCGACGAGCAGGCGGCCCTGTGCCATCGCCTCCAGCGGCTTGAGCGGCGTGACGAGTTCGGTGAGCCGCATCGAATGCCGGGGGTAGGCCAGCACGTCGACCAGGTCGTAGTAGCGCTGCACTTCGGCGTGCGGCACCCGGCCGGTGAACACCACGTGGTTCTGCAGGCCGAGCGCCGCGGCCTGGGCCTTGAGCGCCGCGTCCTGCGGGCCGCCGCCGACGAGCAGCACCCGCACGTCGGGCAGGCTGGCGATCACCCGCGGCAGCGCCTGCAGCAGCAGGTCCAGGCCTTCGTAGGCGTAGAACGAGCCGATGAAGCCGACGACGGTGCAACCGGCCAGGCCGAGCTTTTCCTTGAGCGACTCGTCGGGCTGGCCGCTGACCTGGAAGGCGTCGATGTCGACCGCGTTCGGGATCACGGTGATCTTCGAGGCGGGAATGCCGCGGCCGGCGATGTCCTGGCGCAGCCCTTCGCAGATGGTGAAGACGTGGTCGGCGGCCTTGAGCGCCTGGGTCTCGAAACCGCGCGTCAGGCGGTAGCGCAGGCTGCCTTCGGTGGTGGTGCCGTGGTCGACCGCGGCGTCTTCCCAGAAGGCGCGCACTTCGTAGACCACCGGGATGCCGAGGCGCCGGCCGACCTTCAGCGCGGGCGAGGCGTTGAGCACCGGCGAGTGGGCGTGGATGACGTGGGGCTGGACCTGCCCCGCCACCTCCAGCAGCCGCCGCTGCAGCTGCTTCATCAAGTGCCACTGGCCCAGGCCGGGCACCTTGTCCGCCAGGCCGGGCCGGGCCTGGGTGCGGAAGAAATGCAGGCCGTCGACGTCTTCCTCGGCCACCGCGCAGTCGACCTGCTTGGGACTGGTGAGGTGGTGGGTCTGCCAGCCGAGCTTGCGCTGCTCGCGCAGGATGTTGGCGGTGCGGAAGGTGTAGCCGCTGTGCAGCGGGATGGAGTGGTCCAGCACGTGGAGGATGCGCAGCGCCATCGCCTCAGGCCTCCATCGGCTGGGTGGCGGCGTCGCGCACGGGCGCGAGTTGCTGGCCGGCGCTGGTGTCGTCCATCACGCGGCGCAGGAAGGCCTCGAACATCATCAGCGTCCACAGCGGCGCGCTGTGGTCCCGCGCGCCGCTCTGGTGGGCGTCGACCAGTTGCTGCAGGTAGCCGGCCTCGAACCAACCGGTGTCTGCCAGCCGGGGCCCGAGCACCGCCTGGCGGACCCGCTCTTTCAGCGGCCCGCGGAACCAGCGCGCCAGCGGCACGGCGAAGCCCATCTTCGGCCGGTAGAGCACATCCAGCGGCAGCCTGGGTTCCATCGCCTTCTTGAAGAGGAACTTGCCCTCCTGGCCCCGCACTTTCAGGCTGGAGGGGATGGTGGCCATCCATTCGATCAGCTCGTGGTCCATCAGCGGCTCGCGCACTTCGAGCGAGTGCGCCATGCTGGCGCGGTCGACCTTGGTGTTGATGTCGCCGACCAGGTAGGTCTTCATGTCGAGGTACTGGATGAGGGCGAGCGGGTCGTCGGTGGCGGCGTTGGCCGCGTGGCGCTTGAACACTTCGAGGGCGCCGTAGCCGCCGAGCTCTTTCTTGAAGCGGTCGCTGAAGAGCTGCTCGCGCATCGGCCCGCGCAGGATGGAAACCGAATGGAAGTAAGCCTCCACCGACGAGCGCGCCATGCCTTCGAACGTGGTCTTGGCGCGCAGGAAGCGCGGCGCCCAGTCGGCCTTGGGGTAGACCCTGCCGAGCGCGCCGAACAGCGGCCCGCGCAGGGACTGCGGCAGCGCGGCGCGCATGCGCTCTTCCATCAGGTGCAGGCGGTAGCGGCGGTAGCCGCCGAAGACCTCGTCGCCGCCGTCGCCCGACAGCGCCACCGTCACCTTGCGCCGCGCCAGCTGGCACACCCGGTAGGTGGGGATGGCCGAGCTGTCGGCGTAGGGCTCGTCGTAGAGGCGGGCCAGGGTGTCGATCAGGTCGAAGTCGTCGCTGCCCACGGTCTCGACGTAGTGGTTCGTCTTGTACTGTTCGGCCACCATCCGGGCGAACTCGACCTCGTTGAAGGCCGGGTCGTCGAAACCCATCGAGCAGGTGTTGACCGGCCCACTGGACAAGCCCGCCATCGTGGCGACCACCGCGCTGGAATCGACGCCGCCCGACAGGAAGGCGCCCAGAGGCACCTCGGCGATCATGCGCAGCTTGACCGATTCGGCCAGCTTGGCGCTCAGCTGCTCGCAGGCTTCATTCAGGCCGATCGGGTTGCCCAGGGTGAAGCGAACGTCCCAGTAGGTCTTGGGCGGCGGCACGGCCTGGCCGCGGCGGATCAGGAGCGTGTGCGCCGGCGGTAGCTTCAGCGCCTGCTTGAAGACGGTGCGCGGCTCGGCCACATAGCCCAGCGCGAAGTACTCTTCGACCGCGAGCGGGTCCATCTCGCGCCGCAGGCCGCCATGGGCGAGCAACGATTTCAGCTCGGAGCCGAACAGCAACTGGCCGTCGTCGAGCACCGCGTAGTACATCGGCTTGACGGCCAGGCGGTCGCGCGCCATGAAGAAAACCTGCTGGTTGCGGTCCCACAGCGCGAAGGCGAACATGCCGCGCAGGCGCTTGACGCAGGCTTCGCCCCAGGCGCGCCAGGCGTTCACGATGACCTCGGTGTCGCTCTTGGTGCGGAAAACGTGGCCCAGCGCCTGCAGCTCGGACATGAGGGCCTGGTAGTTGTAGATCTCGCCGTTGAAGACGATGACGACGGAGCCGTCGGCGCTGTGCAGCGGCTGCTGGCCGGTCGACACGTCGATGATCGACAGGCGGCGGTGCCCCATGCCAAGGCCCGGCTCAAGGTGCAGGCTGCCCTCGTCGGGGCCGCGGTGGAACTGCGACTCGTTCATGCGGTGCAGCACCGCGCGGTCGATCTCACGGTTGCCGCGGGTGTCGAAAATGCCGGTGATTCCGCACATGGTTTCTTCCGTTCTTCTTGTGGCTGTCGTCTTGTTCGTCGTGTGTCCGGCGTCCCGCGGGCCGTCTTTTGTTCCGCCCGCCCCTCAGGGACTCACGGCCATGCGGCCCGGCGCGAGGCCGGCGCGGCTGTCATAGATGCCCTGGTAGGCAGACACCATGGCCTGCATGCTGAACCGTGCCAGCACCCGCTCCCGCCCGGCCCGGCCCATCGCGCCGGCCAGGGCCGGGTCGGCGGCCAACCGCGCGAGGCTGGCGGCCAGGGCCGCGGGGTCGGCGCTGGGGACGATCTCGCCGGTGGCGCCGTGGTGGACCAGGTCGGCATTACCGCCCACGTCGGTCGCGACCACCGGCAGCCCACAGGCCATGGCTTCCAGGATGGTGTTGGAGACACCTTCGGCCAGCGACGGCAGCGCGAAGCAATCCAGGCCGCGCATCACGTCGGCGACGTCACCGCGCTCGCCGGGCAGCCAGGCCAGATCGGCCACGCCGGCGGCCTGCAGGATGTCGGTGCACTGCCGGCGCAAGGCGCCCTCGCCCACCATCACCAGCCGCAGCCGACCGCGCCACTCTGGTTTGGCTTGCAGCGCCTGGACGAATGCGCGCGCCAGCGTCGGCTGGTCCTTAACCTGCTGCATGCGGCCGACCGTGCCCACCAGCCAGAACGCCGGGTCGTTGAACGGGCAGCCTGGGATGGCGGGGCGTGGCCCGCCTGGTGGCGGCGGCGAGAAACGCTGCGTGTCGACGCCGTTGTAGACCTGGGTGATGCGGCTGCGCGGCACATGCACTTTTTCTTCCAGGTAGCCCGCCAAGTCGCGGGACAGCGCGAAGTAGTGGTGCACGAAGGGCTTGTAGAGGCGCCTGATCCGCTGGTAGCGCCGGCTGGAGCCATCGAGGTCGCTGACATCGCGGCCGTGCTCGCCGTGCAGGCGCACCGGCACGCCCGCGGCCCAGGCGGGCACCTGGGCCTCCAGCGCCGCGAGGTTGCGGGTGTGCACGATGGCCGGGCGCATGGACTTGAACAGGCGGTACAGCCGCGGATAGAGCCAGACGCCGTGGCCGGGCGACTTGCTCAGCGAGACGAACTCGACGTCGTCGCGCTGGATACGCTTGCGGAAGTCCGTCACCTCGGTCAACGCCACCACCGCGTGCCGGTAGCGGCCCGCCGGCATGTGGTTGATGAGGTTGACGATGCCGTTCTCCAGGCCACCGGTGTCGAAGCGGTAGACGACATGAAGGACAAGCGGCGCAAGCGGGTAGGCGGATCTACCCATGCCCAATCCTTGCAGGCGCGATCATGGCTTATTGACGTCCAGTTTCAGTTGGCCGACTTGCAACGCGACCGTCTTGGCAATCGCGGACACGCCAGACCGCAGCGCCTGCACGTACTCCTTCTTGCGCGCACCCAGAATGTCGTTGAAATTCTCGAAGCCCTGGTTGGGATCGACGGGTATCTGGTCCGGGGTGGATTTCCTCGCGTCCGCGCCGTAGTAAATGGACGTGTCGTAGACGCTTTCTTCGGTATGCCTGTTGGTGACATAGAAGCTGACATTCAACCTCGGCACAAATTTGTTAGCGCTGAAGTTGTTGCTGACGCCCACATCGAAGATGTTCGCCGTCATGATCCAGTCCGATTTGCTTTTGGAAGCCGTGATATCCAGGTTTTCCGGCTCGCCTGGGTAGTACTTGGGAGATTCCAGGTCGAATAGTTCCTGGTTGCTGTTCTTGAACTCGGCTTTCAGCGCGTCCATCAGCTCCTGATGCAAGTTGAGTTCCATCTCGATCAAGACCTTGATGTGCGCGCGCCTCTCGCGCTCCACGCCCAAGCTCGCCATGGCCCCGACCAAGCCGAACATCATCCCAAAACCCGTCCGTGCAGCTCCGTTCTGGGCGCTGTAGGTTTGAGAAGGGAAGATGTGCGCCAAGGCGATCGAGCGCGCCGGAGCAGACGCCGGCAGCGCCGGCTCCGCGGCGGCACTCGGCGCCGGCCCCGACACCGCCACGGGCGAAGACGCCCCGACGGGAGCCGGCTCGGCGCCCTGGGCCTGCGCCATCGGAGGCGCGCAAACGGAAAGCATCAGAGCCAGCCGCAAGGCGCGCAGGAAACGCTTCATGACCGAAACCCCATTCCAGCGCATTTTCAAAGGCGCCAGAGCTTGTAGCCGGCCGAGGTGATGGCCGTGCCGTCGAAGGCGGCCTTCACGTCGATGAAGGCGCCGCCCGGCACCAGCTTCTTGGCGAAGTCGGCGGCGCCGAGCTTCTTGTACTCGCGGTGGGCGACGGCGGCCACCACGGCGTCGGCCTGGGGCAACTCGTCCCAGGTCTGCAGCTTCACGCCGTATTCGTGCATCGCTTCCTCGGCCTCGGCCTGGGGGTC
The DNA here is from genome assembly GCA_966433995.1 of uncultured Ideonella sp. Classification (GTDB taxonomy): domain Bacteria; phylum Pseudomonadota; class Gammaproteobacteria; order Burkholderiales; family Burkholderiaceae_C; genus JANPCX01. Next base: position 11,739 of record CBJNAE010000008.1, on the reverse strand, counting down.
GGTCACGTTGACTTCCACGCCGTAGGATTTCAGTTCGTTGATGATGTCGATGACCTTGGAGTTGCGCAGGTCGCCGCAGTCTTCCTTGAAAGTCAGGCCGAGCACGTTCACCTTGGCGCCCTTGATGGTGCTGCCGCTGGCGATCATGTGCTTGATCGTCTGCTCGGCGATGAACTTGCCCATGCTGTCGTTGATGCGCCGGCCCGCCAGGATGACTTGCGGGTGGTAGCCCAGCATCTCGGCCTTGTGGGTGAGGTAGTAGGGGTCCACGCCGATGCAGTGGCCGCCCACCAGTCCCGGCTTGAACTTCAGGAAGTTCCATTTGGTGCCGGCGGCCTCCAGCACTTCGCTGGTGTCGATGCCGAGCTTGTCGAAGATGATGGCCAGCTCGTTCATCAAGGCGATGTTCAGGTCGCGCTGGGTGTTCTCGATCACCTTGGCGGCCTCGGCGGCCTTGATGCTGGAGGCGCGGTGCACGCCGGGGATGATGATCTGCTCATAAAGCTTGGCCACCTTGTCGAGCGTTTCGGGTGTGTCGCCGGAGACGATCTTCAGGATCTTGGTCAGCGTGTGTTCCTTGTCGCCCGGGTTGATGCGCTCGGGCGAATAGCCGACATTGAAATCGCGCTTCCACTTCAGGCCGGATTCCTTTTCCAGCACGGGGATGCAGACCTCTTCGGTGGCGCCGGGGTAGACGGTGGACTCGTACACCACGGTCGCGCCTTTTTTCATGTGGCGGCCGACGCTGGTGCTGGAGCCGATGAGCGGGCGGAAGTCGGGGATGTGGGCCTCGTCGACCGGCGTGGGCACGGCGACGATGATCATGTCGGCCTCGGCAAGCATGGCCGGGTCGGCGGTGTAGACGGCGTGGGTGGCGGCAGCCAGCTCTTCGTCGGGCAGTTCGCGCGACGGGTCGACGCCCTTCTTGCAGGACTCGACCTTGGGCACCGAGATGTCGAACCCGATGGTGCGCACCTTCTTGCCGAAAGCCACCACCAGGGGCAGGCCGACATAACCCAAACCAATGACTGCAACCGTGCTCATCTCTTTCCTCCTCCGTGAAATTAACTGGAATGCCCTGCTGTGGCCGCCGGCGGCGTGGTTCAGCGCCGGGCCTCGTTCGAGCCATCGCGCACCTGGCGCAACCGCGCCTGCAACAGCGGCAGGTTCGTTTTTGCGAATTCTTCCAAAAGCGGGGACGGGTCATCGTCCCGCTGCCCATGCGCCGCGTACAGGACGATGACCGCCGCGTCGTCGCTGCGCCCCATCAGCCGGCCGAAAGCGCCGTGCAGCTTGGCCCAGACGTCGCTCGACGTCAAACGGTCGTTCACCCAATAAAACTGCCAGACCCGCAGGTTGCGCCCGCTGGCGGCGCCCAGGGTGCCTGGCGCCCCGGTGGGCCGCAGTTCGGCTGTCTTCACCGTCACCGGTCCGCCCCCGTCGACGGGCGTCAGCGCGAACGTCCCCTCGGAAAGCAGCGCCCAGTGGGCATCGTTGCTGGTAACCAGCACGTTCTGCGAGCCCACCAGCTTGCGTTCGGCATGCTGCCGGCGGTAGTAGCTGATATGGACCGCCACCTGGCGGCCTTCCTTGGCGTACCAGGCGACCGTCTCGGCGGAAGGATTCTGGAAAGCGGGCTCGAACACCACCGACGGCGCCGGCAGGCGCTGCCATCCTCCGCCGAGCACGGCGGGAAGTCCCAGGACGACTTCCACGTCGGGCGAGCGATCGCGGACGCGTTCCATCTGCCACAGCCAGGCGGGGGGCAGGCTCAACAGCGCTGCCGCGGCCAGCACGAGCACCCAGGCGCGCGACACCGGCGACGCCACCGCGGCGCCGGCTTTCGGGCCCGAAACCACGCCGGCAGCGCCGGCCGGGGGAACGTCGTCTTCGCGCCAACGGGCGCCGATCATGAACATCAGCAGCATCACCACGCCGAAGAACACCCAACCGTAGATCAGGTGGTCGGCGCCGGTGGCGATCGCGTTGTCGGACAGGTGGCCGAGCATCACGATCAGGTAGGCGCGCACCCAGTTCGCCAGCACCGGAACCAGGATGGAGACGCCGACGAACACCCAGCGCCGCCACAGTGTGCGGTAGTTGAGGTAGGCGAACAGCGTGCCCACCACCAGCGAAGCGATCAGGTACCGGATGCCGCTGCACGCCTCGACCACCGACCAGTGCCCCGACGGGATGACGAACTGCAGCCCTTCCCGGTAGACGGGGATGCCGCTCAGCCGCAGCGCAGCGACGGTGAAGTCGGCGGTCCATTCCATGAACTGCGGCAGCAGGAATTCGCCGATGGGCACGGCGAAAAACAGGAAGCCCAACGGGAAAAGGATGACGCTGCAGACGCGCCGCCCCAGCAACAGGAACACCGCCAGCACCACCAGGCCGGTGGCGGCCAACTGCGTGACCGCGTTGGACGCCATCAGTTCGCCCATCAGCCAGGCCGCCGCCGCGCCGAGCATGAGCAGGAGCGTCCACGCGGCCGGCGCGGGGTGTAGCAGCGCCAGCTCGTCCCGCCGGCGCCACACCAGCCACAGGCTCATCGGCAGGACGAACAGGCAATGGGTGAAGGTTTCCGAGCGCAGCCAGATCTGCGCCATGCCGATGAAGGTCTCCCGGTACAGCAGCAGCGTCGCCGCCAGCAGGAAAGCCAGCGGCGGCAGGCTACGCCGCCAGGGCGACGACCGCCCAGGCGAGGCCAGCGCCTGGGCGCGCTCCTCGCCGGCCGGGACGACGGGCGCCAGCGTGGCGGTCATGCCGCGGACTCCGCCAGCCGTGGCGGGCTGAGGTGGCGGTCGATGCCGGACAGGTGCGCCGACCAGGCGTAACTCTGCAGGACGCAGCGGCGGCCGGCGGCGCCGACCCTGGCTGCCCGGTCGGCGTCGGCCAGCAGCGAGGAGACCGCTTTCACGTAGTCGCCGGCGTGCTCCGCGGAGACCAGGGTCTCGCCATCCTGCACGCCGAGCGCCGCCACGCAGGTGCTGGCGGCCACGACGGGCCGGCCCATGGCCATGGCTTCGAGGATCTTGTTCTGGATGCCGCGCGCCAGGCGCAGGGGGGCGACCACCACGTCCGCATGCTGCAGGTAGGGGCGCACGTCCGGCACGGTGCCGGTGACGACGACTCCGTCGCCGGCCAGCGCCTGCACGGCGGCGTCGGGGTTGCGGCCGACGATGTAGAAGCGCAACGCCGGCCATTCCCGGCGCAGCGCCGGCAGGATGTCGGCGGCGAACCAGCGCACCGCGTCGACGTTGGGCCAATAGTCCATCGCGCCGGTGAACACCACCGCGCGCTCGTCCGCCTGGAAGGGGCTGCGCCGGCCGGCGTCCGCGGTGAAGACCTGCGCGTCCACGCCGTTGCTGATCGCCTCGACACGCCCGGCCGCTTCGGGCGCCAGGCCGCGGAACAGCGCGGTCTCGCTTTCGGTGACGAAGAAAGAGCGCTGCGCCTTCAAGGCCACGTCGCGCTCATAGGCCAGCAGGCGGCGGCCCTCGCGTCCGTAGAGCCAGGACATGGGCCAGGCTCGCTCACGGGCGTATTGGCTCCATTTGGCCGAATCCACGTCGACGAAATCGACCAGCATCGGCACGCCGGGCAGGTCTTCGGCGTATTGCGCCATCGACGAAGAGAAGACGACCGACGCCTGCAACTGGTGCTGCCCGGCGACGCGGCCGACCCAGCGGCGCAGGCCGGCGCTGCGGTAGTAGCGCAGCGTCAGGGCTTCGCCGGTGAGCAGGCCCGCCAGGCTCGCCAGCTTGGCGCGGGAAGGCGTCAAGGGCTCCACATGCACCTCGGCGCAAAGGCTGCGCAGCGTGGCGATGTGGGCAGCATCCTCGGGGTCGTCCATGAAGGTGCCGAGGAAGACCTGGTGGCGGGCGGCCAGGTGCTTGAGCAGGTGGTACGAGCGAACCTTGTCGCCCTTGTTGGGCGGGTAAGGCATCCGGTGCACGAGGTAAAGCAGCTTGCCCATGCTGGCCTTCAGCCGAGGTTGCGGACGATGTGCGGCCCCAGCGCGTTGGCCCACGAAAGGGGCAAACGCCGCCAGGTCTTGATCAAGAGCTGGTACTTGGCGTTGTTGGGGTTGTTCTGCGGGATGGCGTCGCGCTTGTAGAGGCAGTATTCGTAGTGCAGCGGCTGGGGTTCGAAGCCCCAGTTCTTCTTGAACGAGTAAGGCCCTGTGCCGACCTTGCTGCGGCCGTAGTCGAACAGCCTGCAGCCGCGCGCGCAGGCGCGGCGCATCAGCTCCCAGTATTTGAAGTCGTTGGCGGCCAGGTCGCGCGCGGCCTCGTCGTCGCCGGCGTAGTAGGGCAGCACCTCGTCGCGGAAGTAGAAGGTCAGCACGCTGCTGAGCAAGCGGCCGTCGGGGCCGGTCACGGTCAGCACTTCGCAGTCGTCGCCGAACTCTTCCTTCAAGGCCTTGAAATAGCGCTTGGGCAGCGCGGGCGTGCCGTGGCGGTGGACGTTGTCCGCGTAGAGGGCGAAGAACCGGTCGACGCCGGCGTCCACCTCGGCCACGAGGTTGTTCTTGATGCCCTTGCGCACCATCGCGCGCTGCTTGCGCGGGATGGCCAGCATGTTGGCCTCTTCCTCGGGCAGGATCTCCTTGCGGAAGGTGACGTAGAGGTCCTGCTTGGGCCAGTCCGCGTGGCGCGGCTGCAGGTTGCGCATCTCGAGGTGCTCCACGCCGAGCTCCTGGGCGAGCCGCTGCGCTTCCCGCTCCAGCGCGTCGGCGGCCTCCGGCGTCTCAGCGGCGACACCGCCGTAGACCGCGAAAGGCAGGCTCACCAGGGCATGGCCGAACAGCTTGCTTTTGACCTCGGCCAGCGGCAGCACGCCCCGGACCTCGCCGCCCGATTCGGCGTAGAGGAAGAAGGCGCGGTGCTTGAACACCCGCGTCATCAGCGATTGCCAGGCCGCGCGGTGGAAGAAGGTGGCCTCGGGGCAGCGCAGGACGAAATCGTCCCAGCGTTGGCGGGCGGCGAGGTCGTCGGGAGGGAGTTGCTTGACAGTGATCACGGGAGGCGGCGGTCCAGGTGCTTCAGCGCGAGGACTGGGCTGCCACCCGGGGTGTGGCGGCGTCGAGGAAGATGTGGTCCATGCGGCCCCAGCGGAAATCGGCCAGCAGTTGCCGCAGCTTGGCGTCCATGCGGCCGATGTTGACGTAGTGACGGAAACGCGTCTTGCCGTCGATGCCGGCGATGCGCGGCTGGTCGACGTCGATTTCCCAGGGGTGGAAATAGAAGATCGCGGGTTGGCGGTCTTGGCGGTTGACCTGGTTGATCATCCAGCGCGACAGCGCGTAGGGCAGCAGGCGGAAATAACCGCCGCCGCTGGAGGGGAAGTTGCGGTTGAACTTGCGCAAGGTGGTGACGGGGATCTCGACCAGGCCGTCGCGCACCGGCTGCGCGAAGCGCGGCCACTCCGGCATGCCGTAGTGGTCGTGGGCGATGGGGTAGACGCTGGAGGTGTAGCGGTAGCCGGCTTCCAGCAGGGTGTCGAAGGCCCAGAGGTTGCCCTGGCCGATCGAAAAGCTGGGCGCGCGGTAGCCGCGCACCGCCACGCCGCCCAAGTCTTCGAGGATCTTCTTGGCGCTGGTGACGTCCCGGGCGAATGCCTCGCGGCCCAGGTCGCTGGCCCGCTCGTGCCCATAGCCGTGGCTGGCGAGTTCGTGCCCCTGGGCGACGATGTCGCGCACCAGTTGCGGATAACGTTCGGCCACCCAGCCCAGCGTGAAGAACGTGGCCCGGGTCTGGGACTGCGCCAACAGCTCGAGGATGCGGTTCACGTTGCGCTCGACACGGCACTCGCGCCGGTCCCATTCGGAACGGGCGATGTAGGGCGCGAAGGCCGAGACCTGGAAGTAATCTTCCACGTCGATGGTCAGCGCATTGGTGATGGCGGGTGCAAGCACGGTGTCGGCGGCGTTCGGGGCGAGGGGAGTGGGATGACGGATGGCGGGCGGCGGGGTGCGCCGGCGGTCAGGCGGGGTTGCTGAGCCAATGCCAAAGGTCGGCCGCGATGCGTTCTGCGGCGCGCCCATCCCAGTATTCTGGAATTCGGCCGCGTTTTCCACGCCCGGCGAGTATGTCGGCGACGCTTTGCAAAATAATGTCACGGTCGCCGCCCACCAGGAGGTTGGTGCCCTGCTCGATCGTGATCGGCCGCTCGGTGTTGTCGCGCAGGGTCAGGCAGGGCACGCCGAGGGCCGTCGTCTCTTCCTGCAGGCCACCGGAGTCGGTCAGGACCATGGCGGCACCGGCCATCAGGCCGAGCATCTCCAGGTACCCCTGCGGCGGCAGGCACACCATGCGAGCCGGGTCCATCTTCTGCATCAACCCGAAACGCTCCAGGTTGGCGCGGGTGCGGGGATGCAGCGCGAACACCAGGGGCAGCCGCGCGGCCACCTCGTCCAGCACACCGAGCAGGCGCCCCAGCGTCTGCGGATCGTCCACGTTGGACGGCCTGTGCAGCGTCACGACGCCGTAGCCCGCCGCATGGCCGAGCACGGCGGGATCGACGCCGTGCGCCTTGAGTGTCTCGGCGGCGCTGGGCGCGTGCGGGCGGTTGCTCACCAGCGAATCGATCATCACGTTGCCGGCGAAACAGATGCGCTCGGCGCCGATGTTCTCCTGGCGCAGGTTGCCTTCGGCGCTGCGCTCGGTGGTGTACAGCCGGTCCGCGACCTGGTCGGTGAGCACACGGTTGATCTCTTCGGGCATCTTGCGGTCGCCACTGCGTAGTCCGGCTTCCACATGGGCGACCGGCACCCCTTTCTTCACCGCCACCAAAGTGCAGGCCAGCGTCGAGTTGACATCGCCGACCACCAGTACGCAAGAAGGTTTGTGCTGGTCGACCAGGGGTTCGAAACGCTTCATCACTTCCGCCGTCTGCACGGCGTGGGAAGCGGACCCCACCTCCAGGTTCACATCGGGGCGCGGCAAGCCCAGCGCTTCGAACAGCCGGTCGCTCATGTCCTGGTCGTAGTGCTGGCCGGTGTGCACCAGCAACGCGGGAATCCGGGGCTGGTGCGCGGCCATCGCCCGCAGGATCGGCGCCATCTTCATGAAGTTGGGCCTCGCGCCCACCACGCACAGCACGGGGCCCAGCGGGGCGTTGGACGACGGGTTGGCGCTCATTGGGAGTTCTCCTTGGATTGCTTGATGGACTGCACCAGCTTTTGCATCAAGCCCAGGGTCTGCAGGTTGATCTGTTCGAGCCGCTGGATGCTTTGCTCGATGCGCTCGATGCGGCCGGCGTTCAGGGCCAGGCCGATCGCCGAGACGTCCAGGGACAGGTCCTCGGCGGCGGCCTCGTCGACGCGCAGGTTGGACAGGTCGATGTCGATGTCGCCGGGGTCCGCGTTCGGGTCGTTGAAGGCCTGGTAGGCGGAGCTGGCGCCGGTGGCCTTGACCGGCTTGCGGGGCGAGGGCTTAGATTCGGCCGCGAATTCCTTCACCACCTCGTTCACGTCGTCGGCGGCCAGGTGGGTCTTGTTGCCCATGAAACCCAGCAACAGCAGTCGGTCGCACACCGCGTTGATCCTGCGGGGGATGCCGCGGCTGGCCTGGTGGACGATCTCGAAGACCGCCGGGTCGAACTGCGGCTTGTCGGTGGCGCCCGCGCACTTGAGGCGGTGCTCGATGTAGTGCCGGGTCTCCTCGGCGTCCAGCGGCCCGATGTGGCAAGTGGCCGTCACGCGCTGGCGGAACTGCTCCATCTCGGGGCGCTGCAGGATGTCCCTGAATTCCGGCTGCCCCACCAGGAAGCTCTGCAGCAGCGACTGCTTGCCGAACTGGAAGTTGGACAGCATGCGCAGCTCTTCCACCGCGCGGGGCGTCAGGTTCTGGGCTTCGTCGACGATCAGCAGGCAGCGCTTGCCCTGGCTGACCTGGCCGATGAAGAAGGCCTCCAGCGTCATCAGCAGCTCGGACTTCGGCACGTCCTTGGCCCGCACGCCGAAAGCCGCGGCGACCATGCGCAGCGTGTCTTCGGCGTCCAGTTGCGTGGACACCAGGTGCCCCGCCACCACGTTGCTGCGGTTCAGGCTGTCGAGCAGGCCGCGCACGATCGTGGTCTTGCCGGCGCCGATCTCGCCGGTGATGACGATGAAGCCTTCGTTGCGCATCACCCCGTAGTCGAGGTAGGCCTTCGCGCGGCGGTGCTGCTTGCTGCTGAAATAAAAACTGGGGTCTGGGTTGAGCTGGAAGGGCTTGCTGCTCAACCCATAGAAGGCTTCGTACATGGGATGGGTCAGAACTGGAGGCTGAAGATGCCCGTCACCGCGTTCTCGTCATAGGGCGCGGTCGAGCTGTCGAAAGCGGCATGGCGCGCGCCGAGGGAGACGGAGGACCGCGGGCTGAGCTTGCTCGACCAGTTCAGGCTGACCAGCCGCAGGACCGTGGACTGGTCGTTGGCGTTGCCCTTCGTCCTTTGCTCCGACAACAGCAGGCTCAACGAGGCGATGGGCGTCAGACGGTGGGACAGGTTCAGGCTGAAGGCGGTCTGCCGGACGTCGCCGAAAGTGGCCAGGTCGCCCACGGTGCCGGGCGTCGCGCCGCCCAGCTGGCTTGAATCGGTGCGGCTGGCCAGCAGGGTCGCGGAGGTGCGAGCGCCGATCAACCCGAACGACACGTCCTGGCGCCGCTGCACCGTCAGCGCGGAAGTCAGGAAGCCGCCCCCGACGGTGCTGGTCGGGCTGATGCCGTTGGCCAGCAGGAAGGCGTTGACCAGGGCTTGACGCTTGACGGGGTCGGGCTCCAGCGAGGCGAACTGCGTGAAATACAAGTCGTAGGCGCTGAGCACCGCGCCCGTCGAAGGGTTGGACCCTGTGTTGACATCCCGGCCGGTGCTGTAGCGCCAGACGGAACGCGGCGTGCGGTGTTCGAAGACCAGGTTGTAGGTCTTGCCGAACAGGCGATGCTCGCCCTGGGCCGAGAATGTCGTGCGCGGCGAGGGCCGCCAATTGACGCCGAAACCGTAGGTTTCGCCGTCAATCTTCTCGACGCTCGCCTGGTTGCTGGACTCGTAGCCGCTGAAAACCGAGATGCCGAGCTGGGGCGACGCCTGGAAGGTCAAGGTGCCGTTGAACCGGTCGGAGGTCGTGGAACGGCCCGCGTCGAACTCGTCGGATTGCCGCGTGAGTAGCGCCGCCCAGTTCAACCAGGACAGGCCCGACGTGCCGTTCAACCGCACGATGGCCTGCTCGGACCTGGAGTTCGACATCTCCGCGGACTCGGCATGCGCGCCGCCGAAGCGCAGCCGGACTTCATAGGCGGCGCCGCCCAGCAGCCGGCCCTTGACGAAGGGCGACAAGGCATAGGTGGCGACCTGGGACTGGTTGCCGGTGTTCTGCCCGGCGCTGGGGGACTGGGTGCCGAACGCCGAGACGACCTGCTGGGACACGGAGCCGTTGAAGTCGACGAAGGCCCAGTCTTCGACGGCCTCGGCCGTGAAGGCGCTGTTCAGCGCGTGCTGCACTTGGTTCTTGGAGGAAGACCGGGCGTAGGCGTAGCCGTTCAGCGTGTAGTCCAGCGTGCCACGCAAGCGCCCTCCGTTGCTGGCCAGGCTCAGGCCGGGGCTGACCTGGGTGTAGATGTCCGACTTGCGGTTGGCGGTGAGCTCGATGTTGTCGGTCGCGGTCACAGCCGTCGAGATGCGCGGCGTGACCGAAAACGAGCGGCCGGTCGCAGCCGCCTCGGCGGCAGAAGATTGGGCGAACGCGTGCGGCGACGCCGCGCACAAGGCGGCGAGCAAGAAGCCGGCGCGCAGTGGGGGGGTCGCTTGAGTTTTGCGTGGAGGCGTCGTCATGGCAGGCTGCTGGTCGCGCGGCTCAGGACGCGGCGGAGTCCTGGCTTCTGTCCTGCCCGTACCCATAGCCGTACCCGTAGCCATAGCCGTAGTCGCCAGTGGCGTCTTCAGCCGCCTGGTTCAGGAGCATGAGCTTGACCGGGCAGGACTCGATCGTGGACAAGGCGTGCTGGACATCCCGCTGCAGGGTTTTCCCCGCATGCACCACCATCACGATCTGGCCCATGTGGGCGGCCAGCGCGCGCGATTCGGTGGTCAGGAGCAACGGGGGCGAATCGAAGATGATGATCCGGTCCGAGTAGCGCTTGGCCATGTCGTCGAGCAGTTGCCTCATCGCGTCGCTGGCCAGCATTTCCGTGGCACGCGACTGCGGGTGGCCGCTGGGCAGCAGCGTCAGCTTGTCGACGTTGGTCCGCAGCAGCACGTCCGACATTTCCGCCCTGCCCTGCAGCAGGTCGAGCAAGCCCGGCCCCACCGGCAGGCCGAACGTGCGCAGCAGGGAGGGCCGCGCCACGTCGGCGTCCACGAGCATGACGGAGTTGTCCAGCTCGGCGGCGATGCTCATGGCGAGGTTGACCGCGGTGAAGGTCTTGCCTTCCCCCGGCAGCGCGCTGGTCACCATGATCAGGTTGCCGTGGTTCAGCGTCGACGCGCCCTTGCCCATGGCGTTGCTGATCAAAGGGCGCTTGATGACGCGGTACTGGTCGGCCATGCGCGAGCGTTCGGCGAAGGGCGTGACGAAACCGGCCTGGTGCAGCGAGGACAGGTTCAGCTCGATCCGCTTGGAGGAGACCGTACCCTCGCCCGTCCTGGCCACCGGGTCCGCGCGCCTCGGCTTGACTGGCGCCGGCGCCGCCGCGGTCGGCGCGGTGACGCCCTGGGCCGCGGGAGCGGCCGGCGGGGCCTCTGGCGCCGCATGCGGCTTGTCGGCCGCCGGTGCGCCGGGAATGTCGATGCCGGCTTGCCGGAGCTGTTCGAGGCGCTGCGCGGCTTGTTCGATCAAGCTGCTCATAGGGAGGCCCCAATGTTTCGGGTCATCACGGTCATCACGATCATTCCAATGGCGAACACACCGACGAGGCTTCCCGAGGCGATGCAGAAACGGATCAGGCTGCCCCGCTGCCGGCGTTTGGCCGCATCGGTCATCACCTTGGTGACAACGCCCAGCAGCGGCAGCTCGGTCTTGGTGCGGAGTTCGGCAGCGGTGAAGTAGACAGGCCGCAACTGGCTCATCACAAACGCGACGAAGGCGCCGGCGCCCACGGCCGCCATCAGGGCCAGCGGGAAGAGCAGGAGGCGGTTCGGCGAAACGGGCTTGGGCGAAACGCGCGGCGGGTCGATGAGGCGGAAATCGGCCACCCCGGAAGCCACTTCCAATTCTCCGGACATGGCCGCGGCTTCGCGCCGCGCCACCAGGTCTTCGTAGTTCTTCTTATGGATCGTGTAGTCGCGGTTGAGCTGGGCCGCTTCCGCCTCCAGCTGGGGCGATGTTTTCATGATGCCCAAGGCCTGGTTGTAGCGGGACGAGTACTCCGCGACGCGAGCCTTCAACGAAGCCACCTGGACTTCGGCCATCGCCAGCATCCGGGTGAGCTCCTGAGAGGCCAGGCTGTTGTTGACGCTGGGCACATTGGACGCGGAGGAAACCGCGGCCTTGCGGAGTTCCTGCATCTCCTTGCGCTTTTGCTCTTCCAGATCCTTGATCAGGCGGCGCGTGCCGACGATGTCAGGATGCTGTTCGGTGTACCGCTGCAGCAGGCTGTCGAGGTTGCGCTTTTGCGCCTCGATACGAGCGTCCAGCTCGGGCGTCGCGATGGAAATGGAAGACTCCTGCAACAAGCTCTTGGTCAGGACGTCGGAGTTTTGCGAACGCTCGCTGGCCAGTTGGGCCTTCGCCGCGTCGCGCGCGTTCTCGGCCTCGCG
>CBJNAE010000007.1:0-32442 GCA_966433995.1 uncultured Ideonella sp. | reverse complement strand
CCCAGGCGTCCAGCCTGGGCCGCGGGCCGCGCCTTGCCGCTTGCCCTGCCAGACCCCGGCGCACATCCGATTTCTCTGTTTCACTGGACTAGCCCCGTTGTGGCTGTCCTCGAAAGCCAGGCAGCGCGTGGCGTCGACACCCAGGCGCTCGGCGGCGAGCAGGTAGACGGCTGGGTCCGGTTTGCCGCGGGCGACCTCGTCGCCGCCCGCCGCTGCCGAGAAGTAGTGCCAGGCACCGACAGCAGTCAGGCGGGCCTCGATCTCCTCCCGCGACGAAGAAGACGCGACGGCGCAAGGCACGCCTAGGGCAAACAACGCGGCCAGCAAGTCGAGCGCCCCGTCCTTGAGGGGGAACCTGGCACCGTCCCGCAGGGCGTCCAACTCGGCGATGACACGCGCCCTGGCGAGTTCGAAGCGGAGCTTGCCGCCGAAGATGGCCGTCAACACGGCGAACGCGTCCGGCGCCGAACGACCGACCACCGCCAGGTAGCCGTCCAGCGAAAGCTCCACCCCCATCTGCGCCGCGACGCCCCGCCAGGCGCGCATGATCGCGGCCTCGGAATCGATCAGCAAACCATCCATGTCGAAAAGGGCGGCGACGTGCACGGGACAGGCTCCTTGGGTTGGGATGCACGGGGCGCCGACGCCGATCGCCGACGCATCCAGGTACGGGTGGCGAAATCTACGCCACCTCGGCCGCGATCTCGTAAGACCGCAGCCGCGCCCGGTGGTCGACGAGGAAGGCGCCGGCCCGCCCGTCGGACGGCGCTGCCGTGATGGAAGGATGAGGCGGCCGCACCCTCAGCGCAGCTCTTTGCGGACCACCAGCTTGAGTCCGGACCAGACTTCGCTGACGGCGCAGACCTTGATGTCGACGAAACCCAGGGGCAGCGCCAGTTCGCGCACGGTGTCTTCCGTGACGGTGGTCGGCACTTTGGAGGCCTTCTTCGGCCATGAAACCCAGAGCGCCGCGTCGGGCCTCAGCTGCTTGCGCAGGGCGCCCAGGTGCCGGGCGAGGTCTTCCCGCCGGGTGACGAAGACCTGGGCGAGATCGACCGTGGGACCCGCCCGGTTCGTGAACTCCACGCCAGCAGGCAAAGGCTCCAGAGACGCCTCGTAACCCTCGGGTGCGCCGAGCAGGAAGACGCGATGGCCGTCCTTGACGCCCAGCTTCCTGGGCAGGGGAGTACCCGAGTAGCCGGGGGTGTCCATGCGTTCCATGCGGTCCCTTCCGCGCTCAGCCCCTCAGGCCGCAAGCTCGATGTCCGGGAGGCCGGCCAGGACCTGGTCGTAGCTCGCGCAACGCTCCAGGACGTCCACGACGATTTGCAGGGGTTCGGCCCAGACCTCCGGCAGGTCGCGCTCTCGCGGCCCGCTGGCCCGGAAGGCGAGGGCCTCTTCCGGCGGGTTAAACCGGGCGCTGATGCCGGGCTTGTCGCCCCGCGGATCGATCCTGTACCAGCCGAGACCGCGAAGGTGGACGGCGTTCAGGCCATGCAGGCAATAGGGCGCGCCGCCGCCATCGCCGACCGAAAGGCGCTGGTAGCACAAGCCGGCGGGGATCCCGTTGGCCCTGAGCAGGGCGGCCAGCAAGTGGCTCTTGGCGTAGCAGAACCCTGTCTTGTGGCGCAGCACGTCCGAGGCTTTGCAAGTGACGGGGTTGAGTTTGAAGTCCGAGCTGTGGCGGATCTCGTCCCTGACGAACTCGAAGCACCTTTGGGCCACGCCATGCTCAGAAGAAGGCCCGCCACCGGCCAGGTCCCTGGCCAGGGCCATGACGTCTTCGTGCTCGAAATCGATGTATCTGCTGGGGGCGAGGTAGCGCTGCATGCGGGGGTCGGGGTTCAAGTTGGAAATGAAGCGCGCCGGCAAGGCACCGCCCTCACAGCGCCAGGAACGCGGCATAAACGAAGCCGCAAGCCCCGGCGACGGCGGCGACCGCGCCGAGGACGTTGCCCCCGTAGACGACCTTGGCGGAAAACGGCCCCTCCGGGGAAAGCCCGCGGTGCCCGACGATCGCGGCCAGGGGCAATGAAACGCAGAAGGCATATGACGAGGCGATGAGCGAGGCGGCCACGAACCACTTGACGTCCGTCGGCGCCGGCGTGGATGGGAGGAGCGCGCCGATGGCCAGCATGACCAACGCCCCCGCCGGGAGGCTGGCGTGCGCGACACGCCAGGAGTGCACGACGTGGTCCGCCGCCTTGCGATTGACGGCGCGCCCATAGGGGCCGCCCAGGAGGAGGCCGAAGAGCAGGACGACGGCTCCGTGGAAGACAAGATGGCGTGAGGATGCGTCCATTCGCGGCTCATTGGTGCAGGCGCTCGGCAGCGCCTGAGGTTTGACAAAAGCGGCCCGCCACCCGCGGCGGCACGTGACGGAGCGGCTGGTTGCCGCCGGTGCATGCGATACCGCTAACTCCCGGGCCCGAGCCTGCGTTGGGGCTCGCGCCTGTGCAGGAACTTGGTCAGGGAGTCCGGTGGCGAATCGGTGCCCGTGTCTTCGAGCATCTGGCCGATGCTCCCGCGGTGGTAGCCGCTGTGGGTGATGACGTGGAGCAGCATTTCTTCGCGCGACATGGCGCCTTGGTCGCCGTCGGTGAATGTGAAGCGCACCCGCTGGTCCAAGTCGTCGGCGCCGATCCCGGAGACGAAACGGACGTACCAGTCGTCCGTGGCCCGGACGGTCTCCCGCAACGCGGCCAGGCTTGGCGTGGGCTCTGAGTTCGTCGCCTTGAAAGGTTGTGCCGGGGCGGGGCCGCCCAAGTGGCCTTGGAAGATCCGGTCCACCACGTTGGCGTGGTCGAGCGTGCGGAGCATCGCTTGGAACCGGTCGGGATGCCGACGCGCATCGAACCTTTCGAGGGCGCCGTGGAGTTCGGTGTCGGCCCACGCTTTGTATTCGAACAGGGAGGCGAGCGTGCGGTTCATGGCGGCGTGTCCTTGCGGTTCGGTCGGGAGGGGGATTGTGGCGCCTCATGCCCGATCTCCGGAATCGCGCCGGGATGGACGCCCCCCGGCGCACATCCGATTTCCGTTTCACTGGACTAGAGACCGCGCCACCTCCGCCGCAATCTCGTAGGACCGCAGCCGCGCCCGGTGGTCGAAGACCTGCGAGGCGACCATGAGTTCGTCCGCCCCGGTGCGCTCGACGAAGGCGCGCATCGCGTCGCGCACCTTGCCGGGCGAGCCGATGGCGGTGCAAGAGAGCACCGAGTCGAGCAGTGCCCGCTCGGGCGGACCGAGGGTGTCGAGGTAGCCGGGCAGCGGCGGCGGCAGCTTGGACGGCCGGCCGGTGCGCAGGTTGACGAAGGCCTGCTGCTGCGAAGTGGCGAGCAGGGCGGCCTCCTCGTCGGAGTCGGCGGCCATGACGTTGAAGCCCAGCATCACGTGGGGCCGTTCCAGCTGCGGGGACGGGCGGAACTGCTCGCGGTACAGCGCGATGGCCGGCATCATCTGCGCCGGCGCGAAATGGGATGCGAAAGCGTAAGGCAGGCCGAGGGCGGCGGCCAGCTGCGCGCCGAACAGGCTGGAGCCGAGGATCCAAAGCGGCACATGCAGGCCGGCCCCGGGCACCGCGCGCACCGGTTGCCGGCCAGATGCGGAGAAGTACTCGGCCAGCTCCAGTACGTCCTGCGGGAACTGGTCGGCGTCGGACGCGAGGTGGCGCCGCAACGCGCGCGCGGTGGCCTGGTCGGAGCCAGGCGCCCGGCCCAGGCCGAGGTCGATGCGGCCGGGGTAAAGCGACTCCAGCGTGCCGAACTGCTCGGCGATCACCAGCGGCGAATGGTTGGGCAGCATGATGCCGCCGGCGCCGACGCGGATCGTCGACGTACCGCCGGCCACATGGCCGATCAGCACCGCGGTGGCGGCGCTGGCGATGCCGGGCATGCCGTGGTGTTCGGCCAGCCAGAAGCGCTTGAAGCCCCAGCGTTCGGCGTGGCGCGCCAGATCCAGGGTGTTGCGGAAGGATTGCGCCGCGTCGCTGCCCTCGGCGATGGGCGAGAGGTCGAGCACGGACAGGGGGATCTTCATCGAATCTGCTTCCGGGGAGGGAACGACGGCGGTGGCCGGGGCCTCGCCCAGTTTGAAGGAACCGCGGCTTCGGCACCGCTGGCGGCGCGATAGGCCACGGGGTTCGAAGGGTCGGCGCCCCGGCGGGGCGCCGACATGCTGCAAGAACGGACAGGCCGGCGTCGCCGCTTCGCCACGCCCCCTCGCGCGGCGGGGCCGCCGGGATTACGATGCCCCGCAGGCACCCGAATTTCCCGCGCCCCCGCAGGCCGCGAACGCCCGGCACACCGCCCATCCATCCGCCCCGGCGGGTCAGGGGACGACGCGCGCGGCGCGGGCGCCCCCCGTCCCGCACGCACAAGGCCCGCCATGGAGTTCAAGGATTACTACGCCGCCCTGGGCATCGACCGCACCGCGCCGCCGGAAGAGGTCAAGCGCGCCTACCGCAAGCTGGCGCGCCGCTACCACCCCGACGTCAGCAAGGAACCGCAAGCGGAGTCGCGCTTCAAGGAGGTGCTGGAAGCCTACGAGGCGCTGCAGGATCCGGAAAAACGCAGCGCCTACGACGACCTGGCCCGGCGCCAGCCGCGCGGCCAGCCCTTCCAGCCCGGCGGCGACTGGCGCGGCACCAACGGGGCGGAGCCCGGCGGCCGCGATGGCGGTGCGCCGGCCAGCGAGCCGTCGGACTTCAGCGAATTCTTCGCGTCGGTGTTCAGCCGGCAAGCCCAGAAAGCGGCCAACGCCTACCGCGCCGGCATGGCGCAGGGCGCCGCGCCCGCGCCGCCGCCCGTGGCTGGCGAAGACCACCACGCCAAGGTCGCGATCACGGTCGAGGAGGCCTATCTCGGCGGCCGGCGCACGCTGCAGCTGCGCCTGCCGGTGATGGGCGCCGACGGCCGCGTGGCGGGCCTGCGCGACCAGGCGGTCGAAGTCGCCCTGCCCCCCGGCCTCCAGGAAGGGCAGCACTTGCGGCTGCCCGGCCAGGGCGCGCCAGGGATCGGCGGCGCCCCGGCGGGCGACCTGTTCCTGCAGATCAGCCTGGAGCCCCATCCGCGCTGGCGCGTGGAGGGCCGCGACGTCTACGTCACCCTGCCGGTCGCCCCGTGGGAGGCGGCGCTGGGCGCGCAATTGCCTTTGCAAACCCCGGCCGGGGAATTGACGCTGAACGTCTCCGCCGGCTCGGGTGCCGGGCGCCGGTTCAGGCTCAAGGGACGCGGCCTGCCCGGCGAGCCTCCCGGCGACCTCTACGCCGTGCTGAAAGTCGTGCTGCCGCGGGCCGAGACCACGGCGGACAGGGAGGCCTTCCAGCGCCTGGCCGAGGCCTTCCCCGGCTTTGATCCCCGCCCTTCCCCATCCAACCCTTCGGAGCCACCCGCATGAACGCCAGCCCCGACACCCCGACAGAGACCAGCGCGACTGCCATCCTCACCGCCGTCGTGGTGGACGAGGCGTCCAGCCCGCTCACCCTGGCCGAGCTGTGCCACGCCTGCCGCGTCTCGCGGGAAGACGTGGAAGCCTGGGTGGCGGAGAACGTCGTCGAACCCACCGGCGCCGGCCCGCAGGAATGGACCTTCGGCGGCCATTCCCTGCGCCGCGCCCTGGTGGCCGCCCGGCTGGCCCGCGACCTGCAGGTGGCCTGCGCCGACCTCGGCCTGGTGCTGGACCTGCTCGACGAGATCGGCCGGCTGCAGGCGCTGCTCAAGCAGCGCGGGGTAGAGTGAGGCCCTACCCTGCAGATGGCGTCATCGACAGAGAGGCTGGGAGTTTTTCGGCCGTGCCCGAAAAACTCCCAGCCTCAGAGGCCTCCCCGCATCAACGCCTCAACCATGGCAGCCTCGCCGAGCGCGGACGTGTCGAAAACGAATTCCGGCGCGGTGGGTGCCTCGTAGGGCGCGTCCCAGCCGGTCAGGCCGGTGATGTCGCCGGATCGGGCGAGGGCATAGAGCCCCTTGGGATCGCGCCGCATGCACTCTTCCAAGGGCGTGCTCAGGTGGATTTCGATGAAACCCCCCTCGGGGAAGAGCCGCCGGACGCGCTGCCGGTCGGCCTCGAACGGCGAGACGAAGGCGCACACCACCACCAGCCCGGCATCGGCCATCAGCTTGGCGACTTCGCCGGCGCGCCGGATGTTTTCGGCGCGGTCGCGTTCGGACAGCCCGAGATCCGAACACAAGCCCTTGCGCAATTCGTCACCGTCCAGCAGCGCGGCCGGCACGCCGCCATCTTGCAATGCTTTGAACCATGCACGGCCCAGGGTGGTCTTGCCGGCCGCTGGCAGTCCGGTGATCCAATAGCAACGCGCACGATTTCCCATTCACGCCCCCCTGTGGCGGTGGCGCGCAAGGCGCAACCTCATCAAGCCCCCTGCCCATGGCGCAAGCCGCGAATGGGCGAATGTAACCCCACCGGATCCGCTCCGGGAGCGGCCGATGAAGTCGCGCATGTTAGAAATTCTTTTCCGGCTGGCCCGGTCGTTCCGACCGTGGGACCCACGCCCCGGCCCTGGCGAACACAAGGTTCCTGCCTCGCCGAGCAGCCAATCCGGCAGGGGGCAAGGCCCTTGAACGGTGGCCCCAGGGATCACGCGGACCGCTCCCGGTTCTCCACCGCCTCCCTGAGACCCCGCAGCGCCGCCCGCGATTGCGGCCCCAGCACCCAGCGCATCGCCCATCGATCCAGCCAGCGCCAGGGCGCGGCCGCGGAGCGGCATTCGAGCCGGCGGTGGAAACAGGTGCGGGGCCGGCCATCGATGGGTGCTCCTTCGGTCAACCGATAGGTGATGCGCGCGAAACCCTGCGGGCTGTCGGTGGCGATCACCCACAGGTGCGGCGCCCGCACCGCCAGCACCGTCCAGGTCGCGGTGAAGCGCCTCCCGGCGGCGGCGATGTGTTCGACCACGGTCTCGCCCGGCTGCAGCGGACGGTCGGGCAAGGGCTCCACCGAGCGCGTGGCGGGATGCCATTCGTGCCAGCGGGAGGCGTTGGTGGCATAGGCATGCACAGCGGCACAGGCGGCGTCGATGACGACATGGTCGTCGGTGCACGCCAGACACAGGTGTGCTTCCACCGCTTCGTTCGGCGGCCAGGCCAGAGTGGGAGGCTTGTTCATTCGATGCTCATTCGTCGCGTCGTGCCCACCCCGTACGCTCTGTGCGCCGCATTGGATGCGGGCCGGGCCCGCCCGTCACCCCAGCAAATCCAGCAGTACCCGGGCCACCACCTTGGTCGCCCGCCTCAGGTCGTCCAGCACGATGTGCTCGTCGCTGCGCTTGGCGTTGCTCTCCAGCACAGTGCGCGGCCCCGCGCCGTAGAGCACGGCGGGGATGCCGCGCTCGCTGTAGAGCCGCGCGTCGGTGTACAGCGGCGAGCCCAGCACGGGGACGGTTTCGCCGAACAGCGCCTGGGCGTGGCGCTGTAGCGCCTGCACCGCGGCGGCGTTGCCGGGCAGCGGCTTCAAGGCGCGGGCGAGCAGGATGCGGCGCACGTCCACGGTGATGCCGTCCTCGCCGGCCGAGGCCTCGGCGATGATCCGCCGCAATTCGGCTTCGACGGCGGCCGGATCTTCCTCGGGGATCATGCGGCGGTCGAGCTTGAACACCACCTTGCCGGGCACGACGTTGGTGTTGGTGCCGCCTTCGATGCGCCCGACGTTCAGGTAAGGGTGGCCGATTCCGGCGACTTGCGATCGCACCCGCTTGTAGAGGGCGTTCTGCGCGTAGAGCGCGTCGAGCAACTTGACCGCCGCTCGCAGTGCGTCGACGCCGGTGTGGGGGATGGCGGCGTGGGCCATCCTGCCGTGCACCGCGACCTCCAGCTGCAGGCAGCCGTTGTGGGCGGTGACGACCTGGTAGCTGAAGCCGGCGGCGACGACCAGGTCGGGCCGCGTCAGGCCCTGGGCGAGCAGCCAGCCGGGGCCGAGTTCGCCGCCGAACTCCTCGTCGTAGGTGAAGTGCAGTTCGACCGCGCCCTTGAGCGGCAGGCCGAGCGATTCGAGGGCGCGCAGGGCGAAGGTGTAAGTGGCGAAGTCGCTCTTGCTGACGGCGGCGGCGCGGCCGTAGAGCCTGCCGTCCGCCACCTCGCCGCCGTAGGGGTCGTGCGACCAGCCTTCGCCGGGCGGCACCACGTCGCCGTGGGCATTGAGCGCGATCGTCGGGCCGCCGGCGCCGCCTGCCGGACCGAAAGGCCGTCGCACGATGAGGTTGGTGATCGATTCCATCCCGGCGGCGCGCACCTCGGCTTCGGGCACCGCATGGCGCTCGGCCTCGTAGCCGAAGGCTTGCAGCAGCTCGGCGGTGCGCTCGGCGTGCGGCGCGTTTCGGCCGGGCGGGGTGTCGGTGGGCACGCGGACCAGGGCCTGGAGGAAGGCGACTTCCTCTTCGAAATGCGCGTCGATCCAGGCGTCGAGCCGTTCATGGGGCGATGGGGTCATGGTTGTCCAGCGGCCAGCTGCTCCAGCAAATTGGAAAAAGCGTCGACGCACAGCTGCGCGTCGTCGGCGGTGACGGTTTCCAGCGGGTTGTGGCTGATGCCGGAATTGCCGCCGCGCACGAACAGCATCGCCTGGGGCATCAGTTCGTGCAGCTTCATCGCGTCGTGCCCGGCGCCGCTGGGCAGGCGGTGCACGGGCAGCCCGCAAGCCTGCACCGCGGATTCCCAGCGCCGCTGCCAGGCCGGCGCGCTCGGCGCGGCGGCGGCGCGCATGGCTTCTTCGGCCTCGAAGGCGACACCGCGGCGCGCGCCGATCTCGCGCATGCGGGCCAGCACGTCATCGACCAGCCGGTCGCGCTGCGCGTCGGTCGGCGCGCGCAGGTCCAGGCTGAAGAGGCAGCGGCCGGGCACCACGTTGATCGACCCGCCCGGCACCTGCAGCTGGCCCACGGTGGCCACCGAGTCGCCGTCGGCCGCAGCGCGCTCCTCCGCGTACAGCGCCAGTTCGGCCACTGCCAGCGCGGCGTCGCGGCGCTGGCCCATCGGCGTGGTGCCGGCGTGGCTGGCCAGGCCGCGCGCCTCGCACAGCAGTCGCCGGCCGCCGTTGATCGAAGTGACCACGCCCAGCGGCAGGTCGAGCGCGTCGAGCACCGGCCCCTGCTCGATGTGCACCTCAACGAAACCGAGGTAGTTCGACGGGTCGCGCCGCAGCGCGGCGATGCTTTCCAGGGTTCCGGGCAGACCGGCAGCTTGCATGGCCTCGCGCATCGGGACGCCGCCGGCGTCCAGCTGGCCGAGCCAGGCGGGATCGAACTGGCCGATCAAAGCGCCCGAGCCGAGGAAGGTGGCCTTGTAGCGCTGGCCCTCTTCTTCCGCGAAGCCCACCACCTCGATGCCGAAGGGCAGGCGGCGGCCGGCGCGGTGCAGTTCGCGCACGCAGGCCATCGGCACGAAGATGCCGAGGCGACCGTCGTACTTGCCGGCGTTGCGAACGGTGTCGTAGTGGCTGCCGGTCAGCAGCCTCGGTGCGGCGGCGTCGAGGCCGTGGTAGGTGGCGACGACGTTGCCCACCGCGTCGACGCCCACTTCGTCGAAGCCACAGTCGCGCATCCAGGCCTGCAGCTGCGCGGCGCAGGCGCGGTGGGCGGGCGTGAGGTAGGTGACGGTGAGCTGCCCCTGTTCCTTGTAGCCCGGGTCGCTGTGCGCGGCCAGCGCCTCGCTCCAGTCCCACACCTGCTGGCCCTGCGCGGGCTCGGCGCCGAACTTGGCGTTCAAGCGCACCTCGGCGATGCGGTGCACCTGGCGCAGGCACTCGGCCAGCTCGGACTCGGCCGTGCCGCTGTCCAGCCGGCGGGCGAAGGTGCCGATGATCTCCGCGCGCGCCAGGCCAAGGCCCCGCGGGCCGCGCACCGCCAGGATGAAGGGCCAGCCGAATTTCGCGAGGTAGTCGGCGTTGAGCTGTTGGATGCGCGCGAACTCCTGCGGAGAGCAGTTCGACAACCCGGCGCGGGCCTGCTCGTCCATCGATTCGGCGGTGAGGGCCTGGGCCACCATCGCCTTGCCGGCGAGTTCGGGGTGGGCGCGCAGCAGGGCGACCTGGTCGTCGCGCTGCGCTTCGCGCACGGCTTCGACCAGTGCCCGCTTCAGTTGGGCCAGGGTCTTGAAGGGCCGCGCCGCCCAAGCACGGCGCGCGATCCAGGGCGAGTGCTCGTAGACGCCGTCGAGCAGCGCGGCGAAGCCGTCCAGCGTGGCGGCGTTGAGTTGTTCCAAGGTGAGGGGGGTGGCCATGTCGTCTTTCAATTCCACTCGAATGCGGTGGCGGCGTTGAAGGGGTGGGTGGCGCGCCAATGCCGGGCGATGTCGATGCGGCGACAGACCCACACCTTGTCATGCGACCGGACGTGGTCCAGAAAGCGCTGCAGCGCCTTGAACCGCCCCGGCCGGCCGAGCAGCCGCGAATGCATGCCCACGCTCATCATCTTGGGCGCCTGCGCGCCTTCGGCGTAGAGCACGTCGAAGCTGTCGCGCAGGTAGGTGAAGAAGTCTTCCCCTTGCGAGAAACCCTGGGGCAGCGCGAAGCGCATGTCGTTGCAGTCCAGCGTGTAGGGCACCACCAGGTGGGGCGCGCGGCCGCCGCCGGTCTTGCGCACATTCAACCAGAAGGGCAGGTCGTCGCCATAGTGGTCGCTGTCGTATTCGAGACCGCCGTGGTCCACCGCCAGGCGGCGGGTGGCCGGGCTGTCGCGCCCGGTGTACCAGCCCAGCGCGGGCCGGCCGGTGAAGTGCTCCACGGCCTGCATGCCCAGCCGCATGTGTTCGCGCTCGGTGGCTTCGTCGACGGACTGGTAGTGGATCCAGCGCCAGCCGTGGCAGGCGACCTCGTGGCCCAGGTCGACGAAGGCGCGGGCCAGTTCCGGGTGGCGCTGCAGCGCCATGCCGACAGCGAACACCGTCAGCGGCAGCGCGCGCCGTTCGAACTCGCGCAGCAGCCGCCACACGCCGGCGCGCGAGCCGTATTCGTAGACGCTCTCCATGCTGAGGTGGCGCGCCGGGTAGGCCGCCGGGTTGAACATCTCGGAGAGGAACTGCTCGCTGCCCGCGTCGCCGTGCAGCACGCTGTTCTCGCCGCCTTCCTCGTGGTTCAGCACGAACTGCAGCGCGATGCGCGCCTGGCCCGGCCATCTGGCGTGCGGCGGCTCGGCGCCGTAGCCGACGAGGTCGCGCGGATAGGCGCCGCTGCCTGGGGGGATCGTGGGATGGTTCATGGCGTGGCGGACCCCTTGGCGGGTTGAGGCAGCAGCGCCGACCGCAAGTCGGGCACACGCTGGTCGAGCTGCAGATTGCTGCGCTCGACGTTGTGCAGGTGGGACTGCATCAGCTTGACGGCGGCGCGGACGTCGCGCCGCTCGAGTGCGTCGACGATGGCCACGTGCTCGGCCAGCGACTGCTCGGCGGAGTGCGCCGACTGGTACATCAGCGAGATCAGCGACGAGCGCGACACCAGGTCGCCGAGGATCCCGGCCAGGACTTCGTTGCCGAGCTGGCGTGCCAGCACCACATGGAAGTCGGCCAGCAGCCGGGTGCGGCCCGACACATCGATGCGCGACACCGCCTCGTGCTGCTCGCGCAGGTGGGCCTTCAGCCGCGCGATCTGGGCCGCGGTCAGGGCGGTGGCGGCCTGCTTGACCAGCGCCGTCTCCAGCAGTTGGCGCACCTCGAACACTTGCCGCGCTTCCTCCACGCTAGGCTCGGCCACGCGCGCGCCGCGGGCGTGCTCCAGCGTGATGAGGTGCTCGCGGCTGAGCTGCATCAACGCCTGCCGGACCAGCGTGCGAGAAACCTGGAAGATGTCGGCGATGCGCTGCTCCGACAGCTTGGTGCCGGGCATCAGCCGGCGCTCGACGATGGCGGTGGTGATGGCCTGGGCGATGCGCTGGGTGGGGCTGGCGGACGCGTCGGCGGCAGGCGCGGACGCGGGTGCCTGCTTGGCTGCGGCACCCTCGCGGGCCGGGGGACGCCTTGCTGCGGAACGGTCGGAAGGGCGGGGCGTGGGCATTTCAGGTTTGAATTCTCGATCAAAGTGTATACACTTTATGCCAATCAATCCATACCGGCGCCGGCTGCGGAAGACGCGCGCCACGCCTCAACCCCAACACGCCCTCGGGCGGACCGACGACATGGGAAAACTCACCACGCACGTGCTCGACACGATGAACGGCTGCCCGGCGGCCGGCATGGCCGTCGCGCTCTACCGGATCCAGGATGGCGAGGCATCGCTCATCAAGGACATCCGCCTGAACGGCGATGGCCGCGCCGACGAGGCGCTGCTGGACGGCGCCCAGTTCCTGCCGGGCCGCTACAGGCTGGTCTTCCAGGTAGCCGCGTATTTCCAGGCGCGAGGCGCCGCCCTGCCCGAGCCGCCTTTCCTCGGCGCGGTGCCGCTGGACTTCGGCGTGGCCGACCCCGGCCAGAACTACCACGTGCCGCTGCTGGCCAGCCCCTGGTCGTATTCGACTTACCGGGGCAGCTGAGTCGCCGACGCAAGGCATCGTCCGGCTCAAGAAAAAAAGTAGCCCTCCGCCATTGCCCCTCACCCCAACCCTCTCCCCCTGGCCGGGAGAGGGAGTTTTCTCCCTCGCCCCCTCCCTCTCCGCTTGCGGGAGAGGGCTGGGGTGAGGATGCCCGCATGACACCAGATATCTCAACCCCCGATTGAACGGCATGCCCCTGCATTTCAAACATTGACAGCCACACTTTTCTGTATACACTTTCAAAACGTCGCCGCGGTGCCCGCGGTGTCGCCTTGATGAAGGCGCTCCAAGCGGTCGCGACGTCCACTCCTTACAGAGCCCGCCGTGGTAAGGCAGACGCCGTTCGGCGGGAACGCGGCTGTTTCTCCAGCGCGCGCCGCCCGCCGGCCCGGCCTGAGAGAGTGAACAACGCCCCATGGAAACCTACCTGCTGGACTGGGCCAACCTGCTACTGCGCTGGGCCCACGTCGTCGTGGCCATCGCCTGGATCGGCTCCAGCTTCTATTTCGTCTTCCTGGACAGCAGCCTCGTGCCGCCGGCCGACCCGAAGGACCGCGAGGCCGGCGTCAGCGGCGAACTCTGGGCGGTGCATGGCGGCGGCTTCTACCACCCGCAGAAGTACCTGGTCGCGCCGCGCGCCCTGCCTGACAAGCTGCACTGGTTCTACTGGGAAAGCTATTCCACCTGGTTGACCGGCTTCGCACTGTTCTGCGTGCTCTACCTCTACCAGGCGCGCGCTTTCCTGGTCGACCCTACCGTGTTCGCCTGGCCGTCGCCGAAACTGGCAGGCCTGGCGGCCGTCGGGATGCTCGCGGCTTTCTGGCTGCTCTACGACGGCGCCTGCCGCCTCTTCGGCCGGCGGCCGCGCGGCGACGCGATCGTGGGCGCGCTGGTCGCGCTTGGCGTGGCCGCCGCGGCCTGGGCGGCGTGCGCGCTGTTCGCCGGCCGGGCCGCTTTCCTGCTGGTGGGCGCGATGCTGGCCACCGCGATGAGCGCCAACGTCTTCTTCTGGATCATCCCCGGCCAGCGCACCGTGGTGCGGCAGATGAAAGCCGGCGAGCCGGTCGACCCCGCCCACGGGCAGCGCGCCAAGCAGCGCAGCGTGCACAACACCTACTTCACGCTGCCGGTGCTGCTGGCGATGCTGAGCAACCACTACGGCTTCCTGTACGCCGGGCGGCACGCCTGGGCGGTGCTGGCGCTGCTGATGCTGGCCGGCGCGCTGGTGCGGCACACCTTTGTGCTGCGGCACCGGACGCGGGCGCTTTCCCTCGCCGGCAGCGGCGCCTGGGCGCCCTGGACCGGCGCGTTGGCCGGCGTCGTGCTGATCGCCGGGGTCGCCATCGGCCTGGCACCCTCGCCCACGGCACCGCCGCCATCCATTGCGGCCACCACCCCTCAACCGCCCTTCTTCCAGGACGTGCAAGCCATCGTCGCGCGGCGCTGCGCGATGTGCCACAACGCCGCACTGGCGCAAAAGGGCGTGCAGCTGGACTCGCCCGAGGCCATCCGGCGGCATGCCCAACAGGTCTACCAACAGGCGGTGGTTCTCAAGTCGATGCCGCTGAACAACGCCACCGGGATCACCGATGGCGAGCGGGAAGCATTGAAGCGCTGGTTCGAGGCGGGGGCGCCCCACTGAGGCGGCCCAGCCATGCGGACGCGAGTACCGCCAGGCACCGGGCGGCTTTGACCGCGCCCCGCGGCCGCGCTACTTGCAACGCCCGGTGGATTTGCGGCATCGCAACTGGGGCGACAGCGTTTGCCTCCGCGCCTCGCGCTCGGGGAAGGCGATCCGGTCGACCAGCATCTGGGCCGCGAGCCTGCCGATGTCCATCGTCGGCTGCCCCACCGTGCTGAGCGGCGGGTTGGCGTATTGGGCCAGTTGGATGTCGTCGAAGCCGACCACCGAGACATCGCCAGGGATCGAAAGCCCCATCGAAGAGATGGCGCACAGTCCACCCAGCGCCATCAGATCGTTGCAGGCGAACACCGCCGTAGAGCGGGGCCTGAGGGCAAGCAGTTCGAGCATGGCGGCGTAACCACCTTCGATCGTGAAGCCCCCTTCCCTCAACGGGCAGCTCGCCGGATCGATGCCAGCCTCCTTGAGCGCCTTGGCATACCCCTTCAAACGCAATCGAACCGGGGGCAGCGACTTCGGGCCGGCGATGCAGCCGATGCGGCGATGCCCCAGGGAGAGCAAGTGGCTGGCGGCCAGGTACCCGCCCATCTCATGGTCCACTTGCACCACGTCCGCCATCTCTGCCCTGCCTTTCGCGCGGTCGACGAACACGTGCGGCAGGCCCGCTTCGAAAAGCAAGCTGCTCAGGCTGGCGTCGTTCCCCAGGGACAGCACCACCAGACCATCGACTTTCCGCTCGTTCAGAACGCGGACGTAGCGGCGCTGCTTCTCGGCGGAATCATCGGAGTTGCAAAGGATGAGGTTGTAGCCCGCCTCGTAACAGACATCTTCGACCCCCCTGACCACTTCCGCGAAAAAGGGGTTGGAGTTGCTGGGCATGATCACGCCGATGATGTGGCTGCGCTTGGTTTTCAAGGTCCTGGCCGTGGCGCTGGGCACATAGCGCAGCCGTTCGACCGCGGAAAGCACCCTCTCACGGGTGGCTTCCGCCACGAACCGGGTGCCGTTCACGACGTGGGAAACCGTGGTGAAGGACACCTGGGCGAGTTGCGCGACATCTTTGATGGTGGCCATCTCTAGTCTCACTGCGTCAAAAAACTACCCCTGCGTGGGCCGACATACCGAGCCGCATTGGGCGTCGTCGCAGCCGTTGCCTGGGGTTCCACCCCGCGCGGCGCGCCTGTGCCCATCCCAACGCGGCTGTGCGCCGGCGCAGGGGCGGTTTTTGACGCAGTGAGACTAGTGTCGCGAGTCAGAAGTTCGTTGAAGAAATGAGTGTTGCGAAATCGGCGTCAGGCAAGGCACAAAGCACAGCAATGCCCCGTGGCATTGCGAGCATTTGCAACGCATGACGTCGATTTCGTGCCGCCTATTTCAACGAACTTCCGACTCACGACGCTAGGTGCGGATCGCAGGGCGCGGCGCGCGCGGATCCCATCGGCGACTTGCGGTTTCTCATGGCCGAACAGGGCTGCGCATTGTGCCATCCGCACGGTATCGCCGCGGACTGCGGAAGTTTGCACATTCCCAAGGGTGCCGCCGCTTGACGGCAGCGATCGGGGTATGGCTTAATTCATTCACGCAAACGTTTGCCTAATTGGTGGGCGACGAGAAGCCCTCTCGGCAAGCCGGGGCTGCTCCAGGGGCAACGCCCGCCCCTGGCTTGCACCGGCGGCCGCCAACCACCTCACGCCAGCACCCGCGCGCAGTCCAGCGAAGCGGGTGCCTTGGGAAGTACAAGCATGGGTAGTCACATCACAGTCCTCGGCGGCATCAACATGGACTTGTCCTTCCGATGTCCAAGGGTTCCCCAGCCGGGCGAAACCATCGGCGCTCGGGGCTTCAGCCAAGGCACCGGTGGCAAAGGCGCCAACCAGGCCGTTGCCGCAGCCCGTTCTGGTGCGGCCGCGCACTTTATTGGCGCGGTCGGGCGCGACCCGTTCGGCGCACAAGCCATCCAGGCGCTGAAGGCCGAGGGCGTGGCGACGGAACATGTCCACGAGGTGGACGCGCCGACGGGTATCGCGATGATCATGGTCGAAGAGCATTCGGGCCAGAACCGCATCGCCTTCAACCCGGGCGCCAACGCCACGCTGTCCATCGAGCAGGTGGAACGCGCGGCGCAAGTCATCTCGTCGGCCTCGCTCCTGCTGTGCCAGATGGAAACCCCGGTCGCGGTCACGATGCACGCGATGGCCATCGCCAAACGCGCCGGCGTGCCCGTGCTGCTGAACCCTGCGCCGACCCAGAAAATGGACGCAGACGAATTGAGCCGGCTGATCCGCGGCGTGGACATCCTGGTGCCGAACGAAACGGAGGCGATGGCCATGGCGCGACTCCTGCCCGGCGCAGAAGAACTCGAAATAGTGCGCACGGCCCAGTACCTGCGTTATCTTGGTGCGAAGAACGTCATCGTGACGCTGGGCTCGCGCGGCGTGCTGTGCGAGACGGCCTCCGGAACGAAGAACATCGACGCGGTCCGCACCCAGGCGGTCGACACGACCGGGGCCGGAGACACATTCATCGGCGCGATGGCCGCGGCCCACTGCGCGGGGGCGTCGCTTGACGAAGCCATTCAGTGGGGCCAGTCGGCCGCGGCCATCTGCGTCTCCCGGCACGGCGCGATGGCTTCGATTCCATTCAAAGACGAGTTGCCGGACTTGCATGCGATGGCAGGTAGCGGCCGGGCTGGCCCAATTCCTGCTGGATAGGGTCGGACTCGAACGACCGTCAGGCTTTCTGCCGGCTTTTCGAGAGCGGGCCGGTCAACCGATCAAACGAAAAAGCAAACGTTTGCTTAATCGACGGAATTCCATTAACAAAGACAGAGAAGAGCTGTATGTACATGTCTCACCACAAGGAACTCCTGGAAATGAAGCGCGACCCTTTCCCGCGCATCGGCATCGTCAGCGCCTTCGGCGCGGAAGCCGACATCCTCATCGAGCGCACCGAAGACGCCCTCACTTGGCGCATCAACGGCAATCGGTTCATCGCAGGCCGTCTTTGCGGGCTCGACGTGGTGATCGTCCTTTGCGGCGTCAGCATGGTCAACGCATCCATGGTGACTCAGTTGATGCTCGACAACTTCCACATCGAGCGGCTGTTGATGAGCGGCATCGCGGGTGGGGTGAACCCCGCTCGGCACGTCGGTGACGTCGTCGTGCCCGAGCGGTGGGTCATGCCGCTGGAGGTGTACTGGGGCGCCGACCACCGCATCCCCGCGCCGTGCGGCGCGCCCGGCGACCTCGGGCCGCTGGGCCTGAAGCTCGCGCTGGGTCCCGATGGGTCGCCCTTCCCCGATTTCCGCCTGCCCCATCCGGACCGGGCCGTGGCCACCGGCATGTACATGCGCGAGACCTATGTCCTGCGCGACGGCAGCCCCGACGAGGGCGAGTTCAAGTTCGGGTACGAGATGGACGCGCAGATGCTGGAGGTGGCCAGGCGGCTTGCGCCGGCGCTGAAGTCGGTGGGGCCCAAAGACGCCACCCAGTTCGTCAGCACCGTGCCCACCCTGGCCGTCGGCGGCACGGGCGCCTCCGGCCCGGTCTTCCTCGCCAGCCCGAGCTACCGCGCCTACCTGCACGATGTGCTCGGGATCGAGGCCATGGACATGGAGACCGCGGCTTTCGCCCACGTGGCCTACGCCAACTCCACCCCCTGCATCGCGTTTCGCAGCCTCTCCGACGTCGCCGGCGGCGACCACTCGCGCGATGTCGGCGCATTCTTCGGAAGCGGCCTCGCCGAGGCCAACGCCTCGGAAGTCACTCTGTCATTCCTGCGCGCATGGAAGCAGTACGCGGGCGTCCAGCCCACGCATGCGCCGCAGGGCGGCGGCCGCGCAAACGCGCAGTCGTGCGGCGCATCCAGCTGAAAGGACTACCGACATGCAAAGACTCCCTGGTTGCAAAGCAATGGCCGCCCTCGTCGTGGGGATCGGCGTCGCCGGATGCGCGGGCATCGACAAGGCGGAGCCCCCGCCGCTTCGGATGCGCATCGTGCACATCAACGACCACCATTCGAACCTCGATGCGATCAAGAACTTCGACCTGACCGTCGACGGGGTTCCCACCCGCGTGGACGTCGGCGGCTTCGCCCGGGTCCATTCCGTCTTCAAGGAATTCGCCGGGCAGCCCCAGGCACTGAAGATCCACGCTGGCGATGCGCAGACGGGCACCCTCTTCCACACCGTGTTCAAGGGCCGCGCCGACGCCGAGTTGATGAACCGCGTGTGCTTCGACACGTTCACCCTGGGCAACCATGAATTCGACTATGGAGACCAGGCGCTGAGCGCCTTCTTGTCGGACCTGCGATCGGACAAGAGCTGCAAGACCGACGTGGTTTCCGCCAACGTGCGCCCGAAGATCGGCACGCCGCTCGCGCCGAATTCCGCGGCCGACTATTTCCGGCCCTATGTCATCAAGCAAGTGTCGGGCGTGAGCGTGGGGATCGTCGGCTTGACGATCAAAGGCAAGACCGTCAACTCGTCCCGCCCGCTGGAATCCACCGTGTTCCTGGATGAAGCCGACGCTGCCACGGCTGCCGTGGCGGAACTCAAGGCCCTGGGCGTCAAGCACATCGTCCTGGCCACCCACCTGGGTTACGGCAACGACATGGCGCTGGCGCAGCGGCTGCCCGAGGTGGATGTCGTGATCGGCGGGGATTCCCATTCGCTGCTCGGTTCGGACCAGCTCAAGGCTTTCGGCCTGACGCCCGCGGGCAATTACCCCACCCAGTGGCGCAATGCCGATGGCGCCGCGGTCTGCGTAAGCCAGGCCTGGGAATACACCAAGGGCGTCGGCGTCCTGGACGTCGAATTCGACGCGCAGGGCAAGGTGGTGCAATGCGGCGGCCGACTGGTCATCCCCGTGGGGGACAACTTCCAACAGAAAGACTCGGCCGGCAAATGGCAGGCGGTGCCTGCGCAGACGCGCGCCGCGCTCGCGGCCA
This sequence comes from uncultured Ideonella sp., assembly GCA_966433995.1. Classification (GTDB taxonomy): domain Bacteria; phylum Pseudomonadota; class Gammaproteobacteria; order Burkholderiales; family Burkholderiaceae_C; genus JANPCX01. The sequence continues at coordinate 13,381 of CBJNAE010000007.1, read as the reverse complement.
GGCTGGACGCCTCCGCGGATTTCAAGGTGGTGCAACCCGATCCAGGTTCGTCCGCCCTGGTCAAACGCTTCTCGGAAGAGTTGGGCGCCAGCCTGGGCCGCAAGCTGGGGAACGCGCCGCAAGCCTTCTGCCACGTGCGTGTCCCGGGATCCGCGGCGGCCAACAACTGCGGGCCGCAAGGCAGCGACGCCGCCCAGTACGTCGCCGAGGGATTCCTGCAGGCGTCGCGCCGCGCGCATTTCTCCCTGCAGAACGCCGGCGGCGTCCGCGTGGCCATTCCCCAGGGCGACATCAGCTACGACACGGCCTACCGGGTCCTGCCCTTCGCCAACACCCTGGTGGAGATGGAACTGACCGGTGCCGAGGTGCATGCCATGTTGGAGGACGCCGCGGCCTTCCACCTCGACCCTGTCAACGGCGTGCGCGGCTCCGACGGTTCGCACCCGTATGCCGCGGGTTTGCGGTGGTCGCTGGACATGTCGCAGCCGCGTGGCAAGCGCTTCAGCGGGCTGGAAGTGCGTAACCGGGTGACGGGCCAGTGGTCGACGGTGCAGCCCGGCCAGCGCTTCACCATGGTGACCAACGACTACATCGCCAGCGGCAAGGACGGCTACACCACCCTGGCAGGGATCTACAAGGACAAGAGCCGCTGGGTGGACACCGGCCTGTACTACACCCAGACCTTCATCGACTTCGTCGAGTCCAGGAACGGGCGCCTGGACAAGGTCGACGCAAGCCAGTACTCCCACCAGTCACTGATCTCCGCCACGGGTTCGCGCCTGAGATAGCGCCGGCTGCGCCGGCAACCCGCCTGGCGCACGCCCGAACGCGTGGCAGACAGGCAGAGGTCGCCCGTCCAACGCCTGTCGCCCCAACCAACCCACACACCGAAAGGAACAGCGATGAAACTGAAATTGATCTCATGGGCCCTCTTGTCGATCGGAACGACAACGTTTGCCCAATCCAGCGTCACGCTCTCGGGCCGCCTCGACCTGGCCGTGCGCAGCGTCGACAACGGCGTCAGCAGGCAGACGCTGCTGCAACGGGACGGCACCACGAGCAACCGCCTGGTGTTCTCCGGTGTCGAAGACCTCGGCGGCGGATTCAAGGCGGGTTTCTTCCTCGACGCCGCGCTGCGGCCCGACACCGGCGCCACGGGGTCCACATTCTGGGAACGCCGTTCCACGGTCAGCCTGATGGGGCCGTTCGGCGAACTGCGCCTCGGCCGCGACGCCGCCCTGCAGAACTCCGGGCCCGGCGACTTCGACCCGCTCAACGGGAAAGGCGTGGGCAACGTGATGAACCTCGCGTCGCCGTTCAACTTTTCGAACGTCAACACGTTCACCCGCGTCAACAATGCGTTGTCCTACCTGACGCCGAACTCCCTGGGAGGCTTCTATGGCCAGGTCCAGGTCGGGCTGCACGAAGGCACGCGCGTGGGCAACAAGTACGAGTCGTTCGCCGTCGGCTACAACCGGGGCCCCGTCGAGGCGCGCTACACCTATGGGCAGACCGAAGTGAACTCCGTCGGCGTGGTCAATCCGGCCACGGGCGTGAGCGCGGCCGTCACGACACCCAACGGGAAGTTCAAATACTCCGTGCTGGGCGCGTCCTACAACTTCGGGCCGATACGCGTCATGGGTTCGGTGACCGAATTCGATTCGGCGGCGACGGCCGCCGGCGCCAAGCGCAAGCAGCTCATGTACAACCTGGGCGGCATGGTGCCCGTCGGTGTCGGCAGCATCAACTTCGCCTACACCCGCGCCGACCGCTCCGGCCTGGGCAGCGACGAGCAGGACGCCAGCCAATTCGGCATTCAGTACCTGCACCCCCTGTCCAAGCGCACGACCCTCTACGCCAGCGCTGCACGGCTGTCGCAGAGCGCGCTGGCCGCGGCAGACACCTCCTCCTCGGGCGCGCGCTACAACCTGGACGGCACCACCGTGCTGGGCCGCACCGCGACGGGGTTCGATTTCGGCATCCAGCACCGCTTCTGACGCCGGCCGCCGCGTCCGGGCGGGCCCAGCGGGTCGGCGCGATGAACCACGAACGCCCCCTTGGGCCCGCAAGCCTGAAGATCAAGCCCCACAGCCGGAGTCGCTCCATGAAAAGAAACCTTCGCTCGATTGCTTCGAACCTCGCCTTCGTCACCTTGGCCGCGGCGGCTGCCCAAGCCTCGGCCCAGGGGAAATTCTCACCGGGCATCATCTACGACGCCGGCGGGAAATTCGACAAGTCCTTCAACGAAGCCGCCTACATGGGCATAGAGAAATTCAAGAAGGACACCGGCTCCGCCTACTTGGATTTCGAGATCTCCAACGACACGCAGAGGGAACAGGCGATGCGCCGCATGGCGCAGAAGGGCGTCGACCCCGTCATCGTGATCGGGTTCACCCAGGCGGCCGCCCTGGCCAAGGTGGCCGCCGAGTTCCCCAAGGTCCGGTTCGCCATCGTCGACACCACCGTCGCGGGCGCCAACGTCCAGTCCATCGAGTTCAAGGACCATGAAGGCTCGTTCCTGGCCGGGATGCTCGCGGCCTTGACGAGCAAATCCGGCAAGGTGGGGTTCGTGGGCGGGATGGACGTGCCGGTCATCCGCCGCTACCAGTGCGGCTATGAGCAAGGCGCCAGGTTCGCCAACCCGCAAGTCGAGGTGGTGAACAACATGGCGGGGACCACGCCGGCCGCGTGGAGCGACCCGACCCGGGGCGCCGAGCTGGCGAAGAACCAGTTCTCGCGCGGCGTCGACGTCGTGTTCGCCGCCGCCGGCGGAACGGGAATCGGCGTCTACCAGGCCGCGAAGGACCAGGGGAAGCTGGCGATCGGCGTGGACAGCAACCAGAACGCGCTCCACCCCGGGACGATGCTCAGCTCGATGATGAAGCGCGTCGACGTGGCGGTCTACAAGGTGCTGGCCAGCGCCAAGGACGGCGGCTGGCAGCCGGGGACCACCGTTCTCGGGTTGAAGGAAAAAGGCGTGGAACTGGCCATGGACGACAGCAACGCGAAATTGATCCCACCCGCGACCAGGAGCAAGCTCTCCGCGGCCCAGGCCGACATCGTCGCGGGCAAGATCAAAGTCGCGAACTACATGGAAAAGAACAAGTGCGCGCCCTGAAGCCGGCCACGAAAGCGCAAGCCGCCCGATGCACTCCCACTTCGCGCCGACCATGAATCCGCCGTCGAACCTGAACCGCCCGGCGCCGCGCGGGGGGCGTCCCCCGGCCGTGGAAATCGCCGGCATCCACAAGCGGTTCGGCCCCGTCCACGCCAACAAGGGTGTCAGCCTGACCGTCCAGGCGGGGAGCGTGCACGGCATCATCGGGGAAAACGGCGCCGGCAAGTCGACGCTGATGAGCCTGCTCTACGGCATGCAGCAGCCCGACGCCGGAACGATTTCGATCGATGGGAGCCCCGTCCGGCTGCAAAACGCGCGGGACGCCATCCGGTGCGGGGTGGGCATGGTCCATCAGCATTTCATGCTGATCGACGGCTTCACCGTGGCCGAGAACATCGTGCTGGGCGCGGAGGACGGGTTCCTGACCGGTCCGGCGGTGCAGCGGGCACGCACGCAGATCCTGGCGCTGTGCCGCGAATTCGGCCTGGAAATCGACCCAGACGCGCGCGTCTCGGAACTGCCGGTCGGCATCCAGCAGCGCGTGGAGATTCTCAAAGCCCTCTACCGCGGCGCGCGCATCCTCATCCTGGACGAGCCCACGGCCGTGCTCACGCCGGCGGAAACCCTCCAGCTGGCGGCCGTGGTGGAGAAGCTGCGCCTGCGCGGCACCACGGTGCTGATCATCACGCACAAGCTGAAGGAAGTGATGGCGATGACTGACCGCGTCACCGTCATGCGCCACGGCGCTGTCGTCGCCGAACGCCCCACCAGCGGCACGTCCGCCCAGGAGCTGGCCGAGCTGATGGTGGGCCGGACCGTCCCGAGCCTGGAGGCGCAGGCCGCCTCGGCACCGGTGGCCCGCCGTCCGCGCGGGGAGCCGGAAGACGCTGTCCCCCTGCGCACCGAATGCCTGGGGTGGCGAGACGAGCGCGGCGTGCAACGGCTCCGCGATGTTTCGTTGGAACTGCGAGCGGGTGAAATTCTCGGCGTCGCCGGCGTTTCGGGCAACGGGCAGAACGAGTTGCTGCTGGTGCTGGCCGGCATGCTCCCGCCCGGCAGCGGGAGCATGCGCATCAGAGGCGCCGGCGGGCGGGAGCGCGTGGTCGACCCCGGCAATCCAGCCAGCCCCCGCGAGATGCGCAGGCTCCGCGTGGCCCACGTGCCGGAAGACAGGCACCGCATGGGCATCGTGCTGGATTTCCCGGCATGGGAGGCCGGTGCCCTGGGCTACCTGGACGACCCGGTCATCCGCCGAGGCCCCTTTTTGAGCCCCGGGGCGATGCGCGGGGTCTGCCGCGGCTTGATGGCCGACTTCGACGTCAGGCCGGCGCAGGAATCCCTGGCCACTTCCAAGTTCTCGGGCGGCAACCAGCAGAAGCTGGTCCTGGCGCGCGAGTTGCGGCAGGAGCCCAGGGTCCTGCTCATCGGCCAGCCCACCCGTGGCGTGGACATCGGCGCGATCGAGCTGATCCACGCCCGCTTGCGCGACATGCGCGACAGGGGCTGCGCCATCCTGATCGTCTCCACGGAACTGGACGAGATCCTGGCGTTGTCCGACCGGATCGCGGTGATGAGCGGCGGACGCATCACCGGCGCGCTCGCCCGCCCGGAAGCGACGCTGAACCGGTTGGGCGAATTGATGGGCGACCACGTCGGCCCTGACGAGACGGGGAGGCTGGCGCCATGAGCACGGGTTCATCCATGGTTCTGCCGAAGTGGATCGACCACGTCGTGCTCCCATTGGTCAATGCGGCCTTCGCGCTGCTCATCGCGGGCGCGGTCGTCGGCTCCATCGGCCAGGATCCCTGGAAGGCGGTGAACCTCCTCGTGGCCGGCGCCTTCGGCAGCGCCTTGTCGTGGGGCTACACGCTTTACTACGCCACCAATTTCATCTTCACCGGCCTGGCCGTGGCGGTGGCCCTGCAGGCGGGGCATTTCAACATCGGAGCCGAGGGGCAGGCGACCATGGGGGGGCTGGCCGTGGGGGCCGTGCTGCTCGGCCTGGGCGACTCGCTGCACCCGCTCGCGCTCGTCCCGCTGGCCGCGCTGGCGGGGATCGCCGCGGGTGCCGCCTGGGCGCTGGTACCGGCCTACCTGCGGGCCTGGCGCGGCAGCCACATCGTGGTGACGACCATCATGTTCAATTTCCTGGCTTCGTCATTGATGGTCTGGTTGCTGGTCAACGTGATGATGCCCCCGGGCAGCCTTGCCGTGGAGACCCGCGCCTTCGCCGCGGGGGCCGCGCTGCCCAGCATGCAGGCACTGCTCGGCGCGATCGGCGTCGACATGCCGGACACGCCGCTGAACCTGAGCTTCGCCATCGCGCTCGGCCTGTGCGTGGCGGTGTGGCTGCTGCTTTGGAGGACACCCACCGGCCACGCGCTGCGGACACTCGGCGCATCCCCAGGCAGCGCCTGGTACGCGGGATTGGACGCCAAGCGGCTGACGCTGGTGTCCATGGGCGTGTCGGGCGGCATCGCGGCTTTGCTGGGCTTGAACGAGATCGCCGGGGTCAACCACAAGCTGCTGCTGAACTTCAGCGGGGGCGCCGGATTCGTCGGCATCGCCGTGTCGGTGATGGGACGCAACCACCCTGTCGGGATCGTGCTGGCCGCCCTGCTGTTCGGCGGCCTGTACCAGGGAGGCACCGAGTTGACGTTCGAGATGCCGGAAATCACCCGTGACATGGTGGTCGCTGTGCAAGGCTTCATCGTGCTGTTCTGCGGCGCGATGGGGTTCGCGCTCAGGCCGGCGGTCGCCTGGCTGTACCGGCGCTGCGCGAAGAAACCAGAAGGCGGTTCGACATGATCGAGTTCCTGGACATCGTCGCCTCCGTGGCCGGCGCGACGCTGCGCATCGCCACGCCGCTGGTTTTTTGCGCGTTCGCGGGCCTCTTCAGCGAACGCGCCGGCGTCGTGGACATCGGCCTGGAAGGCAAGCTGCTGGCGGCGGCGTTCGCGGCGGCGAGCGCCGGCGCGGCGGGCATCGCGGCGCCGGGCGCCGTCGCAGTCGCGGTGGCCGTCGCGGTCGGGCTGTCGTGGGTCCACGGCTTCGCCTGCATCTCGCACCGGGGCGACCAGATCGTCTCGGGCGTGGCGATCAACCTGATCGCGGCCGGCCTCACGACCGTGCTGGGCCTCGTATGGTTCCACCTGGGCGGTCGGACACCGCCGGTGGTGCCGCAGGCGCGCTTCGGCGCCTTCTTCTCCAGCGCGAACGACAGCCTCCGGTCGATGCCGTCGCACGCGGGCGCGCTCCTGTCAGAAGCCTTCTTCTCCCAGGACGGGCTGGTGTGGCTGGCCCTGGCGCTGGTCCCACTGTCCTGGTGGGTGCTGTACCGGACGCGTTTCGGCTTGAGGCTGCGCGCCGTGGGCGAGAACGCCGAGATGGTGGCCGCAGCGGGCATCTCGGTGGCCTGGCTGCGCTACCGCGCGGTGACGATCTCCGGCGTGCTGTGCGCCCTCGCGGGCGCGCACCTGGCGTTGTCCCTCAACGCGTCGTTCACACCCAACATGTCCGCCGGGAGGGGGTTCATGGCGCTGGCGGCCATGGTCTTCGGCAGATGGCAACCGGCCGCCACCCTCGCCGCCTGCCTGCTCTTCGGTTTCCTGGACGCGGTGGCCATCCGCTTGCAGGGCGTGCACATCCCATGGGTGGGCCGCGTCCCCGTCGAATTGATCCAGGCCCTGCCCTACCTGCTGACCGTGGTGCTGCTCGCGGGCTTTTTCGGCAGGGCGAAAGCGCCCGCCGCCCTGGGCAAACCGTATGTCAAGAACTGAGGCCCGCAGGCCGCCGGGCAAGGCGGCGTGCCCACGGGACCCCATGGGATTTCCAGCATGAATCGCCAATCCATCATCATCGACTGCGACCCCGGGCAGGACGACGCCGTCGCGATCTTCCTGGCCCTTGCCTCGCCGCAGCAGTTGCGGGTCCTCGGCATCACCACGGTCGCCGGCAACGTCCCGCTGGCAAAGACGCAACGCAACGCCCGGATCGTCTGCGAGTGGGCCGGGCGCCCCGACATCGATGTCTTCGCCGGTTGCGAGAGGCCGCTGCTGCGCAGCCCCGTCTGCGCGACCGAAGTGCACGGGGAGGAAGGGCTCAACGGGCCCGCGCTGCACCAGCCCGCCATGCCCCTGGGAGCGGGGCACGCCGTGGACTACCTGGTCGAGACCCTGAGGTCCCATCCCGGACGCATCGTGCTGTGCGCACTGGGCCCCTTGACGAACATCGCCGTGGCCCTGTCCAAAGCGCCGGACATCGCCCCCCGCATCCAGGAAATCGTGCTGATGGGCGGCGCCATGTCCGAAGGCGGCAATGTCACGCCCTGCGCGGAATTCAACTTCTACGCCGACCCGCACGCCGCCAAACTGGTGCTGGAAAGCGGCGTCCCCATCACGATGCTGCCGCTGGACGCGACGCACCAGGTCATGGTGGACAGCGAACAGCTGGGCCGGCTCGAAGCCCTGGGCAACCGCGCCGGGGCGCTGGCGGCACAGCTGCTCCAGAGCCACGGCCAAGCCGAGAAATCCCGGTTCGCGGACCGCGGCAGCCCCCTGCACGACCCGTGCGTGGTGGCTTACCTGCTGGCCCCCCATCTCTTTTCCAGCCGCATGGTGCATGTGGCCGTGGAGGTCAGCAGCGCGTTGACGCTGGGTGCGAGCGTGGTGGACTGGTGGGGCACGTCCGGGCGCAGGCCGAATGTCCGATACGTCAACCAGGCGCACGGCGAAGGCGTGCTGACCCTGCTGCGCAGCCGCCTGGGCCTCCTGCCATGACCCGCCCGGCGAAGAGGTCGCTGAGGACCCAGTTGTTGCTGATCGCGGCCGTTGCCACGACCCTGGGCGCATTGGGCGCCGCCGTCGGCGTCTACGGCATGGGCCGCATCCGCGCCGAGTTGGACCAGGTCATCGACGTGGACCTCGGCGCGCTGGAGTTGACCCGGCAAGCCCAGCTGGGCCTGCTGCAAGCCGAGGTATCGCGCGAGAACATGATGCTGGCCTCGTGGGACGACCAGCGCCGCGATGCCAAGAAGGTCCTGGACGGGAACGTGCGGGCGTTCCAGGAGACGCTGGCGAAGGTCCGCGCGGCGTCGAGCCGCGACCAGTCCGGCGTCATCGAGGCGGTGAGCGCCGTGGCCGACGCCTGGACACCGGAAATCGCCGCCTTCGTCACCGCGCTCGAAAACGAACCGGTCGGCGAGTTGAGCCAGTCCGCGGTCCGGCGCGACCTGGCCGTGAGGGTGCGCACCGAGAAGCTGGTGTCCGCGCTCCAGCAACTGGCGGACGAGCGCGTGGACAGGGTGGCGAAGTCCCAGCAGCGCTCCGCGGTCATGGGCAAGCGCATGCTGCTGCTCATCGTCGCCGCGACCCTGGCCAGCACGCTCGCGAGCGCCTGGGTTTGCTGGCGGCTGTCCCGGCGGGTGATGCGCCAGCTGGGCGCCGAACCCCACGAGTTGGCGGCCGCGACGGCCCGCGTCGCGGAAGGCGACCTGGTCTCCCTGGCCCAGGCAGCGCCGCTGGCGGGCAGCGTGCTGGCCTCCATGCAGCAGATGCAGGAACGCCTGCGCGTGGCGATGCGGGCGGTCGCGGACGGCGCGGGCATCGTCACCCAATCCTCAACCAACATCTCGGCCGGGAACTTCGACCTGTCGCGGCGCACCGAGAAACAAGCCGACCACGTGCGAAGGGCGACGTCCCTGGTGAACGGCCTGGCGCGCAGCATGTCCGTGCACAGCGGGCACGCCCGCGAGGCCCGGGAAAGCGTGGAGCGCGCGACAGTCGTGGCGGGCAACGCCGGACAAGCCATGGACGGCGTGCAAGCCGCGATGACGCGGATCCGCGAAACCAGCAAGCAGGTCTCCGAGATCACGTCCCTGATCGACTCCATCGCGTTCCAGACCAACATCCTCGCATTGAACGCCGCGGTGGAATCGGCCCGCGCCGGGGCGGCAGGCAAAGGGTTCTCGCTGGTCGCGGACGAGGTCCGCCAGCTCGCGCTGCGCTGCAGCGAAGCCTCCCGCGACATCCGCTCGCTCACGACGACGAGTTCCGCGCAGGTGGCCGAAGGCTACAGCCAGGTCGCCGACGCGGGCCGGACGATCGGCCAGGCCATCCAGGAGATCGTTCGGATCGACACGCTGGTGGGGGAGATGGAAACCTCGAATTCGTCCCTCGCCGCTTCCGTCCAGCAGGCGAACGAATCCATTTCCGTGATCGAACAGGCCACGCGGCAGAACAGCGCGCTCGTCGAGCGCACGGCGGCCGCCGCTGAAAGCCTGCGGCACGAGGCCGACCGGCTGGCCGCGGCGGTCGGGCTATTCAAGATCGAAGAAGAACCGGAAGGCACCGGCGGATTGGAGGAGAAGCAGGCGCCCCACGCCCCCCCGCCATCGAGGCGGGGGGGATGAGGGCATGCGCAGAACACTCCATGCAAAGGGCCATCCATGCTCAAAACCCTCCTCGCCCCATTGGCGGCCGTCGCCATGGCGGTCCACGCGGCGCCGGCCGTGGTCTACGAATCCGTCAACTTCGACGATTCCTTCAACGTCGCCGCGAACGACGGCATAGAACGCTACAAGAAGGAGTTCGGCCCCGCCAAGCAGGCTTTCGGCAGGGCCGCCATCCGCCGGTTCGCCATCGAGGGCGCCGATCCGGTGATAGCCATCGGATTCGCGCTGGCCGATGAAGTCCGGGCCGTGGCCAGGGACTTCCCGAAGGTGCGCTTCACCATCATCGATGCCGTGGTGCAGGAGCCCAACGTGCAATCGGTGGTCTTCAAGGACCACGAAGGCGCCTACCTCGTCGGCATGCTGGCGGCGATGGCCAGCAAGAGCGGCAAGGTGGGGTTCGTGGGCGGCATGGACCTGCCGGTGATCCGGCGGTTCCAATGCGGCTACGAGCAGGGCGTGCGCCGCGTCAACCCGCAGGCGCGCGTGCTGTCGGAGATCGTTGGGACCACGACGGCCGCATGGAACGACCCCGAGCGGGGCGAACTGCTGGCCAACAGCCTTTTTTCAAAGGGGGTCGACGTCGTCTTCTCGGCGGCGGGCGGCACCGGCCTGGGCGTCTACGCCGCCGCGAAGAAAGCCGGCCGGCTGAGCATCGGCGTGGACAAGAACCAGAACCCCCTGCAGCCGGGGACCATGCTGACTTCGATGATCAAACGCATCGACACCGCCGTCTACCTGGCCGCGCAAAGCGTGGACAAGAAGACCTGGACCGGCGGCGGCGTGTTGAACCTCGGCGCGAAGGAGAACGGCGTCGGTTGGGCGCTGGACCGGCACAACCGCGGCCTCGTCACCCCCGACATGCAGAAGCAGGTGGAGGCCGCCCAGGCCGAGATCATCGGCGGCGCCATCAAGGTCGCGGACTACACCGTCGACCCCGATTGCAAACAGAAATGAACGGCCCCGGAGCGGTCGCCCACGCTTGCGCTTCCACCGCGCCCTGTGGGCGGCGGGAGGGATTTCTTTTTTTTGGCGCACGGCTTGCGGGGCCCTGGCCGGCCACGGGCCTTGCCCGCATCACGGAGCGGTGACGAATGGAAAAATACGCGCACGAACCCCATGCCCGCCTGGCGCTGCGTGGAGACCTGCTCGACTTCACGGGCACCCCGGAGTGGGGTGCGACGGAATCGAAGGCCGTCCGGTACCGGCCGGACCACTGGCTGCTCATCGAATCGGGCCGCGTGGTCGGCGCCCAGCCGGCCAGCCGGCCGCTGGACGGCTCCTGGGCGCGGCACGACCACGCCGGGCGATTGATACTGCCCGGCTTCATCGACACCCACGTCCACAGCCCACAGCTCGACGTGATCGCCAGCTACGGCGCCGAGTTGCTCGACTGGCTCGACACCTACACCTTCCCGGCGGAGCAGCGTTACGCCGATCCAGCGGTGTCCACCGCGGGGGCCGCGTGCTTCCTCGACGCGCTGCTTGCGCACGGCACCACCAGCGCGGTGGTGTTTCCCACGGTGCACAAGGTCAGCGCCGAGGCCCTCTTCGGCGCGGCGCGGAGCCGGGGCATGCGGCTGATCACCGGGAAGGTCCTGATGGACCGCCATGCACCGGCGGGCCTGCTCGACGACATCGACCAGGCAGAACGGGACTGCACCGAACTGATCGACCGTTGGCACGGCGTCGACCGCCTGGCCTACGCGGTCACGGTCCGCTTCGCGCCGACCAGCACGCCGGGGCAACTCGCGATGGCCGGCCGCCTGTGCCGGGCGCATCCGGGCACCTACATGCAGACCCACGTCGCGGAAAACCGCGACGAAGTGAACTGGGTGCGAGATCTGTTCCCCGAGGCCCGGAGCTATCTCGACGTCTACGCCCGCGCGGGCCTCCTGCACCGGCTCAGCGTGCTGGCCCACGGCATCTGGCTGGACAGCGGCGACCACGCGGCGCTGCGAGACGCCGGCGCGCATATCGCGCACAGCCCGTCGTCCAACCTCTTCCTGGGCAGCGGGCTGTTCGACTGGCGGACGGCGGAATCGGCGGGCACGGCGGTCACCGTGGCGAGCGACGTCGGCGGCGGGACGAGTCTGTCGATGCTGCGGACACTGGCGGAGGCCTACAAGGTCCAGGCCGTGCAGGGGCACCGCCTCACCGCCTGGAAGGCGCTGCATTCGGCGACGCGGGGCGCGGCGCAGTCGTTGTCGCTGGACGCGGAGATGGGATCGCTGGAGCCCGGGCGCATGGCGGACGTCTGCGTTTGGGAATGGGCCGTGGGCACCGTGATGCAGCGGCGCACGGGGCTGGCCGCCAGCCTCCACGAAAAAGTCTTCGCCTGGATGATGCTGGGGGACGAGCGAAACCTCGTCAGCACCTACGTCGCGGGGCGGCACCTGGCCGGGCGCGGCCTTGAGTGATCAGAAACAGCAGGGGACTATCGAGCGTGTGGTTGTGAGCCACGGGGCGTAGCACCACTCAACGCGATGAACACCCGGCCCTGCGGTGCCATGGATTCCACGCCAGCAAAATTGCTTTGGACTTCTTTACGCGGGCGGAAATTGACGATCGGCGCAGGACAAGTGAGCCGATATCCGGAACAACGTGTTCCGGGCCGACCGAGGCGCAAAATGCGCCGGCAAGCGTCTGCAACGCGGAGCAGGCCCGTTTTGGCGAGCCCAGCGAGGCTGTCGGATCCGTTCACATCTTCCCAGTTGAACGAAAACAAAGAGCCTGCGTCGGCTTCGACGGGCTCGCACGAACGCACGGGCTCAGCCGGAGAACACCCGGTCCAGCTCTTCCTTCCACTTCGCCTTTAACGCCGCCTCCACGAAACTCGCCTCGAAGCTGTTCAACGCCAACTGGTGGGCCTCGCGCGGGCCGAGCTGCGGCAGCGCGGCGAACAGTTCCAGGAAGTTCTGGTTCATGTAGCCCCCGAAGTAGGCGGGGTCGTCGGAGTTGACGGTGACGCACAGCCCGGCCGCCAGCAGGTCGGCCAAGTTGTGCTGCGCCATGTCGCGGAAGACGCAGAGTTTCACGTTGGACAGCGGGCAAACGGTCAGCGGCATGCGCTCCTTGGCCAGCCTCGCCACCAGCACCGGGTCTTCGATGGAGCGCACGCCGTGGTCGATGCGTGCGACCTTCAGCACGTCCAGCGCGCTCCAGATGTATTCCGGCGGCCCCTCTTCCCCGGCATGGGCCACGGCTTTCAAGCCGAGCGAACGGGCCTTTTCGAAGACCCGGGCGAACTTCTCGGGCGGGTGGCCGCGCTCGCTGCTGTCCAGGCCGACGCCGATGAACTGGTCGCGGTGGGGCAACGCGGCCTCCAGCGTCGCGAGGGCGGCTTCTTCGCTGAGGTGGCGCAGGAAGCACAGGATCAGCGCGCTGCTGACGCCCAGCTCGTTCCGGGCCCGTTCGCAAGCGCGCGTCAGGCCTTCGAACACGGTGGCGATGGGCACGCCGCGGTCGGTGTGGGTCTGCGGGTCGAAGAAGAGTTCGGCGTGCACCACGTTGTCCGCGGCGGCGCGCTGGAAATAGGCGAAGGCCATGTCCTCGAAGTCCCGCGCGTGCAGCAGCACGCTGGCGCCGGCGTAGTAGATGTCGAGGAAGCTCTGCAGGTCGGTGAAGGCATAGGCCTCGCGCAGCGCTTCCACGCTGGGGTAGGCCAGCGCCACGTTGTTGCGCTTGGCCAGCTTGAAGATCAGCTCGGGCTCCAGCGAGCCCTCGATGTGGATGTGCAGCTCGGCCTTGGGCGCGGTGCGCAGCAGGGCGGGGAGCTTGTCTTGGGGAATGGCGTCGAAATTGATCATGGACAC